>JBNKRC010000084.1:0-9005 GCA_050296215.1 Vibrio sp. | reverse complement strand
TTGCACAACGCCTAATCGCCGAACCAACAGAAAATTATGTCCCGCTGATCCGTCTGGAGTTTACCGGAGCAACCGTTGACGCACCGCTGGTATCGCAAATTTCACGTAACTTTGCCGTGGATGTAAATATCCTGAGTTCAGATATTGATTACGCCGGCGGCGTCAAATTCGGCATGCTCACCGCCGAACTTATCGGTGAGGCAAGCCAGACACAACAAGCGCTGGAGTTTCTTCGTCAGCATCAAGTGAATGTAGAGGTACTTGGCTATGTCAACTGAAATACTGCTCGACTGGATTAGCCAAAATGGCACTTTAATTGCCGGAGCAACCTGGCAAACACTTTATATGGTGGCCGTATCCGGCATAGTTGGTTTTGCGCTGGGAATTCCGCTTGGTGTCGTTTTGCACACCACCAAGGAAAATGGTCTGCTTGCCAATCCTCGTCTTAACCGGTCACTGGGAGCGGTAGTCAATATCGGACGCTCAGTACCCTTCTTAGTTCTGATGGTCGCGATTATTCCACTAACCAAACTTATTGTTGGTACTTTTATCGGCACCACTGCAGCCATCGTTCCTTTGACTATCGGTGCAGTACCTTTTGTTGCCCGCTTAATCGAAGGGGCACTTATCGAAGTTCCGGCCGGGCTGGTCGAAGCCGCTTTAGCAATGGGAGCAAAACCTCGTCAGATCATTCTGAAGGTGCTGCTGCCAGAAGCGCTGCCAACCATTTTAAATTCGGCCACCATTACCCTGGTTACACTCGTCAGCTATTCAGCCATGGCAGGAACGGTTGGTGGCGGCGGTCTCGGCGACGTTGCCATTCGTTACGGATTTTATCGTTATGATATGACCGTCATGATCGTCACCGTCATCATGCTGATCATCTTAGTTCAACTCATTCAAAGCGTCGGTGATTTTATCGTCCGTCGCGTTGACCACAGATAAACACAATAAAATCAAAATTTTTTGGAGAATAATAATGAAATTCAACCTAAAACAATTACTTGCTGTCGCAACTGCGGCAACAACCTTAATCCTGGCAGGCTGTGGCGATGAAACAGCGAAAACCAATACCATTAAACTGGGCGTAATGGCAGGAGCAGAAGCTCAGGTTGCAGAAGTGGCAAAACAGGTTGCGAAAGAAAAATACAACCTGGATGTTGAATTAGTAACCTTTACCGACTACGTCACACCAAATGCCGCATTAGAAGATGGTTCGATTGATATTAACGCATTCCAGCATAAACCATATCTGGATCAGCAAATTGCCGATCGTCAGTATAAACTGGCCATTGCAGGTAATTCTTTTGTGTACCCTATTGCGGGCTACTCAAAAACCATCACCTCTATTGAAGAATTACAAGATGGTGCTCGTATTGCCGTTCCAAATGACCCAACTAACTTAGGCCGTTCTCTTCTGCTGCTTCAGGCACAAGGATTAATTCAGCTACGTGATAACGTAGGTCTGACTGCAACGGTAGCGGATATCACCGGCAATCCACGCAATTTTGACATTCTGGAACTGGATGCAGCTCAGCTTCCCCGTTCTCTGGACGACGTTGATGTTGCCGTAATCAACAACACATTTGCCTCTCAGCTGGATTTAACGCCACAGAAAGATGGTTTGTTTGTTGAAGATAAAGAATCACCATACGTGAACCTGATTGTGGCTCGTGAAGACAACGTAAACAGCGAAAATGTGCAGAATTTCGTCAAAGCGTATCAGACTGAAGCAGTATACGAAAAAGCGCAGGAACTGTTTAAAGGCGGTGTGGTTAAAGGCTGGTAAGATTTCTTATACTGAAACTTAATGTCTGCGCAACACTTAAAACCGATGGCAAATCCATCGGTTTTTTTTGAGCATCCAAAAACGTTCTACTTCAGATGATCCCAGGAGATATTTGACACAATCCGGCACTGGTCGCATTTAAAATGGAAAATATCATGAATGGGCTGTTCAACCCGCCACTCACCTCCACACCCCGGACACTTACGCGCTTCTTCTTCCGCCAGACTGTGACCACCAACCCGATACTGATAGTAGTATGTCGGAATTTTTGTAATATATTCCAAACGTCCGCGCAAATTCCATCCACGACGGAACAGATCACTATAGGCATCGGTGATTTCATGTAGCGCAGCAAATTCAGCTTTACAGCCTCCGGCCATCTGTAGTTCATCACATGCCTGCCATTCCGTCTGCCACTTAATAAGCGCCTTATGATCACCATTAAGTGTTGGCGGGTTCCGGTAAAGCGGAATCGGCTGGAATGTATCACCGCTACGCAGTGGTGAGCAGGTATGCACATAAGTGGTATACAGGATCTGCCAGCCGGGATGAACCTCTTCCGCCGTCTGTTCCGAGTTAATATCCCGGCCCAACAGTTTAATTTTCGGGCCAAGTAAAGCGGCATCATTGAGCCGGTTAAGACATACTTTTACAAAATCCGAATGATATTTAGGATGCAGGCTATCCTTTTCCGGACATACTGCCCGGACAAAAAACTCCGCATCCCCCATCGTAACGGGGAATTCCCGGCCTAAGATCTGCCCGTTGTAGCGTAATGCTTCCATTAATCCGTTAATCGCTTTATCAACCGCCGTTAACGTGGTGTTGTCAAAGCATTCAAATTGCAGTTCAACTAAATACATCGTGCTACACCCTCGGCTCTGCCGCTTCAAGGAATGTCACCAAGTCCGGTGCCAGCACATCCCACTTGTTTGTTCCCAATCGTTCCAGAATCACCTCTCCGGTCAGATTACAGATAGAAATCACATCCAGTTCGGCATCGGTCGCCGCAATAAAAACCGTTGGTTTCAGTTTCAGACGACGTTGAGTCACCAGATGTCCCAGAATGTTTTCCTGCAAACGAACAAAATCATCGTCATTCCATATCTGAAGCAGAGTCAATGGGTTGCCCTGCCAGCTTAACTCCATATCCGCGCTGTAACAGGAGCCATAAAAATCCTTGATCGCCTGATGCAAAGTCAGCTCTATCGCTTGTTCAACATTGGCAAAATCGGCCGACTCTTCCCTTTCGGTCATCTTCCACTCAACACCATCCCCTGACCGGATCTGAATACACGGAGAATCAAGATTGGCTAATTCTTCACTCACAGGCAGAGTATTGTGGGCGAATAGATAGGCGGAGCAATAACGCTCACCAAGTTGTTTTAATGCCAGCTTAACCGATTGACTCATTGGATACTCCGAAAATACTCATCGTCCCGTTAATGACACGAGAGGAGGGATTGCGTAAAATTCCCGTATTCTAAATGAAATAAGCCAAGATTATGAGTAATTATTCCGATGCCAAAGAACTTACCGCCCTCACTCTGGGGAAAAAAGTAAGTTATTCTTCTCAATATGACGCGACTCTGCTTCAGCCCGTACCAAGAAGCTTAAATCGTGATGACTTAGCATTGGGCAACACCCTGCCGTTTAAAGGCTGTGACGTGTGGACGCTTTATGAATTGTCCTGGTTAAATGAGAAAGGCCTGCCTCAGGTTGCGATCGGCTACGCCACGATTCCGGCCACCAGCCCGAACCTTATCGAATCCAAATCGTTTAAGTTATACCTTAACAGTTTCAACCAGTCCAAATTCGCCAGCCGCGAAGCGGTTTGTGAGCGCCTGGTTAACGACCTGTCTGAATGTGCCGGTGAAACCGTTAAGGTGAGCCTGAGATCCGTTGAGGATTTTGCTCATCAGCGTATCGGTTCAATGGAAGGCGAGTGTATTGACGATCAGGATATAGAAATTGATAACTACCAATTTAATGCCTCGTTATTAAAAGATTCAATCAGCGACGAAATCGTTGAAGAAACCCTGCATAGCCATCTGCTTAAATCCAACTGTCTGATCACTAACCAACCAGACTGGGGCAGTGTGGAGATTCACTACCGGGGAAATAAAATTAACCGAGAGGCTCTGCTTCGCTATATTGTATCCTTCCGTGAACACAATGAATTCCATGAGCAGTGTGTTGAGCGAATCTTCACTGATATTCAGCGCTATTGCCATCCTGATACACTTACCGTATATGCTCGCTATACTCGTCGTGGCGGCCTGGATATAAATCCATACCGTTCGACAGAAAACCACGACCCGGCAAACTTGGCCCGTCTGGCGCGTCAATAAGTTACGGCCGGAGTGAAACGAGTATAAACATGCAATTAATCAAAGGGTTTTTTATTTTACTTTCGGTGCTGCTGACAGCCCTGGCCCATGCCAACGAGTTTGCATCACCAACGTTAAGTGAAGCTAATTTGCTGCTGGATATTTCGCCCGAACAAGCCAGAGTTATTGCCAGCGAATACCTGGCTAAACGCACGATTATCGGTACGGTGAAAAAAAGCCCTTCGAACAGAGCCGACGACAACCATGACAATCAGACCAGAACGCCCGGGGCCACCGTGGATGCATTATCCATTCTGGCCCGGGCATTATGGAAACTGAACGATCAAGAGCAGGCTCTGCATTATCTCGATCAGGCCAAAGAGGTCACTCAGCAATATAAATTGCCGTATAAAGAGCTGGAATTAAGGTTAGCCGATATCCGCTTTCAGTGGATACTCACTAATGATACCAATCGTGCCATCGAACGTTTAGCACACTTAAAAACCCTTCTTGATAAATTTGAACATGCGAAACTCATCACTCAACGTCTCCACTATCAGGCTACGATGCTTCAGGCAGAGATCGCTTCAGATGCGGATGATATGGATGCCGCACAACACTATTTTGATCAGGCGAAAGAGTATGCCGAGCAGCAATCCTCAGATCAGCGCTTAATCGGTTACCATCTTGCAACGGGTCAGCACTTTCTCAATCACCAGCGTTACAATCCGGCGCTGTCTGAACTGCTCATTGCCTACTGGAGTGCAGTAGAAGCCAATGCCAGTGCTCAGCTTGCCAAAGCCAACACCCTGTTAGCCGAGGTATTTTATGAACGTCGCGTGTATGATCGCGCACTGATTTATTTAGGGCAGGCCGCGGATTTCTACGATGGCTACAGCCATGTCCCGGTACTGGCTCATGTACTGACTCTGATGGGAGATACCTACTACCAACAAGGCAGGTTCAACCTCGCTCTGGTACATTACCTAAACGTACTGGATCACGAAAAAACCAATCATCACATCAGCCAGTATATTGATATCCGGATCAAACTCGCTGAAACTTACTACGAGTTGTATAACTACCCGCTAGCTGAACAATACCTGAGCAGTGCCATCAGCCTGCTTAATCAAAGCGATATTGCTTCCTTAAGGGCTCGGGCAACGCTACTCCAAACCGGTCTGGCTTTTCATCAGGATCAGTTAAATGAAGCTCAAAAGCTGGGAATGTCATCGCTAACCTTAGCTAAAACGACCAAGCAACCCGATCTTGAGCTAAATACCTACAAACTGTTATCCCAAATCAGTGAACGTCTGGACAACATTGCTCAGGCCCTGACCTACGCAAAAAAATACAATCAGCTAAGTCAGATCAATCAGGTAAAACTGAATCAAATCAGTGAAGATGCCTTTCGGCAACAGCAAGAATTTGTCGAACAAACACTCCACCTGATCGGACAAGAGGAAAAGCTGCAATCACTTGAACAACGTTACTCAAGATCGAAAAATATATCATTTGCCCTCTTTGCCTTAACTTTTATTTTTTTCCTGATTATTTTACGCCGGGGCCTGGTTATCCGCCGTCAGGAAGAAGAAATTGACCAAATCAATGGCAGACTTTTTACCCATTCCCGCTCAAATTTAAGTAACTTACGCATGCTGAACGCAAACCTTCCCTCTTCACTGCGTAAAACCAGCCGGACATACGAACAGTGGCATATTGGTGAACTCATCCACGAGCCGCTCAGCGACAGACTCCGTTTTGCGATGATCGACGTACCGTTTCTACGCAATATGTATCTGCAATATGGATACACGGCGGGCCTGGAGCTAGAACGGGCTTTCGGTAATTTCTTAAAAGAGAAATTGGGAGACAACGTTCGCCTGTTCCATTTTACCGATGCAAACCTGCTTTATGTGGAGAAAAACCAGGATCGCGATGCACCGCCACAAGAATTATTTGAACAAATCAAAAGCTGGATAGATGAGTTTCAGCCCAGCCGGGATCTGAACCGAATTATTCGCATGGGTATCGCCGACTATCCGTTTTTACCTCGTGCGTATACGGTAATAAATGAGAAAGAATTACTTGATATATTACTGATGGCCACGGACGCATCACGGGAGTTAAGCATAATAGAAAAAACCAGTCATTGGGTTTATCTCAAAGCAATCGATAACGCCCCGGCAGCGAGCTTTGCTTCCAATAACATACGTAAAGCCTGCCGCCAGGCAATCAGTCATGGCCTAATCAAAGTTCACTCATCTTGCAAGAATGAGGAGAACATCAAAGAATTGCTAAAAGATAGATAAAAAATTTATTTGTAGATAAAGTTACCCCGTGACGTAAGTAAATTATTTGTTATTATCGATAAGTTAATTCGCAGGAAATCCTGCCTCCTTACTTTTTCGTAACTAAATCAAACCGGTTGCATATGGGTGTATCTGAAAGTAATATTGAGGAAAAGCTACTTGAGCTGAAACTTCAGCTGGAGAAAGTGCGTTTGGCGCAACGTGATTCTTCATTCAGATTTACTCGAGAGCAAAACATCCTGAAGCGACTTTTAAACGCCTTAATAAAAGCATGCCAGGGCGAGAATGAAAGCTTAAACCAACAACTGACCGAGTTAAGACAAGCGCTAGAAAATAATAAATCCATCAGTGAGTTGGTCCCTAAACTGGCCCTTATCGAGAGAGGCCTGAAGCAACAAACGTTGGTTATGGAAAAACAGAATTCAAATCTTGACTACCAGATACGGCACAGTGGCGAAACATTGTTACGTGTTTCCGGGCTTCCTGCACGGATAAAACGGGAGTTAAGGGATCTGCTAAGCTACTCTGGAGCAGCAACACTTCCCAAAACTGAACAAGCCTATAAATTGCTCGGGCTTTACGAGCGAGCCATCAAAATTATCTCTGCAAATCCTGACCTTGTTGTGAATGATATCGATCAGAATGCAGAAAAAGAACTGCTGATGTGCCTGTCTGAAGAGCTTCAGACCCTGATCACCGAATTAGACTTTGAGGGAAATGCCGGCGATCAACTATTGGATATCCGCAGCAAACTGCTTGTTGGTGTTTCAACCAATCAGCTTCTGGAGCTCACTCTTGATGTACTGAGACTGGTGATCGATGGGACGAAACATGAAAGAAAGTCATCAGAGAAATTTCTCGAACAGCTAAACAGTTCAATTGCAACTCACTTAAAAAGCACCGCTGAAAATGTCGAACAAAGCCATGAGTACTTTGTTCAACATCAGGAAATGAATTTAGAACTTACCCAGCTATTAGGTAAAAGTCAGTCCACGCTTAAAGATGGCAACGATTTAACTCAGGTAAGAGACACTCTGACACCGCTATTTACTCAACTCCAGTCTCTGTCTGAGAGACTGATGCACGCTGAAAAACGCGAAAAAGCACTGATTGACAGGATGGCATTTACTCAGAACCAAATGGAAATGATCCAGGAAACGACCCTCGACTACCATCGTCGTCTGGAAGAGCAATCCGAACGTATGCTTCAGGATCCGTTAACCAAAGTGTATAACCGTGCCGCATTCCATGAACGTCTTGAACTTGAGTATCATCGCTGGATCAAGTCTCAGCACGAGCTTAGAATTATTTTATTTGATATCGATAATTTCCGGGATATTAACGAGAAATTTGGCTATACCGCCGGTGATAAAGCCCTGAAGATCATATCCCGGACTCTCGCGAACGAAATCCCGGGCGTCGACACGTTAGCCCGTTTCTCCGGCGAGGAGTTTATCGTGATCCTGCCGGAGCAGGATAAAGAAGAAACCTACAAGCAGATTCTGAACGTTCAGGACACAGTAAAAAGCCTGCCATTCAAATTTAAACAGCAGAGCCTGACCATTACCTTAAGTGCGGCCAGTGTCAGTTTCAAAGATAATGATACGCCTGAAGATGTCCTTGATCGGGTATACCGGGCAATGACGGAAACAAAAAAACAAGGTACGAATACCATTAACTGGAAATAATTTCCCCTTCCTGCGTTATTCATATCCTCTGCCATGCCGGACTATTGAAATAACCTTATCCAATCGTACGTGTCCTTAGTTAAAACACGGCTAAATCACATTTAACTATCTAATAAAATTGGTATTATTGAACTCGCCGTCATTGATGCTGCAACCCGGTGACCATCATCCCGCTTACTGATACGCTCTGCGGCCGGAGTGAATGACCGTCATCTGTATTGTTTGTACCGTCATGAACAAAGAGGAAACACGCGGTCTATAAAGTGACAGCCGCGTGGGGAGAAATAAAGTATGAATACAATAATAAACCCGACCGGAAGCATGAACCTCTTGTCTCAACTGGAAGTGGAACGGCTGAAAAAAACCGCATCAAGCTGCGATCTTTATCAGTTATACCGCAACTGTACACTCGCCGTATTGAACTCAGGAGCGGATACTGACAACTCGAAAGAGCTTCTCGATAAATACGAAAATTTTGATGTTAACGTGCTACGAAATGAACGCGGGATCAAACTTGAGCTAATCAATCCACCGGCAGAAGCCTTTGTAGATGGCATTATTATCAGGGGCATCCAGGAATTACTCTTCTCAGTGCTACGGGACATTGTCTATTTACATATGCATATTGCAGACAATCAGCTCCTGAAACTGACGGATTCCGTACATATTACCAATCTGATTTTTTCCATCCTGAGAAATTCCGGTGCGCTGATTCCTGGCGTCACCCCCAATCTGGTCGTATGCTGGGGCGGTCACTCCATTAATCCGGCCGAATATCAGTATACTCGCGACGTAGGACATGAGCTGGGACTCAGGGAGCTCAATGTTTGTACCGGTTGTGGTCCCGGTGCAATGGAAGGCCCGATGAAAGGGGCGGCCATCGGTC
>JBNKRC010000083.1:0-9153 GCA_050296215.1 Vibrio sp. | reverse complement strand
CGAATATGTCGGCTATGGCCAGTATCCTGGCTTCGACAGATAAAGATTCTGCCGTCATGCGTTTGGGATATCCGGTGCCGATAAGTGTTTCATGATGGCCGCCGGCAATTTCGGGAACCCGTGCGAGCTCTTTTGGTAATGGGAGCGCTTCCAGCATATTGATGGTAGAAATGATATGCTCGTTGATACGATAACGGTCTTCCGCAGTAAGCGTACCTTTACTTATTGATAAATTATAAATTTCACCTAAATTGGCCCGAAGTTCCGGAATATCCATGCGGATATCTTTGGTGATCTTATCCCGAGGCGAGTCCGGCCATTCCATGGTGTGTCCGGCTTTGTCTGCAAGTAATTTTTCGATCACAGGAAGTGTGGGTTCGGATATGTCCTGAAGTTGTTTTTCTTCTTCCGGCGAAAGTCCTAACCGATCATTTAAATGTCTTATCCATGTCTGTTGTCCAATTTCTTTCAGTTGTTCAATGTGTTTTTCATCCATGAACTCGGAGCCGACATTACACCGGGCGATAAAGGCAAAATCTTCTTCGATTTGCTTACAACGCTGCATCAGGTCTGCTTCTAACGATATTGAAGATTCTCCCGATGCCATCCCTTTCCAATACTCAATTTCGGCATCGCGCCACAGTACTTCAAACCGGGTACGAATTTCATGAATTCGGTTATAAATGGTTTCGAGCTTACTTCCTTTATCAATAATATGTTCAGGTGTGGTGACTTTGCCACAATCGTGCAGCCAGGCTGCAATCTTGAATTCTCTCCATTGATCGTCAGTTTCGATACGAAAATCTTTAAACGGGGGCGATTCACACGCATGGGCCGATTCAGCCAGCATGATGGCAAGTTCGGGAACCCGGGCGCAGTGTCCGCCGGTATAAGGTGATTTTTCATCAATGGCCTGAGCGATTAATTTGATAAACGAATCCATTAACTCTTGTTGTTTGAGTTGATACTCGTCTATGTCTCCGGCCATGACATAAATTGATTTTGATAACTCGTTGATTTCTTTTATGTGACTGGGTATGAGTTTTACCGTTCTAAATTTCCGCTGCCTTATTTTTTGATTCTCGTCCGCAAGGAGTTTTACAGGTGTCACTATCATATTGGCGAACAGGAAAAGTACCGGTAACGCCAGCACTAAAAATGCAAGAGTGAGCAGAATAGACAGGCGGACTACCTCCAGATAAGGTGTTTGAATTTCTGAGGTGGGAACCATTATTCCCAGATAGTTGTCAGGTCCGAGCCGGGAATTGATGCGATGTACAAAAATAGTAAAAGGGATGTCATCGATTCGAATATTATCGGCAATCTTGTTGGCAGTCCGTGTTTCGTTTGCCAGTTTAACGAAAATCGGATCAGGCACAATTCCGGCTGTTGCCGCTCGTTGAATGATTGCCTTACTACCGCCACCTAACCACTTGTCATTAAGTTTTGAATATTCTGATGGGGTGATTGATGCGATAGCTTTATTAAACAGCTCTCTTAGCATTGGTTTGTCATTATGAACAAGAATGCGAAGCTGTTGAGCTGATTCAGGAGGGAAAACATCATGTAATGGTTGAGACTGAAGATTATGGATAGAGTAGAGATCACTCAGATATTTTACAACCTGTTGTGTTTCCAGTGCTCCCTGAGATCGATTATCCCGCACTGCCTGTAGGGCTTCGAGTGAGTCGTCGACTTCTAGTATTTGAATCTCAGGGTATTGATTTTTCACTAACTCGGCTAATGCCCAGCCTTTAGGAACAGCAAGTAATTTGCCATTTAATTGTGCAAGCGAGGCCGGCTGTTCGGTATTACCTCTGGTCACTAATACGGGCGGAAGTTCAATATAAGAATCGGTGAATAGTCCCCACGTGATACGTGATTCGGTCTGGAATATGGAATGAAGAACATCCAGTTTACCACTGTTAAATAATTGGGTTAGTTCCTGCCAGTTGTAACCATTGCTGTATTCCAGTTTGAGCCCAAGTTTTTCTGCTATAAGATTCACGATGTCAATGGAATAACCTTGGGGAGTACCGCTGGAAGAGAAATCAAACGGGGGCCAGTTCCGTTCATTTGATACTCTCAATACGTCTAATGAGGCAATATATTGTTGTTCTTCCTGTGAAAGAGGGAGTTTAGACGTTTTTAACACCCGGTGATTTGATACAAGGGTAAATGAATGGGCCGATAGTTTCCCATTTTTATCAAAAATCATGGTTTGACCTGAGGTAAACAATCGGTTTTTATGCAAAAATTCAGACAGGGTATCAAGGGATATATCAATGGCAATGACACTGTTGCTATCCTGAATTCGTCTGGCGTAAGTCACCCCGGGGGACTGGGTATTATGAAACAGATAGGGAGCCGTTTTTATGGAGCCGGCCCCGGACATAGCCTCTCTGTACCATGGGCGGACATTGGCATAGTATTGGCTTGGTTCGCTGCTTTCATTGGTCAGTCTGAACTGTTCATCGTAATATTTGAATTGCCGTTCCCGCCCGGCCGCAGTGTTATGAATGTGGATAGTCAGCCAGCGATCCAGCTGAGATGCCTTCAGCCTGCTACGTAAATTTTTGCTGCTATCTAAATTAATAAGTTCGTAGAAATCCCCGTTTTCATAACCGATATAAATCGCATACAGATACGGTTTCTGCGTCATCGCTTCGGCCATGACATGGACTAATGGAGTGACTGATGTACTGTCTGCTTCGTCTGTGATACGGGGATACCGTGAAAGAAGCTGGGCCAGACCACTGCTTTCGGTATCGAGATAATTAATTTTTTCACTGATATTGTGGGCGGTGGCGTTAAATGAAGCGGTAGCCGCTGTTTTTGCCAGTGTCTGAGAGAAATAATACTGAAGGCCAACTGCGACAGAAATAATGAGTAAACCAAAAAGTATGAAAGTAGACACTACGGTTAAATTCATACTGAATTTTGCATGCTTGAATTTGAATTCCATTGCCAACCTGCCCGAGTCCGATTTTTATATTTTTAAGGAAATCAGTGCATGTATTATGGTCAGAAATCTTTATGCATCATGATTATCTTCTTAGATTAAGCTTAGTTGGTAAGTAACAGGTTGCAATGTAGTGATGCAAATTGGGAATCAACCGGAGCGACAATTTTTTATCAGTATACAAAATTGAAAATAGGCGAAGATGCTCGTGGGAATGAGCGGCCTGCCGTTTTAAACTTAACTGACCAACATTAGCCCGCCAGGGTCATTTATCGACGTAGATAACAGGGGTTTTTACGTCTGTCGCTTTTATGTTTTTATATAATGCATTGTATAAGGTATAAACGCCCTGATAGCCAATTTGATACGGCGACTGAGTGATATAACCGGTCAGTTTTCGTTTTTTTAAGCTGTCTATGATAAAGGGGTCTTCATCAAAACCGATTAGAACGGCATCCTGATGTACGTTTAGCTGTTCCCGAACCAGAATAGTGGCAATGGTCGTGGTGTCGTTTGGTGTGAATATTCCGTCAATTTTTTCTATATTCTGGAATGTGTCTGCTACGATACTCCTGGCTTCACCAACCCGGGTACCAATATGGGGATCTGCAACAATTTCCAGCCCGAGGTGTTGGGCCTCATCCGTAAATCCGGCCTCACGGGCATCGGTTGAAGCTACGCCTTTCTGTAAGCGCAATAATAATACCTTACCGTGGTAATTCAGTACCTGAGCCATTTTCTTCGCCGCCAGCTTCCCCGCAGCGTAATTATCTGTTGTGACTGACGCGATCCGTTTACCCCCCGTATCTCTGTCGATATAGACAGTTGGGATATTTTTCTCGCTAAGCTGAGCGATATCTTCATTACGGGAATGGTCTGAAGGAGCGATAACTAGTCCCTGGCATTGGTAGTTGCTCATAAAAGTATTGAGAATAATCTTTTGCCCGGGGGCATCTTTGTCATTAATGGTTCCCCGGATGTAAAGTTTTACGTTGAGTTCTTCTCCGGCTTTCACTGCGCCATCTACCACGTCTGACCAGAATGGGCGAGAGACTCCACCCGATACGATTACGGCAAAACACTCTTGTGCAGTCACAGTAAAAGGTATCGCCAGGACAAGAAATAAACTGAAGAGTATCGTGGATTTACCAATAGTCATTACTGTCTCCTACACTCTGTATGAACATTTTGATCATAGACCATCACGGGGCCGGAGGGCCTGATAATTAAAGGCATTCTGTGATATGAAAATCATCATTTTTTATTCTGTTCAAACATTTTGTTCTGTAGATCCCGCTGATTTTTCAATAATGATATGGCCTCGTCGGCGGGTTTGGGACGACTGAAAAGATATCCCTGAATCATCACATTGTTTGTTTGTGGTAAATATTTGAGCTGCTCTTGCTCTTCAATGCCTTCTACGATTACTTTCATATGCAGAGCATGAGCCATTGTCACGATTGCAGACAGAATAATACTGTTATTCCCTTCATGAATATCTTTAATAAAGCTGTGGTCGATTTTTAAGATATCAATCGGCAAGGCACGTAAGTATCCGAGTGATGAGTAGCCGGTACCAAAATCATCTAACGCAACCTGTATTCCGATATCTCTGAGTTTTCGAAGGTTGCTTATGGCTTTCTGGTCACCCTGAATAACCGAAGATTCTGTTAACTCAACATAGATGGCATGATAGGGAATATTATAGTGTCTGATGCTCGCTTCGATCTCTTTGACAATATCTACATTGTTGACCTGAAGAGCAGACAGATTAATACCTACTTTGAAATCTTTATATCCGGCCTCCAGCCATTGATGTACCTGTGCACATACGTTAGTGATAACCCATGATCCAATTCGGGTAATCAGACCGTTCTCTTCGGCAATATGGATGAATTTGTCCGGAGGTATTGAACCGAGCTCCTCATCATTCCAGCGTATTAAAGCCTCATAGGACTGAATTTTCAGATCCAGACTGTCAACAATTGGCTGGTAATAGAGATCGAACTTTTCTCCCTCCATAGCTTTATATAATCGCTGTTCAATTTGCGCCCGTTCTTTAGTCTGTTTACTGATAGCCGGGGAGAAGTAGCAGTACTTGTTCTTACCGCTGTTTTTTGCCTGTGACATGGCTTGATCGGCAAATACAATCAGCTCTTCTGCATCTTTGGTATCACTGGACCAGAGTGCAATACCGATACTGGCGGTGATATAGACGGTATGTTCATTAATCGGAATCGGCCGGTTAATGGCATCTCTGATCCGCTCTGCAATCATACCCGCCTGATATGGGGCATGTAGATGAGGCAGAAGGATAGTAAATTCATCACCACCTAATCTTGAACAGTTATTAATCTCTTCTGCTTCGTTTTCAGAGTGGTATTCAATACGCGTTGCCATGTCTTCTGTGCGTAAGAGTTCTCTGAGGATGTTGGCGATGACCTGAAGCAGCTGATCCCCGGTTGAGTGACTCATGTTGTCATTGATGGATTTGAAATTATCGAGATCGATATATAATAAAGCCAGCACTTCGTTTTGATGATCGGCAAATTGAATGGCACGCATTAAATTACGTTGAAACAGAGTGCGGTTGGGTAGTCCGGTCAGCGTATCAATATAGGCGAGATTATGGATTTTCTGATTTGAGCTATCTAGCCGGTCATTTAAATTATTAAATGCATTAATCAGTTCGTTCAGTTCAGTTGTGGTTGTCGGCGGAATATTGGGAATCGGTTCACCGTTATTTACCTGACAAAGTGCACTATTCACCACATTAATAGGGGTGAGTACATGACGGCGGAAAAGGCATAGCATCAAAGGAATAGATACTGCGAGCATGAATGTTGCCAAGGCTAAAATAAAGCTATTAATATTTAATGAGGATGAGAGCAGTACCGTTTCCGGGATATAAGCGTGAAATAGTAGTTCGGGACCTAGGGCGGCTGAAAAATGCTGTACTTTCTGGTCTTGGATCGAGGTAGTGATCCACCGGGTAACGGGAAGGTCATTAAGTTGTTCTGCCAGATCCGGAGTGGCTTTAGGAAGCTGGCCGGATAACCGATAAATTTTATTCCCTTCGGTAAGTAATGTCGTTCCTTTGTCCCAGGGTGAGGGGATATTTTGATAAAGGATATTGTCGGGATCCAGTGTTGCCGTCAGGTAACCACGGATTTTGGGTGTTGTGGTAAATGTATCCTGAGTGTGGCTTCTGAAGATGAGTGGTACCGAAATAAAAAACGCATTTTTTCCGGTATCCGGGTTATTGCCAAGGAAGTGATACAACGATGCGTTACCGCGTAACATTATTTTGAAAAATTCGGAATCGGATTCGTTTTCGGTATAGTTGATCGCATTACGGTTAGAAATCCGAAATTCTTCATAGCCGTTCGGGAGTAGCAGACTGATTTCTCTGAGAGCGGGATTAGTACGCTGACTGTTAGTAAGCCTCTTCAGCAAAGGCTTATACATAAGCATATACCGATCCGTCTGGTTTTCCGTTAGCAGATATTGTTGTAGTAATGAGTCCTCAGCCAGGATCTTAAGTGTGACCGTCGCCTCGCTAATCTTCTCATTGTAATGTTCCTGCAGGTGGTTGACATAATATTCCAGTTGATTATGGCTTATATCGGTATTTTTATGCCATAACAAATAATATGAGTAGATACCAACCAGCAGCAGCGGAATGGTTATCATCGGAATGATGGTCAGGCTTATTTTGGAATTCAGATGCATCGTTACCTCTGAGTGCTGACGATTTTGGCACTAATGTCATTGCGGCGTTTAATCTGCCGGGGCTGAATTGGCTCAAATTGTTCTGATTTGGCTAATATTTCATCGGATGGAAAAATAATAGGGTTACTCAGATAATCAGCAGGCATCAGCTTTTTAGCGCTGTCATTCGGTGTTGCCGAATAGGTGTAATGTGCCGCCTGAGCGGCGTTATCGGGCTGATTCATAAAATTGATAAATAAATGGGCGAGATCCGGCCTGTTCGCGTGTGTGCCAACGGTAAAATAGTCTACCCAGAGATCGGAGCCTTCTTCCGGAATAACAAAATTGAGATTGTCACCGGCACTGTTATTCATAACCATCAGTGCATCACCATTATAGGCAACCGTCATCCAGATATCTCCGGTTAGGATTTCTGAATTTTTATCCAGTAAAAAATATTGATAGGAACGAACATAGTCCTTCTGGTGGATTAGTAGTGCTTCTGCCTGTTTTAATGCATCGGGGTTGCCTTCGTTAACGGAATAACCTAGTCCTTTAAGGGCCAGCCCTGTTATTTCGTAGCCATCAGAAAACATCCCTATCTTATTTTTAAGCAGCGGTTCGGGGGCGAATAAATCCATCCAGCTTGTGATCTTGTAATCGATCTTATCCGTGCGATAGAGAATACCGGTAGTCCCCCAGAAATAGGGAATGGCATATTTTTGTACGAAGGGAAAAGCGGTTAACCATCGCTGATTAATATGTGAACGGTTGGGGATGTTCTTCAGATTTAATGGGGCTATCCAGCCGCGGCGAACGTATGATTCGAGATTGATTCCTGATGTGACAATAAGATCAAAACCTTCGGCATTGTTGTCGAAAAGTATCTGAGTTCTGTGTTCATCCGATTCATAATAGATTTCTGAAACAATGACGTGAAACTGTTGTTCAAATTTTTTGATCAAAGCAGGGTCTAAGTATTCGGCCCAATTTAAGATGATTAATTTGTTGTCTTCCGGCAATGTTTTTGATTCAGCTACGGCTCCCCCTGAACTGAGCAACAGACTAATCGCAACCCCCGAATTAAAGAGCCTTTTCCCCATCTACCTAGCCTTTAAATATTTATATTAATAATTAAAGGCTAGTCCATGTGAGTGATCCGGCAAGGGAAGATAAGAGTGATATTCGATATTGATAAGTAAAATAAGGAAATTATGCTGTTTAATAATATTATTATCAGTATAAATCCAGTGAAGGTTCCTTTTTCACCATAATCTCGAGGATCTGTACGTCAGTCTGAGTCATTGAACCATTCGCCAGAGCAGAAAGGTTGACAATGGAGTCATCAACATCGTCAGCGACAATACCCTCATTACCGCCGACGCAGATTCCGTCTATTGCCATCAGCGATGCTTTAACGGCAGCACCTGCCGACGAGGATACTTTCATCGCACAACTTGGTTTGGCCCCGTCACAAATCATTCCTGAAATATCGCCAATCATACTACGGATGGCATAGCTGATTTGCAGATAGCTGCCACCCAAAAGATAGGTGATTCCGGCTGCGGCGCCCATGGCTGCGGTAGTGGCACCGCACAGGGCCGACAGCTTATTTTGCCGGCTTTTAATATAGATGGCCACCAGGTGGGCCAATATAAGAGCGCGGATGGTCTGCTCTTGCGAAGCATTAATATGTTCGGCGGTAACGACTACGGGCATGGTGACGGTGATGCCCTGATTACCAGAGCCGGAATTTGTCATAGCAGGCTTGGTCGCTCCGCCCATTCTTGCGTCAGACGCGGAGGAGGTACGCATCAGTACTTCGGTAAGCAAGCCCCCGCATAATAACCCGCGTTTTACATTGCGCTCAAACGTTGCACCGATTTGTAATCCATAGTTCCCGGTCAGCCCCTCTTCGGAAAGGGCATTATTCAATTCTCCGGATTTCCCGATAAAGGCAAGTTTTTCTATTGGTGCATTTGCCGCAAAGTCATAGAGATCTCTTGTCTGAATATCTTTAAAAATATCAACACTCGTTATTGGTGGAAGAGGTGAATGCTTTGTCGGGTCATTCATAAAAGTGGTTACCCCATTTTCTTCAATGGATATAACCCGGGTATGATCATCTGCGATAGTAACAGTGACATTCTCTGCGTCGTTGCTCACTGTGACCCTGGCATAGAGAAAATGGCTAACATTGATTACCTTTACGGTGACGGCGTTATCGCAAAGTAACATTTTTGCATTGTTAACATCTGATTCGGTTACATTTTTTAATACTTCCAGCCCGGCGTCCGGATCACCTGCCACCGCCCCGATTGCGGCTGCAATCGGCAGTCCGGCCATTCCTGTTCCCGGAACCATGACCCCCATTCCGTTTTTCATTAAGTTTGGAGAAACACAGGCAACAATATGTTTCGGTTGAGAGGATAATTTTCTGACAGCGATTGATGCGGCCAGTGCTACGGCAACAGGCTCAG
>JBNKRC010000082.1:0-9196 GCA_050296215.1 Vibrio sp. | reverse complement strand
ACGTGTTGCAATTGAAAAATATTGCTTTGGACTGCGACCAAGACACCTTGCTAGTGAAAGTAAATCCGATTGGCCCAACGTGTCACACTGGCACAACAACTTGTTGGGATGGTGATGCACAAGAGGAGTCACAAATGGTGTGGCTTCATCAGCTTGAACAATTACTGGGAGAACGTAAGAGTGCCGATCCTGACTCCTCTTACACCGCCAGCTTGTATGCCCGTGGTACCAAACGTATTTCGCAAAAAGTTGGCGAAGAAGGTGTTGAAGTCGCGCTTGCGGCGACGTCGGGCGATAAAGCGGAACTGATTTGTGAATCAGCCGATCTGATTTACCATCTGCTGGTTCTGCTTCAGGACCAGGATCTTGCATTCAGTGATGTGATCGATAAGCTGAAAGAACGTCATAAATAAACGTAATTATACCAATTCCATTAAAAGCTGAACAGGCAAAATGTGTTCGATGGAACAAACGTACGAGGGCAAGGATGCCCTCGGGAAGCGATATAGGGCTGTTCTTTTTAAAAAGTTGAGCGGTTTGTGGAATCGAATTCATTTTGTTCAGATCATTAAGGTAATTGTGATTATGCGTGACCGGACAGCGCAGAGAGCTGAGCCGGTTCAATGCCGAGTTTTTTGATCGCCTGATTCCATTTTTCATTGATGGGAGTGGTAAAAATCAGTTCGTGATCAGCTTCTATTGTCAGCCAGGAGTTTTCACTTAATTCACGTTCCAGCTGACCGGCATCCCACCCGGAATAACCAAGCGCCACCAGGTAATCGTCAGGTTCGGCACTGGTGCCCAGTACCGATAAGATGTCTTTCGATGTGGTAACGGAAAGTTCATCCGTGACTTTAAGACTGGAATCGTAATAGCAGTTTGGCTTATGTAAGACAAAACCACGATCTTCCGATACCGGCCCGCCATTAAGAACGGGTTTATCTAAACTATCCGTATGTTCTAAAGGGTAAAGAGGCTTGATTTCAACCTGCTTAAGCATGCTGCCAACCGTAATGCCCATAGGGGCATTAATCATGATTCCCATTGCACCATCATCATTATGCTCGCAAACATAGATAACACTTCGTTTGAAGTAGGAGGTATCTAAGCTCGGCATGGCGATCAGAAAATGATTGGTTAGATTCATAGCTCTTTACCCTGATTTTATATTTACTACGCGAATTGGTTATTGCTTGCTGAGCCTGCGTTCAATCGCATCCATCAGCTTGCCGGTAATGGATATATCAAAGGCGGCTTCAATTTCACGAATACAAGTCGGGCTGGTCACGTTAATCTCCGTCAGGCGGTCGCCGATAACGTCAAGACCGACAAAGATCAATCCTTTCTCTTTAAGAGTCGGAGCCACCGCATTCGCTATGGCCCAGTCGGTATCGCTGAGCGGGCGTGCTTCACCACGACCACCTGCCGCCAGGTTGCCACGGGTTTCTCCCTGAGCCGGAATACGGGCCAGGCAGTAAGGCATTGGTTCACCGTCCACAATCAGAATACGCTTGTCACCATTAGAAATATCAGGGACAAAGGTTTGGGCCATGCAGTAGTGCTTACCATGGTTGGTCAGGGTTTCAATAATAACTGAAACGTTAGGATCGTCCTGTTTCACCCGGAAAATCGATGCGCCACCCATGCCGTCAAGCGGTTTCAGGATCACATCACCGTGTTTTTCCCGAAATGCTTTAATCGTTTCAGCTTTACGGGTCACAATGGTAGTCGGGGTTAATTCAGGGAACCAGGCGGTAAACAGTTTTTCGTTACAGTCACGCAAGCTTTGCGGCTTATTGACAATTAAGGCTCCTTCGTCTTCAGCCCTCTGAAGAATATAGGTTGCGTAGATGTATTCGGTATCAAACGGCGGATCTTTACGCATCAGTATGGCATCAAGATCGGATAAGCGGATGGTTTGTTCGCCGGTGATCTCAAACCAGCGCTCAGGATCCTGTTGTACCGTTACTGTTTTGCTATCAGCAAAAGCAATACCCTGATCTAAATGAAGATCGTCCATGGTAATGTAGTGAATTTCATAGCCACGACGTTGTGCTTCCAGCATCATCGCAAACGAGGAATCTTTTTTGATATTAATGGATTCAATAGGATCCATTACGATACCGAGTTTTATCATTATTTCTTTCTCCATTTATCCCAGATCGCCAAAGCGAACCTGAAGCGCTGTAATGGCGGTCAGCGCAGCCGTTTCTGTTCTTAGTACCCGAGGGCCGAGCAAAATTTCTTCAAAATGATACTGTTCGGTCATTGAGATTTCGGTTTCGGACAGCCCGCCTTCCGGACCAATCAACAGACGTACTTTTGTTACCGGTTCGGGTAATGTGTTGATTGAGTATCTGGCCCGGGGATGTAAGTTAAGTTTTAATGCATCGGTCTGTTCTGCGCACCACTGTTCAAGAGACATCACCGGGCGGATAACCGGAACAATATTCCGTCCGCACTGTTCGCATGCGCCAATCGCCACTTTCTGCCATTGTTGCAGCTTTTTCTCGAACCGTTTTTCATCCAGCTTAACACCACAACGTTCAGAAAGCAGAGGTGTGATGGTATTAACACCCAGTTCGACCGATTTCTGGATGGTAAATTCCATTTTTTCGCCACGGGAAATGACCTGACCGAGGTGTAAGTCTAATGGTGACTCTACGCTATGTGGCTGAGAAGTATTGATTTGTGCCGTAATGCTCTTTTTGCCCACATCAGTTAAGGTTGCGGAAAACTGGTTGCCGCTTCCGTCAAATAACAGGATTTCCTGTCCTGCTCCCATTCGTAATACCCGGCCAATATGACCAACGGCATCTTCACTAAGATCAATCTGTTGGTTTTGTTCAATCAAGTTTGGGTGATAAATTCGTGGGATTCGCATGTTGAGTTCCTGATAGACATCAAAGCCAGTGGTAGTTAAATGGGATTGTGCAGCGGTTTTTACAAGGGAATAGTGAGATATTGCAGACCGATTTTGCACTATTCTTTCTTTAAGGCTGTAGGCTACCCGTAAATTGTAACTCGTGTTGACAGCGAGTGCATCGATAATTCGCCACGCCTTTCAATACTTTATTATGACGTCTTATGGTCAGGTAGTGGGTCTGGCAGGTACATCGGTATTCAAAGCTCTGACCCCGTACCGAATCGACAACAAAGTTGTGTGTGGTTTTGGGGATCAGCCCGAAGACTTCACGCATCACTGAGCGCCACTCCTCCCCGTGTGGCTTTACGTTACCAAATAATTTAAACACAATCAGATGAGCAACTTCATGCGGGATCACTTCATTGAGGTAAGCCTGAGGGTTTTCACCAAACAAAATCGGGTTCAAGCGAATTTCCCATTGTTGCAGGTAGGCTTTTCCTGCGCATTTTCCTCGTAATTTAAAGGATAAAGCGGGAGTATCAAATGAGTAGATGAAATGTTCAGAGGCTCGTGTGATGCACGCGTCTAATGCCTGTTGTGCCTGCTGCTGTAACTGAAGAGTGAGCATGAAATCCGTCGGTCTGGTTTACGGTATGATGCTCTTATAACAAAAAAAACCCTCGAATCCGAGGGCCCTGTTTATTTTTTGCCAGGTATAAATGATTATTTAATATTGGCGAATTCTTTAAGCATATCGACTTTATCGGTCTTTTCCCAAGGGAACTCATCACGACCAAAGTGACCGTACGCCGCGGTCTTTTTATAGATAGGTTGCAGCAGGTTAAGCATTTCCTGAAGACCATACGGACGTAAGTCAAAGTGGTGGCGAATTGCTTTAATGATCACTTCTTCAGGTACTTTTGCGGTACCGAAGGTTTCCACCATGATGGAGGTTGGATCCGCAACGCCGATGGCATAAGAAAGCTGAATCTCACAACGATCGGCCAGACCTGCGGCTACGATGTTTTTCGCAACGTAACGGGCAGCGTAGGCCGCACTGCGGTCAACCTTCGATGGATCTTTACCGGAGAATGCACCGCCGCCGTGACGGGCTGCACCGCCGTAGGTATCCACAATAATTTTACGACCTGTCAGACCACAGTCACCCATTGGTCCGCCGATAACAAAGCGGCCGGTCGGGTTAATAAAGTATTTAGTTTCTTTGGTTAACCATTCAGCCGGAAGTACCGGTTTAATGATTTCTTCCATCACGGCTTCACGCAGCGCCGGAGTAGAGATGCTGTCGCAGTGCTGAGTAGAAAGAACCACAGCATCAATACCAACAATTTTACCCTGATCATACTGGAAGGTTACCTGTGATTTCGCATCCGGGCGTAACCATGGAAGAATACCGTTTTTACGTACTTCAGCCTGGCGTTGAACCAAACGGTGAGAGTAAGTAATCGGTGCAGGCATAAACACTTCAGTTTCGTTGGTCGCATAACCAAACATAATACCCTGGTCACCGGCACCCTGGTCTTTAGGGTCAGCTTTATCAACACCCTGGTTGATGTCTGGAGACTGCTTACCGATGGTGTTCAGTACGGCACAAGAGTTTGCATCGAATCCCATATCTGAATGAACATAACCGATTTCACGCACAGTGTTACGAGTCAGCTCTTCGATATCGACCCATGCTGATGTGGTAACTTCACCACCAACCATTACCATGCCGGTTTTTACATAGGTCTCACAAGCTACACGTGCTTTTGGATCTTGTTCTAAGATGGCATCCAGTACCGCATCAGAAATTTGGTCTGCAATTTTATCCGGATGTCCTTCTGATACAGATTCAGAAGTAAACAGATGCTTAATCATGAGTGCTCCACTTTACTTAGAAAGCAAGTCCGAGACTTGCCTGAAATATGCTTTAATTTGTAGGTGTATCTACATCTAGACGTCTATTTTAATTTTGAACGGACGAATTACAAGCTATTTTTTAGTTTAAGTCACAATCGGATTTTCGCTATTTATCGGGGGATTCATTGACATTGTGTGTGCTTCTTAAATAAAAAGCAGAATTATCGCCATAAATGGGGAGTAAATTGTTTGCACAGCGTGGGGGGCTCTGCGACAATACCGCCGCTGATTATTTTGACTACGCTAAAGGAATTTAGGAGCTGACATGTCTTCTCAAAAACGTCTCGCTAATGCAATCCGTGCTTTAAGCATGGATGGTGTGCAACAAGCCAATTCTGGCCACCCGGGTGCCCCTATGGGTATGGCTGATATCGCTGAAGTGCTATGGCGTTCTCACTTAAATCATAACCCGCAGAATCCGAACTGGGCAGATCGTGACCGTTTTATTCTTTCAAACGGCCATGGCTCAATGCTGCTTTACTCACTTCTTCACCTGACTGGTTATGATCTTTCTATTGATGATCTGAAGAACTTTCGTCAGCTACATTCAAAAACTCCTGGCCATCCAGAGTATGGCTATGCACCAGGTATTGAAACAACTACCGGTCCTTTAGGGCAAGGTATTACCAATGGTGTCGGTATGGCGCTGGCTGAAAAATCACTAGCGGCACAATTTAATAAAGAAGGCCATGATATCGTTGATCACTTCACTTATGTATTTATGGGTGACGGTTGTATGATGGAAGGTATCTCGCATGAAGCTTGTTCTCTGGCCGGGGTACTTGGTCTTGGTAAACTGATTGCTTTCTGGGATGACAACGGTATTTCTATCGATGGTCACGTTGAAGGCTGGTTTGCCGATGATACAGCTAAGCGCTTTGAAGCATATGGATGGCAGGTTATTCCGGCGGTTGACGGTCACGATGCAGAAGCCATTAATGCGGCTATCGAAGCGGCAAAAGCGGATACGACTCGTCCTACTTTGATTTGTACTAAAACCATTATCGGTTTTGGTTCACCAAACAAAGCGGGTTCACATGATTGTCACGGTGCTCCATTGGGTGCTGATGAAATTAAAGCGGCTCGTGAGTTCCTTGGCTGGGAATATGGTCCGTTTGAAATTCCTGCTGATATCTACTCAGAGTGGGATGCGAAAGCAGCCGGTGCGGCGAAACAGGCCGAATGGGAACAAAAATTTGCGGCTTATCAGGCTGCATATCCTGAACTGGCGGCTGAGTTCACTCGTCGTAATAATGGTGAACTACCTGCTGTATGGGAAGAACAGGCTCAGGCAATCATTGCTGACCTTCAGGCAAATCCTGCGAATATTGCTTCTCGTAAAGCATCGCAAAATGCACTGGAAGCATTCGGTAAACTGCTTCCTGAATTTATGGGAGGTTCGGCAGACCTTGCACCGTCAAACCTGACAATGTGGTCTGGATCTAAGTCTCTGACTTCAGACGACGCATCAGGTAACTACATTCACTACGGTGTACGTGAATTCGGTATGACAGCCATTATGAACGGTATCGCGCTTCACGGTGGTTTCATTCCTTACGGTGCAACATTCCTGATGTTCATGGAATATGCGCGTAATGCAATGCGTATGGCGGCTCTGATGAAAGTTCAGAACATCCAGGTTTACACTCATGACTCAATCGGTCTGGGTGAAGACGGCCCGACTCACCAGCCGGTAGAACAGATGGCTTCTCTGCGTCTGACGCCGAATATGAGCACATGGCGTCCATGTGACCAGGTTGAGTCTGCGGTTACATGGAAATTTGCAATCGAACGTCAGGATGGCCCGACCGCTCTGATTTTCTCTCGTCAGAACCTGGCTCAGCAAGACCGTGATGCACAGCAGCTGGCAAACATCACGAAAGGCGGTTATGTACTGAAAGATTGTGCCGGTACTCCGGATCTTATCTTTATCGCAACCGGTTCTGAAGTTGAACTGGCGGTTGCCGCAGCAGCTGAACTGACTGCTGAAGGTAAGAATGTTCGTGTTGTTTCTATGCCTGCAACTGATGTATTCGATAAGCAAGATGCTGCTTACCGAGAATCAGTACTTCCTGCTGCTGTGACTGCTCGCGTAGCGGTTGAAGCGGGTATTGCTGATTACTGGTACAAATACGTTGGTTTCGGCGGTGCGATTGTTGGTATGACGACTTTTGGCGAATCCGCTCCGGCAGATCAACTGTTTAAACAGTTTGGTTTTACTGTTGAAAACGTCGTGAAAACAGCAAAAGAAGTATTAGCGAAATAAGTTAATATTTTTCTATCATATAAACAAGCCGGGCTTTTGCTCGGCTTGTTTATATATTGAAAAAACAGGTATATACTGACATGCTTACTGGAGCTAATTTTAACTAATCAAATATAATACTGCGCTAAGTGTTTCGCCTGTAGCATTTTCTAACGGTTCTATCAGATAATCTGGTAGGCCAAGTTATCTAATTGATTTTAACCCACTCGTTCAGGAATGAAAGTTCAGAAACAGAGCAGAGCCCAAGGCAATTAAAGTATGATTATATATGGAAAACATTAGAAAATAATAATATCCATTTGGTTTGTAATGACTATTTATCGTTTAGTTTGGCATGAAAAATATAAAACAGATTACAGTCAATTAAAGGAAGTGGTTTTAAAGGCCAAAAAAATGATTTATTTTCAGGGAAATAGTATTTTAAAAAGGCGATCAAATTGTTGCAAGGATTTACATGTTCTCTAGCCATAATATAATCATAATCCCATCCTTTTTTTAAAGCCTCTTTCCTCGTCGTAAAATGGCGTCCAACTTTCCATGCAATTCCAGGATCTGTTGGTATAAGAATAGATAGAGTTCCATTATCTTTTAATACTCGTTGCCACTCTTTTATAGCCAGGTGCGGTTTATAGATATGTTCTAATATATGAATGGCAATAACGCGGTCAAAATAATTATCTTCAAAATCTAATTTTTCTGCATTCATTGTTTTATAATGTATCTTACTGTTTAAATCCCCATTCCCTATATTATTTTGAGCCTTTACCAGATTTTTGCTATCACAATCCGTCATTATATATTCGTTGAATGAGTGACGGATAAAAGGAAAATGCTCCCCCGTCCCTGAGCCTACCTCTAAGACTCTATCAAAATGATTTGTATTATCGAATACTGATTCACAGGCTGTATGCCCAGCCTTCATTAATCTTCCTGTTGAATTGTTATAAACTCGCTCATTATATGTATTACTGAAAGAGTCTAAATATTCAAGCCAGTCTGTATCTTCATGTTTATTTGTTCTCATTGGAACCTCTATTATTTAGTGTTTTTTAAACTAAAATAATTTTTTTGTGAATTATACAATTTGTAATTAATTATTTTTATCTCCATTCGCCCTCTGCTGACATTATCCAGGATTAATCCGCTAAATAGAGAAATTATTGCAATAACTCCAATGCTACTAGCCAGAATGGCAGTCGGAAGACGTTCTACTAGCCCGGTTTCAATAAATTCAAATATAACAGGTATTCCAAGTAATAAAGATGATATGGAGAAAATTAAGGCTATTAACGAGAAAAACAAAAGTGGTTTTATATCTCTGATCAGAAAAAATATAAAACTCAATATCTTAAAGCCATCAGAGAATGTGTGTAGTTTACTAGCTGTTCCTTCTGGTCTTGAATGATATTCAGTGGCTACTTCAGCCATTGGAAATTTATGATGTAGTGCATGTACAGTTAGCTCTGTTTCTATCTGGAATCCGTCACTTAGTACGGGAATAGTTTTTACAAAACGCTGACTCATTACCCGGTAGCCAGAAAATACATCAGTTAGAGCAGCATTAAAAAATTGGTTAATCAGGGTTGAAAAGGCTCTATTACCCAATAAATGTCCAGTTGGGTAGGCATCCTGAGATTTTGAACGGGTGCCAACAACCATATCCAGTTGATTACTGATTAGTGTATCAATCAATAGGGGGGCTGCTTTGGGGTCGTAGGTATTATCACCGTCAGCCATGACATAGATATCGGCTTCAATATCAGCAAACATTCTGCGTACTACTTCTCCCTTTCCCTGCCGGAACTCTTTACGAACGATAGATCCTGCGATACGAGCCTCTTCTACCGTGTTATCGGTAGAGTTATTGTCATATACATATATGTCGCAGTTTGGAATAACTTTTCTGAATCCTTTTATAGTATCGCTAATTGCACCTTCTTCGTTAAAGCAAGGTAATAGTATGGCTATTTTTTTTGTGTCATAAATTGATATAGTCATTGTGTATTCACCTTAAAGAGAAAGAAACCCTGTTCATTATGTTCAAGTAACTTCAACCATGGTGGAATTTTCTCCGAGTATAGTTGATTAATAAAAGAGTTCTTATCTGAATAAATGCTAAATATTTTACTGGTCGAATTCGGGCC
>JBNKRC010000081.1:0-9221 GCA_050296215.1 Vibrio sp. | reverse complement strand
AGGTTTTGAAAATGGTGAACATTATTGAGTCTGTTTATTCACTGATGAAGTGGTATCTAATGTAAGAGATATTCTGAAGTGACTCAAATTAATCGTTTTAATTTAATCTATGAACGAAAATGAAAGAGATATCGCATCTGAATTAACTTAAGTATTCAAATTGCATTTGAAGGCGAAACGCTATTCAGGGAAGATAGCGGTGAACAAACGAGGAATTGCAATGAAACTGAACTGTGATCTTGGAGAAAGCTACGGTAGCTGGAATATGGGGATGGATGATGCCGTTATGCCATTTATTGACATGGCTAATATCGCGTGCGGATTTCATGCTTCCGATCCTGATGTGATGGCGAAAACCATCAGAAGCGCACTGAAACACGGTGTTATGATTGGTGCCCACCCCGGTTATGACGATAAAAAAGGGTTCGGCCGCCGCTCTATTCCACATACTCATGATGAGCTGAGACACCTGGTGGCGTATCAAGTGGGGGCGATGCTGAGCATGTGTCAGTTGTACGGAGGCAAGGTGGAATATATTAAACCGCACGGCGCACTGTACAACGATATGATGGGAGATGAAATCGTTTTCCGGGCGATGATTGACGTGATTGCAAAAGCGCAGCTTGATATTCCTTTGATGATCCTGGCTAAAGCCGATAACAGCCAATACCAGAGAATTGCCGAAGAGTCTGGCGTGAAGTTATTGTTTGAAGCTTTTGCCGATCGCGCTTATACCTCTGAAGGCACGCTGGCCTCGCGCAGTTTGCCCGGAGCAGTTCATCATGATCCGGACAGAATCGTCAGTCAGGTCATTCAGTTGATCGAAAAAGGAACGGTCACAACCGTGGACGGGCAGGAGCTGAACTTAAAGGCGGATACCATCTGTGTTCATGGTGATAATCAGCAATCGATAGCGATTATTCAACAGTTAAGAAAAGTGATTGGCTGATGGATATACGGATTGATTATTTATCGGAAACCTGTCTGATTGTCTATTTAGGAGACGCTATCGATCCGGCGCTGGTCCAGCAGCTGGCCGCATTAACGCACCGGATAAAAAGGGAATTTTCGGATAGCCTGATTGAGGTGATTCCATCCTATACCAGTCTGTTGATTGAGTACCACCCCTTAAAAATTTCTGCCGCTGAATTAACTGACTGGCTGAAAACCGAATTTAATCAGTCAGCGCATCTGGCCGTCGGTCAGAGTAAGAAAGTGGTGCAGTTGCCGGTGTATTATCACCCCGACGTCGCGCCGGATTTGGTTATGCTGGCAGACAAGAAACAGCTTACCATTGAGCAGGTGATCGAGATTCATTCCCGGACGGAGTATACCGTGTGTGCAATTGGTTTTGCTCCCGGGTTTGCATTTCTCGGTTCCGTTGATCAACGGATTGCCTGTCCGCGTCATGCAGAACCCCGCCTTAAAGTGGCCCGGGGAAGTGTAGGGATTGCGGATCAGCAGACCGCGGTGTATCCGCAGGAAACGCCGGGTGGCTGGCAGATCATCGGCAATTGTCCGATCTCGCTATTTGACGTCCATTCTGATCCGATGATGCCCTTTGAGGTAGGAGATACCGTGTGCTTTATCCCTGTCACCCGCGAGCGTTTTCTGGAGCTGGGAGGTGAACTGTGAATGGTTTGAAACTCCTGTCATCAGGAATGCTGAGTCTGATTCAGGACTTAGGCCGTACCGGAGTGGCACATCTGGGGCTGAGTGTTGGCGGACCGGTTGATCTGCATGCCCATTGCTGGGCGAATCGTTTGGTCGGGAATTCGTCTGATACGGCAACCGTTGAAATTACGATGGGTAATATAGCTTTTGAAGCGTTATCTGATGTGACAATGTCACTTACTGGCGCCGCGTTTCCTGTCACCATCAATGGTTCCCCGATCGATAGCTGGCGTTCCTTTATTCTGCATGAAGGTGACGTCCTTTCCATCGGTTATGCAAAATCGGGTTTTCGCGGTTATCTGGCCGTTGCCGGAGGTTTTGATGTGCCGGAAGTGTTCGGCAGCGCGGCAACGGTAATGCGTAATTCAATCGGCGGATTAAAGTCCCGTCCCGGTAAGGCGTTGCAGAAGGGGAATGTGTTGCCGGTGGCGCACGTTGTCCGAGAAGAAGTCCGGCAAGCTGAACCTCACTGGACTCCCCGGAATTTTGTTCCGAGATATAGCGACAGACTGAGTATTGGTGTGATCGAATCTTATCAGGCGGACCAGTTTCCTGCGCAAGCCAAGCAGATGTTTTATTCTGAACCTTACCTGATTACGGATAAGCTGGACCGTATGGGGATTCGGCTTGAAGGCAACGCGGTCGATTGCGGGATGAGCGGGATCATATCGGAAGGCATCGCACTCGGGGCGATTCAGTTCCCGGCTAACGGGCAGCCGATCATTCTGTTAAATGACCGGCAGACATTAGGCGGGTATCCGAAACTGGGCTGCGTATCCAGGATGAGCTTAATGAAACTGGCTCAGGCGCGTCCGGGCAGCAAACTTAATTTCTATCGTGCGGATATCGAACGTGAAGTGAAGGACTATTGTGAATTTCTGCGTTTCTTTGAGCTGTAAGTGAATTATATCTCTACGTCAGAATAAGCCTTAATTATCTGTTCCCGTTCAGAGATACCGCTTCGCATGCGACGGTAGTGTTCGATGGTTTTCTGCCGGTATTCCAGAGCGATCAATTTCTGCTGTTGATCCTGCCAGTGCCATATTTTTGTTCCGGTTTCACTCAGTGGCTGTCGTTGTGTATCTGCCGGTGAACGGGGAGTGGTGGATACTTTTATCATTTCATAGAAACGCTGATTTTCTTTTATCAGGCGCTCATCAATTAACCGGCAGTTTTTCTGTAGCAGAAGCTGACGAACCTTATATTGGTGATGTACCGGACAGAGCAGAAAATCGGCAGACAGATCCGGGTGTTGTTCAAATATTGAGTGCAACATCTGCAGCATAAGATCACCGCCGATTCCGGCAATGATGATCAGGTGGTGACCGGGAAACTTCTCAACCGGAAGTTTGGCAACATCCAAGCAGTGAGTGTGCCACCGTCCCGAATATTGAGGCATAAACTGTTCTAACTTAGCGGCTAACTCTCCGATCAGTGTCGGCACAATATCCACAAAATGGATTTGGGCCTGATGCTGATTTTTAAGCAGTTGTGCGCCCAGATAGCCATGATCACAGCAGCAATCCCAGATTTGGTCATAGTGACCATCGGCCATCGATGCCAGGGTAGTTAATCGTTGTCCTAATTTCATTGGAGAGATTCGGGGGTAGTTAAACCGGGCGCTAGTGTAACGGTATTTGTCTTTGCTGCGAAGTAGAATTGCTTGTGTTAGTCTTGCTCCGAATCATGATTATGGAAACGAATGTGAGTACTACACAACCTAATAATCCGCTGCACGGTGTGACTCTAGAGAAAATGGTCACGGAGCTTGTTGATCATTTCGGATGGAAGCGTTTGGGCGAGATGATAAATATTAATTGCTTCAATAAAGATCCGTCGGTTAAGTCTTCACTTAAATTTTTACGACGTACAGAGTGGGCGAGACTGAAAGTAGAACAGCTATATCTTCAGACCTGTCATTAGTAACAAGTCCCGGTATTCGTTTTACAGATTGTCCGGGATATCACGTTATCACTTCCCGGGAGTGTCCTTGCTCTCCGGGTGCCCGGTCCAGTTGCACGTTACTCAGTTCGATATAGCCGCCGGACCGGTATCATGCGATCCCTTGCTGTACAGAAGGGATCGGCGGGTACGGATTTGTCAGGCCCGGGAAGACGTAGTCAATGTGTCGGTCTGTTTTGTCCAGCGCATACCGGCTGCAATTACTACCAGAGTGACCAGATAAAACGCCAGCTGAATAGCCGTCGGACGAGCCTGATAACCCAACAGAATATGTAGCAATTGACCTATGATTGATTTCTCAGACAGTAAGGAACTGGTATTCCATAGCGGTGCCTGTGCCGTTAATAATCCGGCCTGAGTCAGGTAACCCGCTGCTGATGCGGCCAGACCAGCGGCCAGAAACAGAATCATCCAGCCTGTAACCCTGAACAGCCACTGGGTAGGGATTCGAAGCAGTCCCTTATACAGAAAAGCCCCGGATATCACGCCGGTCGCGATACCGATAAGTCCGCCGGTAAGCATAGATATACCTGAGCCCCCACTGACCGAGACTCCGTAAAGGAATAATACCACTTCAGATCCTTCACGCAGTACCGCCATCCCGGTCGCAACCGACAGGAAGTAGAGCGGCATTGAGCCGTCGGTTATCCGTGCACTGACATTTTTAAGGTGGGCGACCAGCTCCCGGGCGTGGCGAGACATCCAGATATTGTGCCATGCAAGCATCAGTACTGCAATTATCAGAATGCTGGCGTTAAACAACTCCTGGCCAAGCCCCTGGAAGGTAGAGGCGATGGCGTTAGCGGATAGCGCCACCAGAAGCGCCCCCAGCAGTCCCGCCATCAGACCTCCACTTATCCAGCGGGTGCGGCCGGGAAGACCGCGGGTAGCGGCCATCAGGATGGTTACGATCAGTGCGGCTTCGAGCACTTCGCGAAAAACGATAATAGCGGAACTTAGCATGAGGTTACCTCTCTTATTTTACGATTAGCCCGCCTTTGGCGGTATCCTCATGAAACTCACCTACGAATTCGTATTCGCCGGGACTAAACGGGCCAACCAGTATGGTGGCTTCGCCGTGAGCAGCGATGATTTTCTCTGCGTGAAAGTCCTCACCTTCAAATTCTTCGACAGAATCGTCCAGATTTTTCACTACCAGCTTAACTTGTTGGTTCGCCGGAATCTCGATTTCAGCAGGATTAAACATGTGATCCTTGATCTCGATCGAGAAGGTTGGCATATCAGCCAGAGCGGGCAGGCTAACACTTAGCAGAAGGGGAATAAGAATCTTTTTCATAAGTCAGTATCTCTTTTTAAATGGGAGTGATTATCATATGTATTTGCAATAATTCTTGCAAACAATTTTGGTATTGTTATAAGAAAAAGAAATGAGATGATTAAAAACAATTAATTAAGTCAATATTAATGATTGGATTCTAGACTAATCAACGAAGGATAAGCAGACAATGAAGCGCAAAAACAAAATACACGCTATATCGATAGCATGTATTTTGAGTGACCGGATTCAATTAGCGTATGTATTCAATACAATTATTTCACGCTCTGTTTCAGAACAGAACAGTTGTCGGGAAAGTCGCCGGACTCAATACATTGTTTGATATCCGCGATGGAGTTCGGATACACGACAACCGTGATTTCATCGCCAGCGTCAAGGTAATGCTTTTCCCCGAATTCTTCATAGGCGGTTGCGCCGATGGAAATAACCGCCTGAGCCGGGTAATTGCACTGACCTAACAGTTCACTGATATTTTCTAATGGCCCGTGATCCTGCTGACTATTAATCTTCTCCAGTAGCCAGTCCATGAGCTGTTGATAGAAATAACTATACCCCAATAATTCGGTATCTACGCCATAAGGATGGAGAGCGCCATTACGGGTCACAAACGAAGCCAGGTTATAATTATCCAGAATACCGCCACGTTCGAATTTATCCAGTTCGATCCACTGTGCACTGACACCTTTACTGGCTGCACCCCAGTTTTTCTTCTGAGAAATTTTTGTTGCGCCTTCTTTACGCACGGTACAATCATTGAAGGCGGCAAATTTAACCGGTTTAATCGCCGTCACTTTTTGATCCTGATAGGAGAGTTCGCACAGCAGGGCAACTTCAGGTTCGAGCTGAGGGTTTTCTGTACCGGATGCAATTTGTTCATGATTCGATAGTGGATATGTGCCCAGAAAGCCGTCATGATTTGGCAGGTAAAAAGGGAAAATACCTTTGGGAGCACCTTCTTCTGCTTTTACATTGAGAAAGTCTTTGATTTCACCGGCCTGTTCAAGGTGCTTTGCAAAGTTGCCGGCGACGCCCAAACCGATACATCGGGTTAAATTCATATGATATTGTCTCGTGTTGTTTACCCATCGTATCCGAAGTGGTTATTTCAATGCGTCAGGGTAAAATTATTGTTCAGGATGAAAGAAATAGTAATTACTTTTGTACCGTTAGCAAATTATTTCAATGGATTAAATTTACAAAAGTGGGTGAGTTAGTTGCTGGCTGGTTAATTGCGTTAATAAATAGGGATCCGATATGTCAATTTATCTGTTCGACTGGGGGAATACCCTGATGGTGGATTATGTACATCATACAGGGAAAATGTGCGACTGGCCTCAGGTCTCGTCCGTCACAGGAGCACACAGTCTTTTGCATTTTTTATCCAGGGATTCAGATGTTTATATAGCAACTAATGCGGAAGACTCTCAGCAGCAGGATGTACGGGCCGCTTTTGCTCGAATCGGGCTGGATCGCTATATTTCCGGATATTTTTGCAAAGATAGTCTGGGTATATCGAAAGACTCGCCTGATTATTACCGGGTGATCGCTTCTCAGCTCGGAGTAGAACCTTCACAACTGACAATGGTCGGCGATACGTTTGATAAAGATATTACCCCGGCGTTGGCGGCGGGTCTTAGGGCAGTCTGGCTGAGTCAGTCTGCAGAATTTCATGAGCCCGGAGACCGTTGGTGTCGAATTGAAACACTGTTGTCACTTATCACTCAGGATTTTCCTGTGCTGGACAATGAGAGAATCCGTCTGGAGCCGCCAGCAGCAGATAGAAATCATCAGATTTTGGATACCGTACAGCGTAGTTACCAAGAACTTGCACAGTTTCTTCCGTGGGTGAATTGCGCGTTAACGATCGAAGAAACGGATCAGAATATTCAGATGGCCCGCTACCACTTTCAGCGCGGTGAGTCGGAATTTCGTTTTACCATTGTTGATAAGCAGACGGATCAGGTACTTGGCATGATAGGTCTGCTGATAGCTGATCTTTCTGTTCCTCATTTTGAAATAGGGTATTGGTTAAGCAGTGAGGTAACGGGGCATGGCATCATGCGCCAGGCAGTGGCATTGTTAGAGACTTTTGCTGCCGACCGGCTGGGTGCCAGACGTATCGATATCAGGGCGGTGGGACGGAACATTCGCAGTCAAAAAGTCGCGTTGGGATCAGGATATCGTTTGGAAGCCCATACCCGGTTATCGAGACGGAACCCTGATGGAAGACTGGACGATGAGTTACTCTTCAGCAAGCTGTTTTAATTATAAACCGACGCAGGAATAATGAGATGAAGAACGATGAGTTGTTCGCACAAGATGAATATTATGATAACGAATTCTCTAAATTAACAGCACTTGATGCCGTGGTTGAAAATGTGGTTTTCGAAGATTGCGACTTTGTTGATTGCGATTTATCCGGTGTGAAGTTTAAGCATTGTAAATTTACTCAGTGTCGTTTTATTCGTTGTAATATGTCACTGGTAAAATTGACTAATAGTCGGTTATTTCATCTTGATTTTATCGAAAGCAAATTAGTAGGTGTCGATTTTACTCAGGCCGATTGGCCTTCATTTCATGTTGATTTTGAACTGAGTTTCAAGCGTTCAATTCTTAATGATATTTCAATGTTTGGTTTAACACTGAATGAGCTTGAGATGGATGAATGTAAAATTCATGATGCGGATTTCAGAGAAGGTAATTTTAGAGGATCTCAGATGAAGTATTGCGATTTCTCTAATAGCTTGTTTATGCATACAAATCTTGAAGCGGTCGATTTCAGTGATTCATACAACTTTGAAATTGATGTATTAGAAAATCAAATTAATAAAGCAATATTCAGTCGTTTTGAAGCATTGAATCTATTGAAAAGTCTCGGCATTGTGCTGGTTGATTAGATCAATATACCACTTTTATAGTGAGGTAGTTTGGAGCCTTTTAAGCCAGAGTGGAAAACCCTTCATTAGTCCGTTAATTCGAGAGTGAGTGACTACTTATAATTTTTATGATACTGATTGCACTGTTTTTTAATCAGTCAGGAGTAGATCCGCTTTAAATTTACACTGTGAATTTAGGGCAGATTATTATTTCTATATAGAAAAGGAGCACTATGTACTCCTTTTTGTCAGATGGTAAATTATAACTATCTATATGATTATTACCATATTTAAAATGCTAGCAACGTTTTGCTTTGTATGTTGGCATAATAAAGTTTTCAACAGAAAGGATTTCATTAAGCTCATCTTCCGTCAGTAATCCACGTTCTAGGACCACCTCTTTGACACTTTTACCGGTTTGTGCACAGATTTTTCCGACAATATCGCCTTCATGGTGACCGATATATGGGTTCAGGTAAGTAACAATACCGATTGAATTAAATACATAGTTGCGGCATATATCTTCATTTACGGTAATACCGTCAATACATTTGTCACGTAATGTCGTACAGGCGTTCTGCAGCAGAGAAATCGATTCAAAAATACACTGGGCAATGACAGGCTCCATCACATTAAGTTGCAGTTGTCCTGCTTCTGATGCCATTGATACCGTTACATCATTGCCGAGAACTTTAAAGCAGACCTGGTTTACCACTTCCGGAAGTACCGGGTTTACTTTCGCCGGCATGATCGAGGATCCTGCCTGTAATTGCGGAAGGTTTATCTCATTAAGACCAGTTCTCGGCCCTGAAGAGAGCAGACGTAAATCATTACAGATTTTGGATAGCTTAACGGCTAGACGTTTTAAAGCGCCGTGAGCCATCACATAGGCGCCGCAATCGGAAGTCGCTTCAATCAGATCTTCAGCCGGGACAACATCGATACCCGTAACTTCAGCCAGGTACTGCACGGCAAGTTTTTGATAACCCTGAGGTGTGTTCAGCCCCGTACCAATTGCTGTTGCACCCAGATTCACTTCAAGCAACAGTTTTGATATGTATTCCAGATTACGGATTTCTTCATTTAGTGTGACATCCCAGGCATGGAATTCCTGACCGACCGTCATCGGAACGGCGTCCTGCAGTTGTGTCCGGCCCATTTTTAGTACACGCGAATATTCCACCGCTTTTTGGCTGAAGCCAGTTTTTAAATATTCAATGGTGTGAATGAGCTTCTGGATACTGTTATAAACGGCAATTCGAAAAGCAGTGGGATAGGCACAGTTGGTGGATTGACTTTTGTTAACGTGATCATTGGGGTTAACAAACTGGTATTCGCCTTTTGTTTTTCCCATCAGTTCTAGCGCTACGTTTGCGACAACTTCGTTAGTATTCATATTTACCGATGTACCC
>JBNKRC010000080.1:0-9245 GCA_050296215.1 Vibrio sp. | reverse complement strand
AAATTACTTCCTGAGCCGGCATAGCCCGGGAAGGAGAATTATCAGTCGGACGCACCCGTCCATTTTTCAAGTCATTTAAAACCGCGTCTTTAGGGCCATCTGCAACTATAGCGCCTTTTTCCATCACAATTATACGGTCAACGATATCAAGCATAGTCGTTTTGTGGGTGATAAGAATTAATGTCTCTCGTTTACCCAGACGGCGTAGCTGATGTTTTATATGCATTTCGGTACGATTGTCCATTGCACTGGTTGGTTCGTCCATCACTAAAACTGGCGGGCGCCCTAATATAGCGCGAGCGATAGCGACAGACTGGCGTTGTCCACCTGATAATAATTGACCGCCTTCTCCTACTTGGCGCTCAAGTCCGGCGGGATCTTGTTGGGTAAAGGTAGTAACCCCGGCACGATGTGCGGCTTCTAATACATCGTGGTCATCAGAAAGTGGACGACCCAGAGTAATATTATCCCGGATAGAACCATAGAAAAGAAAGTTATCCTGAGATACACAGCCGATATTGCGCCGTACGTCAATATGATGTAGCTGAGCGATATCAGTATCGTCAATACGTACATGACCAGAAGTTGGCTGATACAAGCCCATAATCAAACGCTGAATCGTTGTTTTACCTGAGCCGATTCGTCCGATTATCGCCACCTTTTCTCCTGGTTTAATGGTAAGGCTGACATCCCGCACTGAAGATACCGTTGAATTCGGATAATTGAAGGTAACGCGGTCTAATTCTATTTTTCCGTGGATAACAGGGCGGTGGATATAGCGGCGGCCTTCTTCCTGTTCGTCCGGCATATCCATTATCTGCTCGATAATAGTCAAAGACGATTTGGCCTGATTGTAGCGTGTCGATAGTAGTGAGATTTGAATCATCGGAGATATTGCCCTTCCGCTAAGCATTGTCGCCGCTATCAGTCCGCCAAGAGTAAGTTCACCGGCACCGATCATATAGATCCCGACAATCACCATACCTATGGTACTTAATTGCTGAATAAACCCCGCGGCATTCTGAACGCCATCTGTAATACGTCTGCTGCGAATATTCCAGTTTGCCATATGAGCCACTGCTTCTTCCCAACGGAACTGGAACTGGCTCTGTGCACCAAATAACTTAACTGTTTCCAGTCCGGATAAGCTTTCTATCAGATTGGCGTATTTTTGCGACGCAAGTCTTGAGCCTTCTTCTATCGCCTTGCGCAGTTTTTCCTGAATGAGAAACGAATAGATCGCCAGGATGACAACGCCAGTGACTGGAACAAGAACAACCTTCCCGGCCAACAACCATATAATCATTAAAAACAAGAGCGAGAAGGGCAGGTCAATCAGTGTTGATACTGTGGCGGAAGTGAAAAATTCACGAATTGATTCAAATTCCTGCAAATGTCGGGCAAAGGCCCCAACAGAAGGTGGCCGGCTTTCTAAACGAATGCCTAAGACTTTGGCATACAGTTTAGATGAAATCAGTATGTCAGACTTTTTACCGGCAATATCAATAAAGTAACTACGAAGTAATTTCAGTATGATATCAAAGATGAAGATCAAAAAAATACCACTGGTAAGCACCCAAAGTGTATCGTAAGAGAGATTTGGTACGACTTTGTCGTAGACGATTCGCGAAAAAAGCGGGACCGACAGGGCAAAAATATTAATTAAGACCGAAGCAATCAATACGTCCCGATAGATTTTTTTCGACTGCCAGATAGTACTCCAGAACCAGTGGCCTTCTTTGGGTTTTAATACTTCCGGAGAACGCTCATCATAGCGAAACTGCTTTTTCACCATAAAATAGCGACCGCTGTAGCGTTCTTCAAGTTCATCCAATGTAATTGACACGGGAACCATTCCGGATTCTGGTGCAATAATTTCAGCTTCCCGGGCTTCCTGATTTATACCGTTAAGAACGCAGGCCTGACCATTTCTTAGCAACAATACAGCCGGCAAAATTAGCCGTGGTATGTCATTTAATTTGGCGTGGTTTTCCCTGGCCACCAATCCGGCCCGTTCAGCGGCGCGGGGAAATAAGTAAGGGCTAAGCTTGCCTTCTGATAAAGGCAAACCATTTATCAGTGCTTCCGGTGAATTTGCTAATCCATAATAACGGCTTACATAAATCAGCGAATTGAGTAGTGTGTCTTGCATTCAAATAAGCCCTTTACTTATCGACGATAAAGCCCTGGAATACTTCAATAAAATGGTCGGCCAGGAACTCTAGCTGGTCCTGTGTTTCCACCCTAGAAGCCACAGTTGTAATGCTTAAATTCTGTGCCGCCCTGGAGATAGACGTAAGCGTATAAGTTTGTTTTTCATCGTCTAAATTGTGGGTGAACAGGTAATCTAGCTTCACATATTTAGGTCGGTATTCATTCAGATAAGTTAATGATTCAAAGTGACGGCCATAATTATCCACACCAAAGTCGGCTCCGGCCGCTCTGATCGCGTTACAGAATAATGCGGTGTGGTGCTGGGCGTTGAGAAAACAGGATTCTGGTAATTCAAAGTGAATCTGTTTGGCGACGGCCGCATTACTTGCCAGCAGATCGCTTACCCAGCGGATAAAGCTTGGTTCTTCTATGCTGCTTGGCGCAATGTTAATGGCGTAGGTGCCGGTCAGGGATCCATCGGCGATAAGATCAAATGTATGCTGAATGATGTACTGGTCTAAAATATGGCTGACATGCAACTGATTCAGTGCGAACAGGTACTGAATGGCGCTGTAGCGTTGCCCCTCTTTTTCGATGGATGAAAATACTTCTTTGTGCAACATTTTTCCATTCTTGTCCCGGGCGGTCTGGTATCGGAAGGTAACCTGATCCTGTTGAATTGCTTGTTCGACCAACACTTTCCATTGTTGCTTACCCATCACAAACCGGTTGTCATCTGCGCTGATAAAGCCATATGGCTGTTCGCGGTTTTCTCGTGCGGTAGCCAGAGCATTATCAAGTAATGACATGATGTCCGAAGACTCTTTCCTGGTGTAGTTGTAAACCATGCCGAGGTAAATTTCCGGAGAAGCCGACCCTGTTGGGTCAGCATGAATATTGTCAATATAGTTATAGAGTAGTTCTGTCATACCCTGAATTTCGTTTTTTTCAAGGTTAGGGAAAATAAACGCAAATTCAAATTCAGATAAGCGGGCCAGAATGGCATCCGGAAGGTGAATGGAAAGTCGTAGCTGATCGGCCAGCTTGCAAACTTCCTGATCGCCTTTCTGATAGCCATGCTCTTTATATATTTCTTCCAGATAGCTTGCCTGCAATATAGCGACAACACCCACCCCGCCATCGGCTAACCAGCTACTTAACTGGGTCATATAAAAAGAACGGTTTCCGAGATTTGAAGCCTGATCGATATAGGCCCTTTCGCGTAGCTGCTGGGCTTCCCGTGCCTGAGCATTAAAAGCCTTTTCTACCTGATTCGACATCCGGTTGATGCCATCAACCACATGCACTAAATCTTTTGTGGCGGGGCGGGGGAGCGGCTTACCAAACTGACTGCGGGCGACCTGTTCCATCTTAATGACGATGGCATTCAGTGGCCTTAAGGCGTGGCGTATGATAAGGGCAATGGCAGCCATACCAATAATAAACATGCAGCCGAACACCAGGCTGAGGCGGAGCAGGGCGTCCCAAAGTTGTTGATAAGCTTCGCCGGGATGGCTGATAATTTTGACTTCCGCCAGTTGCATCCAGCCACTGGTGATCACTCGTTTTTCTTGGATTGGCTCGAAAAGCTTTAACGCTGTAAACCATGATGGAACATTATAGGGACGTACAGGGTAGGTCCGTTCAATAACCGGACGATAATCGAAGAAGCTTAATTTGACCAAAGAATAAGTACTGCCGTCGAACAAAGCGTTGATGACTGACTCGGCGGCGACGGTGTCCCGTTCTTCCAGATACGGAGCAAGAGCCAGACCAACGGTGTTAATCGTATTGCTGACCTCAGAACGTTGTTGCTGTTCCAGATTATCCCGTGTGGTATTGAATTCGATTATAAAGACAGCGCTTATCAACACAATAAATAGCGCAATCATTCCAGCGACAATTTGTTTGTATAAAGTCATTTTGTTGGCCTACTTATCGTAACTAACTATTGGTTTATTTAAAATCAGTGAACGTTCTCTGTTCCGTAAGTCATTCCACAGACTTAGCCGGGACGATTCACCCGCTAACTGGCCATTTTTGGATTTCATCAGCCATAAGTTGGTACCATTGAAACTGTAAATCGGCAAAAGATCCTTTCGGGTACTTGCAGGTTTAATTTCGGAAATTAAGTTATCCAGAATTAATGGTACGGCGTTGGGCGTTTCGTAGTATGCCAAAACCATGTGAAACTGATTGTAATTAATGGCTTTAACATAGATTAAACGCAATTTTTTATCATCAATGCCGATTTCCCGGAGTGAGAAATATTTGGCAATGGTGAAGTCTTCGCAATCTCCGGCATTGGCACCGAGAAATTCAAGAGGAGTAGCCCAATAGTCCTTTTTACCCCATAAATCAATATCGTTCACAAAGTACAACTGGTTAAAGAACTGGTTTACGTTTTGCAGTTTTTGCACGGTCGGTAAGCGTTTATATTCTTGTAAGGCGTTGCGCCACGCTTCGACGCGCTGTCCCGCCCTCTGTCCATAAAGTCTGCTCACCGCATCAACCCAGCTTTGTTCGGTCGTATTAAGCGCATAGGTTGTGGTAATTGCGAATAAGAAGCCTGTGATAATTAGCAAACGCTTCATATTATGCCGACCTTTTGCTTTGGTTCAGATTTCATCAATGCGTTCTCGTTATTCACGTAGGGAGTTCATTCTGGCATTTACAATTGGGCCGAGTAAATATTCCATGACGGTGCGCTTACCGGTAATAATATCTACAGATGCTGTCATTCCCGGGATAATCGGCAGATCTCCGTTGCTGCTTAAGGAATCTGCGAAGGTTCTTACTCTGACCAGATAGTAACTGTTTCCCTCTTTATCTTGTTGAGTATCGGCGCTAATCAGTTCCAGTGAGCCTTCTAATCCGCCATATTCTGCAAAGTCATAAGCGGTAAATTTTACGATTGCAGGCAGATCCGGACGTAAAAAAGCGATGTCCCGGGGGGCAATGCGGGCTTCTATTAACAGATTATCTTCGGAGGGGACAATTTCCACGATATCCATTCCCGGCTGAATCACACCACCAACGGTATTGGCATAGAGGGTTTTTACCGTACCTTTAACCGGTGAGGTTACAACGGTTCGGTTTACCCTGTCTTCAAGACCGACGGCTGATTCGGTAATGGCGGATAACTTATCTTGTGCCTGATTGAGTTTCTGCTGTTGTTCGGTACGGAATTTTTGTGCAGTATCGATCCGGGCATACATGCTTTCCCGTATTGCTGCTTCCGTTAACGGAATTTTCAGTTCACTTGAAGAAAGATCGCGCTTCGTGTCATTCACCTGACGCTGGATTTTGATCAGATCTATTTGCGGAACAACGCCATCATCTGCCAGAGGTTTGGTTATTTTCAGTTCCTGGTTCGCTAACTCGTAGCCGGCGCGCAGACTTTTTACTCTGACTTTTAATTCAACCAATTCCTGCTGTTTCTGTTTTATCTGTTCATCAACCACCGAGATTTTATTACGCAGATTGTCCAGATCCTGATGGTACTGAGCAGACTGCCGTTTGATCAGATTCGGTTCGCTTTGTTTCCATTCATTCGGAAATTCCAGCTTGTCATAACTGATAATGACACTATCCAACCAATGTTGTTCGTCAATTTTATCATTTATCGTGACACTTTGAATGGATGATGAAAGCTCAAGTACGGTGGCCTTCAGGTTAGTCAGTTCCTGAGCCCGTTCGCGAAAATCAGAGCGAAAACGGGTATCGTCAAGCAACAGGAGCTGTTGGCCCTTTTGCACCACCTGCCCCTCTTTGACCAGTATTTTTTTGACTAAGCCGCCTTCCAGGTTCTGAATGACCTGAACCTGGGATGAAGGCACAACTTTTCCCTGTCCTACCGTTACTTTGTCAATTTCGGCAAATGAGGCCCATATACATGCGACGATGAAGAATGCCACCATGACCCATAGCATGATTCTTGCGCTGTTTGGCGTATTTAGTAGCAGAGCTGCGGTTCTATCGTCGACATACTCTAACTCTTCAGAGGAAAGCTCATTGTAGCTGTCCTTATGCATTCGAACATCCCGGTGTATTTAGTGAATGGAAAGAATCATATTACTTTCGCCACTGTAAGTTAACAAGGCTGTGATTTTTCTGAATAAAATTCTCATATATACAAGGATGATCTGATCTTACTTTTAGTGTCAGGCCTGTTCCCTGATCGTCGTTCTAAGTATTCTATTATTTTTTATTCATTGTGAAATGGCGTTATCGACAAAACTTGAGTTATATCTGTGAAGAGAGCACAATTGCGTAAAACAAATTAGGAGCGAAAATGGAACTCTCTGACATTCGTCGTGAATATATAAAAGGCGGACTGCGTCGTAAGGATTTACTTGCCAATCCATTTGAACAATTTGACGCTTGGTTAAAGCAGGCGATTGCGGCCAATCTTACTGATCCGACAGCGATGACAGTCGCAACTGTAGACGAAAATGGTCAGCCCTATCAGCGTATTGTATTACTGAAAAGTATTGATGAAAGCGGCCTGGTTTTTTACACCAATCTCGGCAGCAGAAAAGCGCAACACCTGAGAACCAATAATAAAATTAGCCTGCATTTCCCCTGGCATATGCTGGAGCGTCAGGTGCATATCGTGGGCACGGCTGAAAAACTCTCTGCATTTGAAAATATGAAGTATTTCACCACCCGTCCTAAAGATAGCCAGATTGCGGCGATTGCCTCTCATCAAAGCAGCCGGATTTCTGCCCGTGGTGTACTGGAAGGAAAGTATCTCGAATTAAAGCAGAAGTTTGCCAAGGGTGAAGTACCTGTACCTAGTTTCTGGGGTGGATACCGGGTTAAGCCGGAAAGCTTCGAATTCTGGCAGGGTGGCGAACACCGTTTACATGACCGTTTCCTCTATTCTAAAGATCAGGGTAACTGGACAATCGACCGTCTTGCACCTTAATCCATCGCTGGTTTCACTCGTAGCTAAGCATGCGGGCTTAGCTACATAAATCAGATAGTCAGTTACAGTATATTATCTCTTCTTGATCATCGTTCCGTAAAAATCAACCACTTAACAAACTTATTGCATTAAGTTTGATTTCCTGTAAAGATTTTGTAATAAGCTCTATGTGTAAGCTATCTTTGGCTCTACCTATACATAGGCATACCGGATATATTCAGTCCAATATTTAAGAGGTTACTTATGTCGATGGATCGATTTTCCTCAGGTAGATTAATGTCAGCCAATCAGGAACCGGCTTATCCAAAACCGGTTGAGCTTATTACACTTCCTTCTTTTATGAATTGTCATGATCATAGTTATTCCCAAGTGGTTATCGGGCTGAAAGGTCAGGTTGAATTTGAAATTTGTGGCTATGGTAATCGGATCGGTCCCGGCCTGGGTTGTGTTGTCACTTCGGGCTCTGATCATGCTTTCGGTGGTCTGCTGAGCCGCTCTGATATTCTGGTATTGAATTTGCCTATGCCGTCAGATGACGATCCGATCTTTTTACAAAAGATGAATGAGCTTTCTCAGACCGATGTTTACTTTTATCTTGATGCACAAATTCAACATCTGATCCAGATCCTAACTCGTGAGATTCATGCACATCCGGATGATCTATTATTAAGCCGGGCATGTAATGATACGTTGATGGCTCTGTTACAGAGCCATATCTCAGGCGTTGAGCCGCATCACCGGGATTCGCGTCTCGATATGTCTGTTGTCGATGCGTATATTGATCGCCATATCGGCCGCACGATCAGCGTGGCTCAGCTTGCGGGAAGTGTTTTTCTCAGTGAAAGTCAGTTTCATGCCTTATTTAAAGATCAAACCGGATTTACTCCCCATCAATACGTGCTGAATAAACGTATTGATGCTGCAAAACGTTTAATCGATCTTGGTGAATGTAATCTGGGACAGGTGGCTGAATTTACTGGTTTTTCCGGACAAAGTACTTTTAGCCATAGTTTTACTCGCTTGCTTGGTATCACTCCTTCTCAATATAAACGACGTCATTCACGATAATCGTTCACCGTTACCTTAATCCTCTGTTTGTTGGCTGGTATTTCTGAGCCGAAACTTATGTTCGCTTGCTGGCTGTCAGATATACATATCTACCTTAATTGTTACAGATTAATATGTTGGATAAATCATTATTATTTTATTTTTGTTTTTGTTTTGTTAATGAGCATAGCTTTTGGCAAATAATTCGGAGGTTTTGACAAGTAATTATCCCGGACTCAAAATAAACTTGAGCTATTGAAGGAATCCCCGCACCGGGGAATGAGATGAGGGAAACTGCATGTTTACAACAAGTGATGTGCTTAAAATCGGGTTTGTTGATCAACCAATCGATAAGCTTTGGTCGCTGATCTCTCCACTATATATGGTGGATGAATCTCAATGGCTGGAGCAACTGGTGACGTTGGCAACACCGAGCGAGCAAGAAAAAACAGCAATTACGTCTAAAACCACGCAATTAATTGAGGCAATCCGGGCCGATAAGAAATCAATTCAGATGATCGATGCTCTGTTGCTTGAGTACAGCCTCGATACACAAGAAGGCATTTTGCTTATGTGTCTTGCCGAAGCACTGATGCGTATTCCGGATACGGCTACGACTGATGCATTTATTCGTGACCGGCTTAGTGTAGCCGATTGGAAATCTCACCTGAAAAGCTCGGATTCAGTGTTTGTTAATGCCTCTACCTGGGGATTAATGATCACCGGTAAGGTGATCGGATTAGCCGGTATTGAATCGACCAGCCCGGCTCAGGCCGTTAACCGCTTGGTAAACAAATTATCAGAACCTGTGATTCGTCAGGTTATGCATCAGGCAATGAAGATCATGGGACGTCAGTTCGTCCTGGGTCAAACCATGCCAGAAGCGCAGAAAAATGGTGTTGCCATGCGCGAAAAGGGGTATACCTATTCCTATGATATGTTAGGTGAGTCAGCACTTACTACAGACGATGCCCGCAAATACTATGAAGACTATCTGTATGCGATTGAAACGGTAGGCAGCGAACCTCACTCCAGTGACGCCAGGTTGGCACCGTCTCTTTCGATTAAGTTATCGGCATTACATCCTCGCTATGAAGTCGCGAATGAAGAGCGG
>JBNKRC010000079.1:0-9267 GCA_050296215.1 Vibrio sp. | reverse complement strand
GGGCAAATTTGGCCATATCAAAGTGCTGAGACGTTAGATGAACTTGCTAAAGATTTTATATATTCTCTTGATCTGGTTAACAAAGACAACGGTGCAGTTATGACAACATGTCATAATTAACTTACGAACATAAAAAGGGCGAGTGTGATACTCGCTCTTTTTATGTTCGTAAGACCCTGTAAATAATTCTGTGTAACTGCCTTCATTACACATAATCATTAAGGGGGTTAGGGCATTACGATAGTTTCTTATTGGCATCGTCCATTTTTTAGAAGCATCTTAAACTGTTAAAGTGAAAATTTATCCGGTCTCTATACAGATTATTTACCATGAATCTCGTCAGAAATAATGAGGGCTATCTGACATCGAAGAATATTCGCTGTTTTTTGATGAAGCGAGTACACTTGCACAAAGCAATTCAGGAAGTTTATATATGCCACATTTTCGTTTTCGTACGGTGGATCCGCAAGCCGTCCAGTCACTATCTAAAACGCTTATCGACGATTTTGAAGCGCTAATGAAATCGCCCCGTGAAGATTTTACATTCGAATATATCCATACCGAGTTCTATCATGAAGGTAAGGCAACGGCCGCTTATCCATTTGTTGAAGTATTATGGTTTGATCGCGGGCAGGATATACAGGATCAGGTTGCGAATACGATTACGGAGCGGGTCAGACAAGTTCTGAATCAGGACGTGAATATTGCCGTTATCTTCCATGCGCTGTCCCCGAATCAGTATTACGACAATGGTCAGCATTACTAAACATTAAAATAGGAGGCAGCATGAATCCTATCATTGAGACTATGGTAAATCACCGTTCGATTCGTAAGTTTACCAGTCAGCCAATTAGTAACGAACAATTAGCCACTATAATTGAATCTGGCCGCTGTGCCTCATCTTCAAATCTTATTCAGGGCATTTCGATTATTCGTATCACGGATAAGGCAAAACGTGCTGAACTGGCGAGATTAGCTGGCAATCAATCCTATGTAGAAACGGCGGCTGAGTTTCTGGTGTTTTGTATGGACTATCATCGTCACGAGATGTTAAGTCAGGACGTTAAACTGGATTCAACCGAACTGCTGATTATCGGGGCCGTTGATACCGCTATTATGGCGCAAAATTGCTTATTAGCGGCAGAATCAATGGGGCTGGGAGGCGTGTTTATCGGCGGACTGAGAAATCATCCGAAACAAGTCGATGAACTTCTGGAATTACCCCAACATTGTGCAGTACTGTTTGGAATGTGTTTAGGCCATCCCGCTCAGAACCCTGAGTCTAAACCCAGATTATCACCTGATGTTTATTTCCACGAAAATTCTTATCAGCCTGCGACTCGGCAACAGATAGAGCAGTACGATCATATTATGTCTGAGTACTATCAGGTCCGAAGTGACAATACAAAACAGATGAACTGGTCAAAGCATATACTCGCAACGCTATCAAAGGACTTGCGTCCCCACATGCTTGAATACTTTCAGTCTAAAGGTTTAGCTAAGAAATAAAAGAAGCCCAATCATTATGATTGGGCTTCTTTTTGATCAGGCGAGTCCTTGAATAATAACGAACTTTTCTAACAGTTCTTCTTCAGTCTCAACATGATTGGGATCGGTAATAATACAGTTGGTGATAGGGCAGACCGACTGACAGGTCGGCACGTCGTAATGCCCCTTACACTCTGTACACAGATTAGGATCTATCTCGTAGATCTTTTCGCCGAATGAAATGGCATTATTCGGACATTCCGGTTCGCACATATCACAGTTAGTACATTTACTGGTGATAAACAGAGCCATGGTTATTTACCGGTCGGATTACGGGTATCTTGACCGGCATTTAAGTTACGCATCAATAAAGCGTAGTTTAAATCCAGCTCCTGAGGTACCGGAATGAAGACGAAATGGCCATTACCTTTTGCATCTTCAATTTGTTCGCCTTTACGGTTTTCCATGACTTCCAGATTAAAGATGACGTTACCTTTAGGGGTCATCAGCTCCAGGCTGTCACCAAGGCAGAATTTATTTTTCACTTCAACTTCAACCAGATCACCACGGCGCTTACCGGTAAATTCTCCGACGAACTGCTGACTGTCAGAAACAGAATAGCCGTAATCGTAATTTTGATAAGCATCATGAGTATGGCGGCGCAGGAAGCCTTCGGTATAACCGCGGTGAGCCAGACTCTCCAGAGTGGTCATTAATGACGGGTCAAACGGTTTGCCGGCAACCGCATCATCAATGGCTTTACGATATACCTGAGCGGTACGGGCACAGTAGTAGAACGATTTGGTTCGGCCTTCGATCTTCAGTGAGTGTACGCCCATTTTAGTCAGACGTTCGACGTGCTGGATGGCACGCAGATCTTTCGAGTTCATGATATAGGTACCATGTTCATCCTCGAATGCAGCCATTTTTTCTTCCGGACGGTGGCTTTCTGAAAGCAGTACCACTTCGTCGGTCGGCTTGCCCAAACCGATGGTATTCTCCGGACGCTCTTCCTGAACTTCGATAGCCTGAGCTGCCGCTGGATCAAATTGTTCAACAATTTGTCCGGCTTCGTCTTCTTTGCCTTTCTCAACTTTATATTCCCAGCGGCACGCATTGGTGCAGGTACCCTGGTTCGGATCGCGCTTGTTGATATAGCCGGAAAGCAGGCAACGGCCTGAATAAGCCATACACAGTGCACCATGGACAAACACTTCAATCTCGGTTTCCGGACAGTGCTGACGAATCTCTTCGATTTCTTCTAATGAGAGTTCACGGGAAACGATAACTCGCTCAACGCCGTTTGCCGCCCAGAATTTAACCGTAGCCCAGTTTACCGCATTTGCCTGTACAGACAGGTGAATCGTCATCTCAGGGAAGGCTTCACGAACCATCATGATCAGACCCGGATCTGACATAATCAGGGCATCGGGGCCCATATCGACAACCGGTTTAAGGTCGCGGATAAAGGTTTTCAGTTTTGAGTTGTGTGGCTGAATATTACATACCACATAAAACTTCTTACCTTGTGCATGAGCTTCATCAATACCAATTTGCAGGTTTTCATGGTTAAACTCATTGTTACGGACACGTAGGCTGTAGCGTGGCTGGCCGGCATAAACGGCATCGGCGCCGTAGGCAAAAGCGTAACGCATATTTTTCAGGCTACCCGCCGGGGATAGAAGTTCTGGGACGAATGGTGTTGTCATTGCTTGTTCTTCCAAATCTGATATCAAGTCAGGCCGATACCACCTGATGGTATCGGAGGGGCGCAAATTTTACGTTAAAACGCGTACGATTCCCAGAAAAGAATCGTATTTCGAAGAAATGAAGTGTGCAAAAAATAGCCGGAACAGGTGCGTTATTCCGGCGTGTCAGACAGGTTCCCGGGTTATACCTGGCTTATTTGTTTTCCGGCAGGCCGCCTAATACTTCAAACAGGTTAGGCAGGAAGGCAGAAAATTCGCCGCAGAGCAAAGATAAATCGGCGTCGAAACGCGCAGCACGATCCTCTCGTGGAATATCTTCATTCTCTTCTTTCAGTGTATCGCTGTAGACCAGCCGTTTTATTGAAGCATCGTCAGCCAGGATGAAAGAAATACGTTCCTGCCAGTCTAAGGCCAGTTTGGTCACGACTTTATTAGCTTCAATATGGCTCATGATTTCGTCGCTGCTGAGATCCTGCTTCTTACAGCGGACTACGGCTCCGTCATTCAATACCGATTTAAATTCTGCTTCCTCAAGCATGGTAAAGCCGCGAGGCAGGTTGCCGTCTTTTACCCAGCCGGTCAGTGACGTTTCAATTGCCAGCGCCGGAATAACAGGAACAACCGGCAGGCTTCCCATGGTTTTTCGCAGCAGGGCGATAACTTCTTCGGCCTTTTTGAAACTCGCTGCATCGACAACAATCATTCCCAGCGTCGGCATAATTAACGCGTAAGTATGCTGGCTTTTGCTAAATGCGCGAGGAAGAAGGTCCAGTAGGATATCGTCCTTAAGATTGTTTTTTTCTTTTTTCTTAAGCGGGCGCCCTTCCTGAGCCTCAATGGCTTCCACTTTTTTGTTCAGTGATTCTTTGATCACTGATGCAGGGAGAATTTTTTCTTCTTTTCTGGCGCAGACTAAAATACATTCCTGGGCAACATGGGTCATCATATCGGCGCTGTTTCCCATCACGCTGACCCAGCCAAATTTTTGTTTATCCTGGCTGCCACAAGGTGTGAATCGGAATTCCTGAAGTTGTTTTTCTAATTGATCCGCATCGAATTTTATATCGCGGTTAACGCGATAAACCATACCGTTTTTAAACCACATAGTACGTCTCTGTCTCTCTTAATTTGTTGCTCATGATAGTGCAAAGGCAGCTAAATGTCTTATCGCATTTTCAGAATAAAACAATGAAATTGTGGCGAAAGTTATATGAAAATCAGTTTTCAAAGGTCACAAAAGTGTCATAATTATCTTTAATAATGCCTAGCGTCGATAAAAAACAAAGGTTAATGATCTTATGTCTAGAAGGATACTGGTGGTCGAGGATGAAGCCCCAATTCGCGAAATGCTGAGCTTTGTTCTTGAGCAGAAAGGTTATCACGTTGTTGAAGCAGAAGATTACGATACAGCGGTTAACAAACTAGGCGAACCCTTTCCTGATCTGGTGTTGCTTGATTGGATGTTGCCTGGCGGTAGTGGCATTAACTTTATCAAACATATGAAACGGGACGATCTGACTCGCAATATTCCGGTTGTGATGCTGACGGCACGGGGTGAAGAGGAAGATAAAGTCCGTGGTCTGGAAGTCGGAGCGGATGATTACATCACCAAACCATTTTCACCTAAAGAGCTGGTTGCCCGTCTTAAAGCGGTAATTCGTCGTGTTACTCCGACAGCTCTTGAAGACGTGATTGATGTTCAGGGCCTGAAATTGGATCCGGTATCTCACCGTGTATCCGTTGATGATTCCGCTGTGGATATGGGACCGACAGAGTTTAAACTGCTTCATTTCTTCATGACTCACCAGGAGCGCGTATACAGCCGTGAACAGTTACTGAACAATGTTTGGGGTACCAATGTGTATGTTGAAGATCGCACGGTTGATGTACACATTCGCCGTTTGAGAAAAGCATTGGAAGAAGCCGGGCATGACAAGCTGATTCAGACCGTACGCGGTGCGGGTTACCGTTTTTCAACGAAAGCATGATCAGTATGACTGAGGCGATAAATGGTTGAACGATTAACATGGAAAAGGCTGGCCTGGGCGCTGGCTTTTTTTTACCTTCCCTGGATTCTCATTGGCTGGATTTTCGGCTACATGCCGTGGCTGCTGCTTACCGCAACGGTACTTCAGCTTTTATGGAGCTTAAATAACCAGGTCCGTTTATCCACCTGGCTTATGGATGATAAAAGACTCAGTCCGCCATCCGGAAGCGGGAACTGGGAACCATTATTTAATGGGATCTATCGCCTTCAGCAAAGACAGCGCTACAAACGTAAAGAGCTGACCAATTTAATTCGCCGTTTTAAAAACGGGGCAGAGTCCCTGCCGGATGCGGTTGTGGTTTTTCGTGATGAAGGCAACATCGTATGGTGTAACCGCCTTGCGCAGCATTTGCTTGGTTTTAAATGGCCGGATGATGAAGGGCAGCCGATATCCAACCTGCTTCGGACACCGGACTTCATTAAATACCTGTCAAAAAGAGATTTTACTCAGCCGCTGGAAATTCATTCTCCTCTCAATGTCGAACGAATGTTAGAGCTTCGGGTCGTACCTTATACCAAAGGTGAACATTTGCTGGTTGTTCGTGATGTGACTCAGCTAAAACAGCTTGAAGGCATGCGTCGCAACTTCTTTGCTAACGTTTCCCATGAGTTAAGGACACCTATGACGGTACTGCAGGGCTATCTGGAAATGACAGAAGATCCGGAGATGCTGGCGGGGCCGATGTGGACCAAAGCTCACGGAGTGATGACCGAGCAGCTTACCCGTATGAACGCTCTGGTTAACCAGCTTCTGACTCTGTCCAAGATTGAAGCTGCACCAATGCATGAACTGGAAGATATTGTCGATGTTCCTTCTATGCTGGCGATTCTGGAAAAAGAAGCGATAAGTTTAAGTGGTGAGAACAAGCATAAGCTCCATTTTGACGTTGATAAGCACCTGCATGTTTATGGCGATGAAGATCAGTTACGCAGTGCGGTTTCGAATCTGGTTTACAATGCGGTTAAATATACCCCGCCGGGGGCGGAGATTTACGTTCGCTGGTATCACAACTATCAGGGAGCTTGCCTGGAAGTGGAAGATAAAGGTGATGGTATTGAACCTCAGCACTTACACCGTTTGACTGAACGTTTTTATCGTGTCGATAAAGCCCGATCACGGGATACCGGCGGTAGCGGTCTGGGACTGGCGATTGTTAAACATGCTCTATCTCATCATGATTCTCATCTGGAGATTTCCAGTGAAGTCGGTGTTGGCAGCCGTTTCGGGTTTGTATTGCCAGAGCGCTTAGTAGTAAAAACATGTTAAAAACCTTTATTGCGTTACTCTCACTGCTTACTTTTTTCTGTCAGGCCGCTACAGACGAAGCCTGGAAGCTTCAGTCCTACCAGAAAACGACAGATGTAGGCGGAAGCATGTTATCGGTAGGCTCGGATACTCTGGCCGGTATTACTACGCTCTGGGCCGAGGAGTTTAAAGGTTATTATCCGAATATTAATGCTCAGGTTCAGGCTTCCGGTTCTTCAACCGCTCCCCCGGCTCTGATTGAGGGAACGGCACAAATCGGTCCGATGAGTCGTGCAATGCGTAACCGGGAAATCGAATCTTTTGAGCAAATTTACGGCTATAAGCCCACTCAGCTCAGAGTCGCAATTGATGCTATTGGCGTTTTTGTGCAAAAGGATAATCCTGTTGAAGGACTTAATTTTGTTCAGCTCGATCAGATTTTTTCTGCCACTTTACGTTGTGGTGGGGTACAGTCTTTGACCAGCTGGTCTGATTTGGGAATTACGGCTAAGTGGGCAAAACGATCGATTCAGATGTTTGGCCGTAATTCGGTTTCCGGTACTTATGGTTATTTCAAAAAGAACGTTTTGTGCGAAGGGGATTTTAAAAAGATGGTTAATGAGCAGCCAGGTTCGGCGTCAGTGGTTCAGTCGGTTGCATCTTCTATCAATTCCATTGGTTATTCCGGTATAGGCTATTCGGTATCCGGGGTTCGTTTATTACCGATTGCGAAAACCGGCCAGCAGTATGTGTATCCGACGCATGAGAATATTGTTTCCGGCCACTACCCGTTGTCACGCTATCTCTATATTTATGTGAATAGGCGCCCGACGCAACCGCTGTCTCCTACGGTGCGGGAGTTTATTCGTTTCGTTTTCTCTGCCGAAGGGCAGGCTCTGGTTGCCAAAGAAGGCTATGTCCCGATTTCTGCAGACATAGCCAGACAGGAGTTAGCTAAGGTCGGTATTGCGGATTAGAATTGCAGCTCCCAGTTGGCGCTGGCCCAGTACTCCTGCTCAGTGAGTAAATCAGCATTCAGCAGTTTATTTTCTTCCAGCCAGTTCGGATTATCGGTTGATAATTTCCAGCAGTCACCGTCGATTTCAAGTTTGAAATCGAGCGAAATTTCGTCGTTTCTCTGGCCGTTTAAGATTACGGCTAACCGTAGTATCCTAATTAACTGAATAATCTGCTTTTTCTTATACAAAGAAAATGACGGCAGTTCCTGGAGCTTTAATGCTTTACGGTGGAAACGGGCCAGCGTGGCCAGGACTAATTGCTGTTCAGTATTGAATCCCGGCATATTGGTGTGGGTCAGAATATAGGCCGAATGTTTATGGAATCCCTGAAAGCTGATGCTTTGGCCTACTTCATGCAGTAAAGCGCCCCACTCAAGTAATTCAGCCAGTTGTTGTTGCTTCTGATTGAGGGAAAGGTGATCCGAAATTTGTTCAAATAACTCTCTGGCTACCCCTTTCACCCGCGCAGCGTGCTCTAAATCGACAGTGTGTTTTCTCGCCAGGGCTTCTGTCGTGCGCAGACGAATATCGTCAAACCGAAAACGGTCTTCCATCTCATACAGTAACCCTTCCCGCAGTGCGCCATCGGAAAAGTTTAATGTCTTGATTTTCAGATGGTTAAAAATGGCTTTTAAAATAGCAACACCGGCAACAAATACGGGTTTACGCTCATCGTTTAATCCTTTTAATTCAATCTCATCAATAGAGTTAAAGGAAGAAAGCTTTTCAATCAGCGAATCCAGGCGTTCGGGAGTAATAACACCATCGGTATAATCCATTCCGATCAGGGCATCCCGTACAGCCTTTATCGTGCCGGAGGAACCAAATCCGGCCTGCCAGCCTTTATAGCGATATATTGCGCCTATCCGTTCCAGTTTCTGTTCTGCTGCCAGCACGGCCTGGTGGATTTGCTTATGAGATATTTTGCCGTGAGCAAAATATCGGTTGGTAAAGCTGACGCAACCCATTTGGACGCTGTTTACCAGTTCGGCATCAAAACCACTACCGATGATCATCTCGGTACTGCCGCCACCGATATCAATGACCAGCATGGAGTCTGCCTGAGGCTGAGTATGGGCGACGCCAAGGTAGATTAAGCGGGCTTCTTCAATACCGGGGATGATTTCAATCGGGTATGGAATAACGTTTCTGGCTCGTTCGATAAATTCATAAGCATTGACGGCCTGGCGTAAGGTATAGGTTGCGGCAATCCGCACGTTATCGGCATCAAATCCTTGTACCCGTTCAGCGAACATGGCGAGACATTCCAGTCCTCGTTCAATGGCTTCTTCACTCAAACAATGGTTGTTATCTAATCCCGATGCCAGACGGACACGCTGTTTATGTCGGCTGACCAATTGCAGGTCGAGGCCAACTACTTTAGCCACGACCATATGAAAACTGTTAGAACCTAAATCTACAGCGGCGATTAAACGAGGGGGAGTATTATTCGTGTTCATTCGTCTCCAACTGTTGCTCATTCTGTTTACGGGTTCTCCGTTCGACATTTTTTATGTAGTCGTAGATGGCTACCTGTGAACGGATTTTCTTCCTGTTACCACGAGAGACATAACTGTTTGACATCTCTTTGTCTATCCAACGAGCTTTTACTGTATCGGTAAAATGGATATTTATAATGTCTATAATACGCTGTTTGAGTCTTTCGTCACGTATTGGAGCCCCAACTTCGATGCGATGATCAATATTTCTGGTCATCCAGTCCGCAGAGGATAGGTAAATCAGCGGATCGCCATTATT
>JBNKRC010000078.1:0-9303 GCA_050296215.1 Vibrio sp. | reverse complement strand
CAATGTGGGCGTTAACAACAAATTTAATGCCTGCTTTTTCCATCAGATCAACTTTACGATCGATAACCGCCATACTTAGTTTAAAATCAGGGATACCGAAACGCATCAGTCCCCCAATTTTTTCATCACGCTCGTAAACAGTCACAGAATGACCTGCGCTGTTCAGCTGTTCAGCCGCTGACAGACCTGCCGGACCTGAACCGATGATTGCAACAGTTTTACCTGTACGCGTACGAGGTGCTTTTGGTTGCGCATAGCCTTCGCTATACGCTTTTTCAGCAATCGTTTTCTCGATGTTACAGATAGTAATCGGATCCTGGTTAATACCCAGAACACAAGCTGTTTCACAAGGAGCCGGGCATACACGACCTGTCACTTCAGGAAAGTTGTTGGTTGAGCTCAGAATATTCCAGGCTTCTTCCCAACTTTCACGGTAAACCGCATCATTGAATTCAGGGATGATGTTACCGATTGGGCAGCCGCTATGACAGAACGGCACACCACAGTCCATACAACGTGAAGCCTGAATGCTAATTTTGTCACCAAACTCATCGTTCAGAACGAACTCTTTGTTGTCTTTGATACGTACCGCAGGATCTACTTTCTTTGGTAGCTCGCGGCCGTGTTCTAAAAATCCAGTAGGCTTACCCATTATACTGCCTCCGCTTGCTGTACTGCTTTACGCTTTTGAAGAACTCGTTTGTAGTCTCGTGGCATTACTTTAACCATTGACTGCAGGTTCGTTTCAAAATCGGCTAAGAATGATTTAGCAACGTCACTTCCTGTGAATCCGACATGCTTAGTCAGCATATCTTTCAGTAGATCTTTGTCTTCCTGGTCGATTGGATCAAGGTCGACTAATTCAGGGTTTAGTTTGGTATCGAAATCACCAGCCTGATCCCAGACATAAGCCACACCACCACTCATACCAGCAGCAAAGTTACGGCCTGTTGAGCCAAGGATAACAGCAATACCACCTGTCATGTATTCACAACCGTGATCACCGACACCTTCAACGACAACTTTGGCACCTGAGTTACGTACACAGAAACGTTCGCCCGCTTTACCGCGGATGAAAGATTCACCCGACGTTGCACCGTAGAAACATACGTTACCAACTACGATGTTGTCTTCGGCTACCAGCGTTGAGCGTGCATCCGGGTACAGTACCAGCGTACCGCCGGACAGACCTTTACCCCAGTAGTCGTTTGCGTCACCTTCAACTTCAAACTTCACGCCTTTCGCAAGGAAAGCACCAAATGACTGACCTGCAGAACCGGTGAATTTCACATTCAATGGCTGAGGCAGACCCTGGTCTTTGTACACTTTCGAGATTTCATTCGAAAGCATGGTACCGGTACTACGGTCGGTGTTGATGATCGGGAATTCTGCATTCACCGCTTCACCACGTTCCAGAGCCGGTGTTGCTGCTTCGATTAGTTTACGGTCAAGAACAATATCTAGACCGTGATTCTGGTTAGTCTGGCAGTACACACCATCTTCTGTACGAGGTCGTTCAACATGAAGAACCGGAGACAGATCAAGGTTGCGATATTTCCAGTGCTGGATATTGTCACGAACTTTAAGTTTGTGCGCCTGACCGACCATTTCATCGATAGTACGGAAACCAAGTTCAGCCATGATTTCACGCAGACCTTCAGCCATGTACTGGAAGAAGGTAACAACATCTTCTACGCGGCCGTCGAAACGTTCACGTAGCGTTTTGTTCTGAGTCGCGATACCCACCGGGCAGGTATTTTTATGACACTTACGCATCATGATACAGCCTTCAACAACCAGTGCTGCTGTTGCTACACCCCATTCTTCGGCACCAAGCAGTGTTGCAATAGCGATATCGCGTGGTGTTTTCATCTGACCATCAGCCTGAACAACGATACGGTTACGCAGACCGTTTTTCAGTAGCGTCTGGTGAGTTTCAGCCAGACCCAGTTCCCACGGAAGACCGGTGTGGCGGATTGAAGAAATTGGCGATGCACCTGTACCACCGTCGTAACCGGCGATCAGTACAACGTCAGCTTTCGCTTTTGCTACACCCGATGCGATAGTACCAACACCCGCTTCCGATACCAGTTTAACGTTGACACGTCCGGTACGGTTTGCGTTTTTAAGATCGTAGATTAGCTGAGCTAAGTCTTCGATTGAGTAGATATCGTGGTGTGGCGGTGGTGAAATCAGGCCAACTCCCGGAGTCGAGTGACGAGTCGCACCGATCCAGTCATCCACTTTATCACCTGGTAGCTGACCACCTTCACCTGGTTTCGCACCCTGCGCCATCTTAATTTGGATTTCGTCAGAGTTAGTCAGGTAGTATGAAGTCACACCGAAACGGCCTGAAGCAACCTGTTTGATTGCTGAGCGTTCCCAGTCACCGTTTTCTTTACGGTCAAAGCGAATCGGGTCTTCACCACCTTCACCTGAGTTGGACTTCGCACCGATGCGGTTCATCGCAACTGCCAGTGTGGAGTGAGCTTCGTAAGAGATTGAACCGAATGACATTGCGCCTGTAGCGAAACGCTTCAGGATGTTTTCGATTGGCTCTACTTCTTCCAGCGGGATTGAACCAGCCGGGTTTTTAACAAAATCAAGCTGGCTACGTAGTGTAACGGCTTTATCACCCTGAGAATCCACGGCGCTGGTATACTGCTTGAACTGCGCAAAATCTTTATTGCGGGTTGACTGTTGCAGTAGTGAAATCGTCGTTGGGTTGAACAGGTGTTGTTCACCACGTTGTTTCCATTGGTAAACGCCGCCAACATCCAGAAGTTTTAGCGGAATTTCACGTAGCGGGTAGCCCACGCGGTGACGTACCAATACTTCTTTTGCAATGTCGTCCAGTGTCAGACCCTGGATACGGGAAACCGTACCAGTAAAGAATTTGTCGACAACGGTTTTGCTGATACCAAGAGCTTCAAAGATCTGTGCGCCATGGTATGACTGTAGCGTTGAGATACCCATTTTAGAGAAGATCTTCAACAGACCACCGTTAACCCCTTTACGGTAGTTATCGAACAGGTCATTCAGAGAGACTTCCGGATCCAGCTTGTTACGACGCTGAAGATCAACAATCGTTTCTGTAACCAGGTATGGGTTAACTGCGTTTGCACCGTAACCAATCAGTGTCGCGAAGTGGTGTGTTTCACGTGCATCACCGGTTTCAACCACGATGCCACATTTTGCACGCAGACCACGACGAATCAAGTGGTGGTGTACTGCGCCCACAGCAAGCATTGCCGGAATAGCTGCATGGTTAGAGTTAACCGCACGATCTGATAGCAGAAGGATAGAGTAACCATCAACCACAGCGTCTTCTGCGTATTGGCAGATACGTTTTAGTGCACGCTCTAACTTGCCTGCATCTTCGCTGGCCTGGAATACGATGTCTAGAGTTTTTGCTTGTAAGTGTTCGTTATCAATCGCACGTAGCTTTTCAAGCTCAGCGTTAGAGATAACCGGTGAATCAAGCTCAACTTTACGACAGTGGGCAGGTGTTTCTGCTAACAGGTTCTGATCCTTACCGATGTAAGTTTTCAGAGACATAACCATACGTTCACGGATCGGGTCTATCGGCGGGTTAGTTACCTGAGCAAACAACTGCTTAAAGTAGTGAGACAGATGCTGTGACTGGTGTGACAGAACAGCCAGAGGCCAGTCCGCGCCCATTGAACCTAGTGGCTCATAACCAGTTGATGCAAGAGTCTGGATGATTTCATCCACTTCTTCGCTGCTCACGCCGAAGGCTTGTTGACGGTGCAGCAGACGATCTGGTTTAGGTTGGCTGTGGCCTGTTTCTGCATCTGGTAATTCACGCATACGTAGCAGGTTATCTTTAACCCATTGCTCGTATGGTTGAGAGTTTGCGATGCCATCTTTCACTTCTTCATCAGAAATGATACGGCCTTCTTCCAGATCAGCAACGAAGATACGACCTGGTTGCAGACGACCACGGTACTCAATATTTTCCGGTTCGATATCAACGGCACCAGATTCAGAGGCCATGATCAGGAAGTTATCTTTAGTCACGGTATAACGTGATGGACGCAGACCGTTACGGTCAAGAGTTGCACCTACTGTGACACCATCGGTGAAACATACTGATGCCGGACCATCCCATGGTTCCATGATATTCGCGTGGTACTGATAGAACGCACGGCGTTTCGGATCCATGTTTTTGTTTTCTTGCCATGCTTCAGGGATCATCATCATCAGAGCATGTTCAAGCGGACGTCCTGAAAGTACCAGAAGTTCCAGTACCATATCGAAGTTCGATGAATCAGACATACCTTCCTGACAGATAGGCAGAAGCATGTCGATTTCAGCTTTAGTGAACAGATTTGATTCAAGAATCGCTTCACGAGCCTTCATCCAGTTCAGGTTACCGCGGACAGTGTTAATCTCACCGTTATGTGCGATATAACGGAAAGGCTGAGCCAGACGCCATCTCGGGAAAGTATTGGTAGAGAAACGAGAGTGTACCAGTGCAAGTGCAGACACCATCGTTGGATTCTGTAGATCTAAGAAGTATTGGGGTACTTGCTCAGTCGTCAGCTGACCTTTATAGATTAATGTCTTGTAAGACATCGAGTTGATATAAAACTCATCGCTGATATTCGACACACTTTCCAGGCATACGCGTACTGTATAGTTACGCAGAACGTACAGTTTACGTTCCAGTTCTTCTGGTGTTGTACTCGGGCCACCGGATACGAATACATGTTCAAATTGTGGCTCAGTAGAAAGCGGATCTGCACCCAGCATTGAGTTATCGGTAGGCAGTACACGATAGCCCAAAATTTCAAGATCCAGGCGTTTAGCATTACGCTCCAGAATATCTCTGCATTGCTCGCGCTTATATTCGTCTTTAGGGAATAAAACGACACCGACACCATACTTCTCAAATGACGGAAGTTTAATGCCAAGTTTTACCGCTTCTTCCAGAAGAAATTCGTGAGGCTTCTGTAAAAGAATACCTGCACCGTCACCGCTGCATGGATCGCAACCCTGACCACCGCGGTGTTCCATGCGAGCCAGCATATCTAATGCTTGAGTAACGACTTCATGAGACTTACGATTCTTCAGATGAGCGACGAAACCGATACCACAAGCGTCATGCTCCAGCTCTGGAGTGTATAGTCCTTGTGAATTCTGCTCTCTATCTACCATATAGATACATCCTTCCAGTTAAATCGAGACGCATCTAGGCCAAGGGAGTAAGCCCTTAGCCTTTACATGCGACTGGTCCTTTCATTGTTATGATTCGAAACTGACGTGTAACGTCGGTTTGAGTCCTTTCCGTATCTCACAGGAAAAATATTGTGAGAAAAACAGTCCAACGTGATATTCAATTTATTATTGTTTCTTTTTCAGAACATTATATAGGTGGGGTCTGAATATCACCGAATTTTCCACGGACAAAATGTTAAAAAAATCACAAATGCCAGCGTTAAAGAATAAGTATCCTACAATTTTGTTACGCGGAATTCCAACGAAAACTCGCTTTTATTGCACATTTTTTTTGTTATGCAGATTGATTGGTGTTTACATTATTTCAACATTAGCCCGGAATTCTTTTAATTTCGCGTATTTATTGATGCCTGCTAGGTTTGTCGATTTCAACGGCAGTTAAACTGGTGGTTGAAAATTGCAAAGTTGTAACTTTTTATGCAATTGGTAAGCGGAAAATTTAAGCAGTTGAGGTAGTGAGTGAAGCAGTTACACGAATTAGTAAATACGATTGGACGTGATTTAAAGCAGCGTTATGGAGAAAAAGTACATAAGCTGACTTTGCATGGCGGATTCAGTTGTCCCAATCGGGACGGAACCATCGGTCGTGGTGGCTGCACTTTTTGCAATGTTTCTTCTTTTGTCGATGAATCCAGTCAGCAACATTCAATAGAGGAACAATTATCCGCCCGTGCCGGTGAAATTACCCGAGCCAACAAATATCTGGCTTATTTTCAGGCATACACCAGTACCTATGCCGAAGTTCAGGTATTAAAGAAAATGTATGAAGAGGCGCTGAAAGGGGCGGATATCGTCGGTTTGTGTGTCGGAACCCGACCTGACTGTGTTCCGCAAGCCGTGCTCGATCTGCTGAGCGGGTATCAGCAGCAGGGGTATGAAGTTTGGTTGGAACTGGGGTTACAGACAGCTAACGATCAGACGTTAAAGCGGATTAACCGCGGTCATGATTTTGCCTGCTATAAAGAAGTCGCGCAAAAAGCGCGGGCTCTGGGGTTAAAAGTGTGTACTCATCTGATTGTCGGCCTGCCCGGAGAGGGACACCAGGACAACCTGGACACTCTTGAGAAAGTACTGGAGGTCGGTACAGATGGAATTAAATTGCATAGCCTGCATATCGTTGAAGGCAGTACTATGGCTAAAGCATGGCGAGCCGGACGACTTGAAGAATTAACCTTAGAGCAATACGTAACAACCGCCAGTGAAATGATTCGACGCACGCCGAAAGAGGTGGTGTATCACCGCGTGTCATCAGCGGCTCGCCGGCCAACATTGCTGGCACCGCTCTGGTGTGAGAACCGCTGGTTAGCGATGACCGAAATTGCTAAGCGGTTAAATGTTGATGGCGAACAGGGTTCCCTGGTTTAAGAAGATAGCCGCACCGGTTAATCACCAGTGAATGCGTAGACTTCGCTATGCATTTATGCAATAAACGCACACTTAACTGCTTGATATTAATATTTGTTCGGAGCCATGCATGAAGCCGATGAAAAATCTTGCTCAGTATTACGTAGATCTGCTGGTTAAACTGGGTATTTTACGTTTCTCTATTTTACTGGCACTTGCTCTGGTGGCTCTTGCGGTTGTGGTACAGGTCGGTATCACACTCGCCTTAAATGGTTATGTCGATAATATTGATATTATCCGTTCAATATTCTTTGGGCTGATAATTACTCCATGGGCTGTTTATTTTTTGTCGGTGGTGGTTGATCAACTGGAAGAATCCCGCCAGCGTCTGTCCAAACTGGTATCTAAACTAAAGGATATGCGGGCCAGAGATCAGGAACTTAATTACCAGCTTCAGCAAAATATAGCTAAGTTAAACCAGGAAATTGAAGAACGGATTAAAGCTGAAGAAGCGCGTGAAGAAGCGATGGCAGATTTGGAAAATGAAGTCTATCAGCGTGAACAGACCCAGCTTGAGCTGGCGGAACGAACCGCACTGCTACGTTCATTCATTGATGCGTCTCCGGATCTTATCTATTACCGGAATTCGAATGGTGTATTTTCCGGCTGTAACCGGGCAATGGAAGAATTAACCGGGCGTACAGAGAGTGAACTGGTGGGGCTAACCCCCTGGGACGTCTATCGTAAGGAGATTGCTCAGACTATTGTTGATACTGATGAAGTCGTATTTAAGAAAAATCGTTCGATTACCTATGAGCAGTGGCTTGAATACCCTGATGGACACAAAAGCTATTTTGAATTACGAAAAGTACCTTTCTACAGCAATGACGGACATCATTTAGGCTTGGTCGGTTTCGGTCGTGATATTACCGAACGCAAACGGTATGAAGAGTCTCTGGAGAAAGCGAGCCGGGATAAAACAACATTTATCTCTACTATCAGCCACGAATTGCGCACACCGCTTAACGGGATTGTCGGTTTAAGCCGGATGTTGCTTGATACGACGCTGAATGATGATCAGCGTAAGTATATGCAGACCATTCATGTCAGTGCGGTGACGCTGGGTAATATCTTTAACGATATTATTGATATGGATAAGTTTGACCGGCGTAAGCTGGAGTTACTGCCGGATACGCTCAACTTCGAGGAGTTTGTTGCTGAGTTAGAAAGTCTGGCTGCATTAATGGCCCGGCAAAAAGGTCTGCGTTTCGATATGGAACGCCTGACCGAACTGCCCTCTTACATTAAAGTAGATGGGACGCGATTGCGTCAGGTGTTATGGAATTTGCTGAGCAACGCGACCAAGTTTACCAAAGAAGGGGGGTGGTTGTCAGTATCCGTGCCGATACGGATGAAGAGCAGGCGTTTATTACCATTGAGATAGAAGATACCGGTATCGGTATTCCGGAGAAAGAACTGGATAAAATCTTTGCCATGTATTATCAGGTTAAAAGCGGTAAAGATAATCTTCATGCCGTCGGTACCGGTATCGGACTGGCGGTATCGAAACAACTTATGAATTTGATGAATGGTGACATTACCGTTTCCAGCGAAGACGGTTTCGGCAGTACCTTTACCGTGACTTTATCTGTTCCGCTGGCCGGGGACCCGGGAAAGCAGTCACAACTAACGTTACCATATAAACATCTTAATATCTTCATGGTTGAAGACATTGAACTGAATGTTACGGTCGCCCGTTCATTACTTGAAAGTATGGGCCATTCAGTGACGGTGGCAATGAGCGGTGAAGAAGCGAAACTGCGCTTTATTCCGGCAGAGTTTGACCTTGTCTTTCTTGATATTCAGTTACCCGATATGACGGGATTTGATGTCGCGGCATTTTTCAGAAAAGAATATGAAGGGAGTGAAGTTCCGCTTCCGCCGCTGGTGGCATTAACCGCTAATCTGCTTAAAGATAAAAACGAGTATCTGGACAAAGGTATGGATGATGCGATTAGTAAACCACTTTCTGTCACAGCCGTAAAATCGGTGATCGAAAAATGGTGTTATAAGCAGTCACCGGATCATGCCGATGTTGTCGCACCAGAATCCGGTGCCGGAGTCAAATCGGAATCTGATGAAATAATGGGTCAGGTGTTGGATTTAGAGATGCTTAATTCGTATATTGATATTGTCGGGATTCAACCTGTGCTTGAGAGTATTAAGATGTTTGAAGACATGATGCCGAGCTACATTGAGGTGTTGGATTCAAATATGGTGGCAAAAGATCAAGATGGTATTGTTTCTGAAGCGCATAAAATTAAAGGTGCCGCCGGTTCAATCGGATTGGCCCGCATTCAGAGAGTTGCACAGAAAGCCCAGTCACCCGACTCTCCTGCATGGTGGGAAAATATTACAGACTGGACAGAAGAGATAAAAAATGAATACAAAAATGATATTCATCTGTTAAGAGAGTGGATTAACAGTAATGGTTAGCAAGCGTTGTATGATGTCAGCCATTTCCTTTGTTCTGCTGAAGGTGCCGGAAGAGTTACGAGAAGAGTTTAACCGGCATTTGATTCGAATGAATTACAGCCGGGTGTTGCCGGTGGCCATTCTTGTCTATTTTTTTGAATGGATTATCTATTATCTTCGAGATTACTTTTTAGGTGTTGGTCCGGTGGTTCTGGTCTACAT
>JBNKRC010000077.1:0-9315 GCA_050296215.1 Vibrio sp. | reverse complement strand
TGTATAATCACCAATCTGGTGACCATAGGTGTCATTTATCACTTTAAAATGATCGATATCGAGTATGGCCAGAGACAATGGCGAAGAATTTGTGTCCGTTTCTTTGATAAGTCTGGTGGCTATGTCATCGAATGCCTGCCGGTTATAAACTCCGGTTAATTTATCCGTCGTCGCCATCTGTTCAAGCCGGGACTGATAGCCACGAAAAGTCAGGTGTGAAACAAATAAAACCGTCAGTGCGACCAAAATGCTAATCGCCACATTACTGATTAAAGATTGTACAAATACGTTATGATCAAAACGGTCCTTTTGCTGGACCATTATGTACCACTGAAATTCGTCCACCCAACGGCTGCTGACATAGATTTGTTCGCCATTTGCCCGATAGCTGCTCGTCAGGCTTGGGGTCGTCAGTATCTGAGTCGACAGATCTTTAAGTCCTTCTTTTTCCTGAATGGATTTAAAGCCTAAATTTTCATCGCCATGAAGAGTGACCTCACCAGAATCATTAATAAAATAAATTTCGCGTTTATAACGTTTTTTATATTTCTCAATGAAAGCGGAAACAGCACTCGAACTTAGTCCGACACCAATCACGCCAATAAAACGATGCTGAAAGTCATAGACCCGATAGTTTACAAACACCACTATTTGAGATGGATTTGCCGTATCGCGATCGATATTCACTTCATACTCTTTACCCGGATCCTGACGTCTTACCCGGAAATACCAGGCGTCGTGAGGATCATCTTCTGATACTTGTTTAAGAATACCGGTATTGTGGTAATAATTCCGCGTAGCTTCAGATACATAAAAACTGGTCACCGTACCATATTGATTTTTAATCTCTCGTAAATACTGAATGATTTTATCCGGTGATTGTTCCCCCGACAGGGTCCAGTCCCTGACAAAGGTATCCTGCGCCATTAAAGATGAGATAAAGATAGGACGAATCAGATCCTGCTGAATTTCTGAATAGATATTGTCACTGGTTAAAGGCAGGGAGTCTGTCTGGATTTGTGTTTCGAGAGTTGTATGTGCGACGTTATAGCTAATCCACCCTGTGGTTATAAACCCACACATTATCAATATAATCAGAATCCACGTGTATTTTTTTCTCGTCATCGAGTCGAATTTCCGTATAAAAAAGCACCAGCACCGTCATTTATCCATATAGGCGGTGGAGCTGAGACTAAAGTCAAATGATAAGAACCAAGTATAATACGAATTTTCGTAGCGGGACACACACCTTAAGCGGCGCTCTTCTTTAAGGTGGGTCTCCCGCGAAGAGAAAAGGCTAAGAAAAGCTCGATTTACATGCTCTCGCAGTGCTTTGCAATGCTGTTTGTAGCATTTCTTCCATTACCGGATGGTAAAACGGCATTTGTAATAGTGAGTGTACCGTTTCACCTCGCTGAATTGCCCATGCTAAAAGGTGTGCCAGATGTTCTCCCCTCTCAGCAATTATACCTGCACCAAGTAATCTGCCTGTGGTTTTTTCAGCGTAGATACGAACCACACTACTTTGTGCCCCTATGATTATTGCCCTGCCAATGGTCTCCCCACTTGCTTCTCCAATACATAATTCGGATTCATCAAGTTCGTTCCAACGGGCACCAATACTGCAAACGTCGGGGGAAGTAAAGGCAATACCCAATGAGACTTTTCGTTCATAACGCTGCACATCTCGAGCCGCATTCAGACCTGCAATAACCCCTTCGTCTGCCGCCTCATGCATCAGAGGACGAAATCCATCAATGTCACCTGCCATAAAAACGGGAAGATCGTTAATTTGCATAGTTTCAGGATTAAACAGAGGGACACCGCGAGAATCCAGCGGAAAACCTGCTTCACTGAGATTTAATCGATCCGTATTCGGCCTGCGCCCTAACGCACACACCAACAAGTCCACTTCCGTTTCTCGTTCACCACTACGCATCAGCACGCCATTCTCAGTCGGCTCAACACTAACGGCATCACCAAGCCAGATCGTCATCTCCTGAGAAAAAATGGCTTCGCTTTTTGCGGCTAACACCGGGTCGGTAATTCCGGCTATGGCAGGTGCCAAATCAGCCCCCGTTACGGATAATCCCAATCTGGATAAAGCCAGTCCCATTTCAAGGCCAATGGCTCCCAATCCGAGAACGCCTATTCGCTTTGGTAATTCCGGCAATTCAAATAACTCATCGGTCGTCACAACTTTATCTTTTACAGGTTCAAGCCAGCCAGGAACAACCGGGCGAGAACCACTGGCAATAACGACTTGTTGTGCACGGACCAGTATCGTTTCATCTTTGGTAGTGACTTCAATTTCGGTATGTGAAATAAATTTCGCCCTCCCCAATAACAGATTTTTCCCGGCGGCCGATTCCGTTTTATTTGTGGCTCCGCTACTGAATTTATCGCGCATTCCCCGCAGATAATTCCAGGTTCTGTTCAGATCAATAGTTAACCCTTCACTTCCCGAAATTCCTACTTTGTGAAATTCATCTTTAATCTGCCACAGGTGTGCAGCGTGCAGAGCCACTTTAGATGGCATGCAACCCACACGGGCACAAGTGGTCCCCAACGGGCCAGAATCAATCATGACAAACGATTTACCCGCCTTTTTTATTTCCCTGAGCGCATAGAGACCAGCGGTACCAGCACCGATAATGGCAACATCTGTTTCGACTTTACGATTCATATCAGCCTGCCTTTGAGTCTGAGGTGTTATGAGCATGCGCTAAGTATAGATACTGGAGAGGATTTGTGATGTTAAGGGGATCGCTTACGGGACACACACTTTTAATCGCGTCGTCAATTTATAGTATGTGTTCCGTTAGGACAGAAGAGGATGGTAAATATCAGAAACGTCAGAGTTACAGCCGGTATTTCTCTAAGAAAATATCACCCACAATGCCAGGCAGATCCCGGCCATCACACCAGCCACAATATCATCAATCATGATGCCAAAGCCGCCGTGAACCCGTTTATCCAGCCAGCCGATAGGCCAGGGTTTGACCATATCGAAGAAGCGGAACAGGACAAATCCGCCGATTAGCCATTTCCATTCGTAGATATCTAACCCGGCAGCCGGTACCACTAACATCGTGATCCACAAACCGATAAATTCATCCCACACGATAGAACCGTGGTCATGCACGCCCATATCATCGGATGTTTTCTGGCAAATCGTCACGCCAATCCAGGCACCGGCCAGACAGACTGCCAAATACGCCCAGAGCGGAAGATGAGCTAATGCTAAATACGGAATGACTGCAGCCGCAGTTCCCATTGTACCGGGTACCACCGGTGATAGTCCGCTGCCAAATCCGGTTGCGAGCAAATGCCATGGATTAGACAGATTTAAATGACTTTTAGGGTTACTCATTTGCCTCATCTCCAAAATGATCAAAACCTTTCAGCTGCCAGTTAAGCTTTTTACCATCATCATGCAGCTCCAGCCCTTCTTTACCGCGAATTTGTCCGATACAGGTATAAGGTGTACGGCAGTGACTTAAATGGCTGTCTAGTGCCCCCCGGTTATACGATGGAACAACAAAACACAATTCATACTCTTCGCCACTGGTCAGTGCATACTGCCGGGCTTTGGTTTTGTCACCATCCAAAAAGGCGACAAGTTCATCGGACACCGGCAGCAGGCTGACATCGATACTAGCACCGACCTGTGAACGGTCTAAAATATGCTGTAAATCGGCAATCAGACCGTCAGAAATATCAATCGCACAGCTCGAAACATTTAGCAACGCCTGTCCTGCCAGAACTCGTGGCGTTGACAGGTAATGGCGTTTTTCCAATACATCAGCAAACGCCTCAGTACGTTTTTCCGGATTCAGGATGACATCTAATCCGGCCTGACTGTCTCCGAGGTTGCCGGTGACATAAATCCAGTCTCCGGCACGCGCTTTATCCCGGGTTAATGCATATTCATTGGGTAAAAAGCCATGTACTGTGAGAGTAATACTTAGCGGACCTTTGGTGGTATCGCCACCTATCAGTTTTATATTGTAGTAGTCGGCCAGCTCAAAAAATGCGGCGCTGAAAGATTCTAACCAGGCTTCATCCACCTCAGGTAAAGAAACGGACAAGGTACACCAGGCCGGTGTTGCTCCCATTGAAGCTAAATCGCTGATGTTAGAAGCCAATGCTTTATGCGCGACCCAGGCCGGATTCGCACCGGGCAAAAAATGAGTTCCGGCAACCATGGTATCCGTTGTGATCGCAAGGCGTGAGTTTTCCGGAACTTTGACTATCGCACAATCATCACCGATATCAAGGTCGACATCCTTGCGCTGATTCTGACGATTCGTAAAGTAACGTTTAATTAAACTAAATTCTCCGGGCATTTTGATTCCTAGAGGTTTTATACCAGGTATGTGGGATATTTTACTCAATAAAATGTGTTCGATGGAGCAAACGTCAGAGGGCATGGATGCCCTCTGCTTAGCGATACATGGATGTTTTGAGCGGTTTGCGGAATCGAATTCATTTTGTTCGCATCACTCAGTTCCATTCAATCAAACACATAAAAAAGGTCAGCATTATAGCTGACCTTTTTTCAGAATTTACGACTATTTTTTACGTACATGCGGTGCGGCTTTATCCAGTACACCGTTAACGAATTTATGGCTATCTTCTGCGGCAAATACTTTTGCCAGTTCGATCGCCTCGTTGATAACAACCTTATAAGGCACATCATCACGATAACTCATTTCATACATAGCCAGACGTAACAATGCCAGTTCCATCATATCCAAATCTTGCATCGGGCGAGCAGTATACGGACGGATCTTAGCATCCAACGCGTTGGTATTTGTAATCACGCCAACAAGTAAATCACGGAAGTAATCCACATCTGTTTCGGGCGCTTGCAACGCTGGTTCATTGGCAATATGCTCTTCATCATCATATTTACCATTCGATAGAAATTGCGCTTCAATATTTGCAACATCATCTTTGGTGATCTGCCATGAATAAATAGCTTGTAAAGCGAATTGACGTGCATTACGACGTGCGGCTGGTTTCACACTTGCCCCCATTAGGAATCGATTTCTGAAAGAACATTAACCATTTCAAGCGCGCTTAGTGCAGCCTCTGCACCTTTATTACCAGCCTTGGTTCCTGCGCGTTCAATTGCCTGGTCGATAGTATCAACAGTCAAGACACCGAATGCTACCGGGATATCGTACTGAAGAGAAACCTGAGCCAGACCTTTATTCATCTCACTACATACATATTCAAAGTGCGGCGTACCACCACGAATAACCGTACCCAGAGATACAATCGCGTCGAACTTACCCGTTTTTGCAACTCGCTGAGCCAGTAATGGCAGCTCAACTGCTCCCGGGCAACGAACTACTGTGATATTGTCGTCAGCAACTTGTCCATGACGTTTTAAAGTATCGATTGCACCATCAAGAAGACTGTCGTTAATAAAACTATTAAAACGAGAAATCACGATAGCAATTTTTGCACTTGGTGCCGGGAAACCACCCTCGATCACTTTCATAAGCTTTCCTTTAAACTCTGTTCATACGTGAGAATCGCCGGATTCTAGCATAATTTAGCTAGCAATATCTATTGCTATTTGACCTTAAACCCAATCAGAATAAGGCCCTGTAACCTATAAAATACTAGGCAAATCCGTGCTTCTGTAAAAATTCCATGGTTAATTTTGACTGAGGTTCAGCTTCTTCTTTCGCTGAAATCAGCCGCTCTAAATAACGGGCCATTACATCCACTTCCAGGTTCACTTTGCGGCCAACCTGGAAATCATTAATGGTCGTTTCAGAAGAAGTATGCGGAACAATCGTCAGTTTGAACGCATTTTTGCGTAAGTCATTCACGGTCAGGCTGATACCATCAACGGTAATCGATCCCTTTTCCGCCACATATTTGCTAATCTCGCCAGGCATTGCGACCCAAAACTCAATTGCGCGGCCAACGTGATTTCTTTCGATAATTTCACCCACACCATCTACGTGACCGGAGACAATATGCCCGCCGAAACGGGTGGTCGGCAACATCGCTTTTTCCAGGTTAACCTTATCGCCGACCTTATAGTTGGCAAATCCGGTTTTTTTCAGCGTCTCTACCGATAAATCAGCCGTATAACTGCCTGAAGTCATCGCCACGACCGTCAGACACACACCGTTCGTAGCAATACTATCGCCCAGTTTTACATCTGACATATCCAGCGATCCGGCATTAACCCGGATACTGATATCTTCACCTTTTGCAGTAAGTGCGGCCAGACTGCCGACTGCCTCAACAATGCCTGTAAACATAATGTGCTAAATCTTGTAGTTAGGTTGAGCGGTAATACGAATGTCCGCACCAACTTGAATAATTTCTTTGATGTCTAATTCAATGACATCACTCATTTCGGTCAGTCCGAGTGCGGCAAACAGCCCTCGCCCGTCACTGCCGATCAATTTCGGTGCCAGATACAGAATAATCTCGTCGACCAGTTTTTCTTTGAGCAAACTTCCGGCCAGTGTCGCGCCGGCTTCGATCCAAAGGTGATTCACCTGTTGCTCGCCGAGAGCCGCCATCAATGCCGGCAAATCCAGTTGTTCTTGTGAATTACCTGCAATGCAGATATCGGCGTTTTCTGCTGCGACCCGGACAACATCAGAAGTGGTATCCTGATACAAACGCAAGTCAGGAGTCAGTTGTTGGCGGCGGTCTAAAATAATTCGCTTCGGCTGGCGTAATTCCGATTGCGGGTAACTCTCTTTCACTGAGTCGGGTAATTCATCCCAACGGACAGCCAGCGACGCATTATCCGCCAGCACAGTCTGGCTGGTTGAAAGGATCGCTCCGGCTATCGCCCGGTATGCCTGAACATCCCGACGAGCTGCCGGCGAAGTAATCCACTGACTTTTACCATTTGCCAGCGCAGTCTGACCGTCGAGAGTGGCTGCCATTTTCAGCTGAACAAATGGTACCCCATGAATCATTCTTTTAATGAAGCCACGGTTGAGCGCCTTGGCGTCCGCTTCTAATAATCCAACCTGAACTTCGATACCGGCGTTACGCAACATCCCGAAACCTTTCCCGCCGACTAACGGGTTAGGATCACTCATCGCACAGATAACCTTCGCCACTCCGGCTTTAATCAGGCCTTCTGCACAAGGCGGGGTACGCCCGTGGTGAGAACATGGCTCCAGCGTAACGTAAGCCGTTGCTCCCTTCGCTTTATCTCCCGCCATACGCAGCGCATGGACTTCAGCGTGAGGTTCTCCGGCCCGGGCGTGATAACCTTCACCGACTATCGATACACCCTGAGTAATCACACAACCCACATTAGGATTGGGGGCAGTAGTAAAGCGCCCTTTTTGTGCCAGGTGGAGTGCCCGGTTCATCATCTGATAATCAAAGCTGGAAAATGCCGACATATGACCGTCTTCTAATCCTCTAATTTCGCAATTTCTTCGCCGAATTCGCGCACGTCTTCAAAACTGCGATAAACCGACGCAAAACGGATATAAGCAACTTTATCGAGTACTTTCAGCTGCTCCATGACCAGATTACCAATCATTTCACTCGGCACTTCCCGTTCCCCGGTTGCCCGTAGCTGAGATTTAATTACGCTTAAAGAAAGTTCAATCGCATCGGAACTCACCGGACGTTTTTCCAGAGCCCGCATCATACCGCTGGCCATCTTATCTTCGTCAAAAGGTTCGCGGTTACCATTCGATTTAATCACGCGCGGCATCACCAGTTCGGCCGTTTCAAAGGTGGTAAAACGTTCATGGCATTTAAGACATTCCCGTCTGCGACGCACCTGATGGCCATCAGCCACCAGACGCGAATCAATCACTTTAGTCTCATTCTCAGAGCAAAAAGGACAGTGCATATCCCCTCCAATTCAGGCTTTAGCTTCGGGCAAGGTAATCCGCTTTGCCCACCCACTTATAGCTGGTGAGTTCTTCCAGTCCCATCGGACCACGGGCATGAAGTTTTTGCGTGGATACGGCCACTTCGGCACCTAAACCAAACTGAGCACCGTCGGTAAAACGGGTTGATGCATTGACATACACCGCCGCCGAACCTGCTGAGTTAATAAACAGCTCAGCGTTGTACAGATCATTGGTCATGATCGCATCCGAATGACTCGCGTTATGTTCCCGCATATGCTCGATCGCTTCTTTCACATCGGCAACCACTTTAACGCCTAATGTATAGCTAAGCCATTCTGTGTCAAAATCACCGGCTTTAGCATCGCGGATATCTTTCGCCAGAGGCATCAGTGCTTTGGCTTTTTCTTCAGCCACAAACGCAACTTTATCATTCAGTTTTTGCACTAACTTGGCTAAAAACGACTCTGCAATATCCTGGTGAACCAATAACGTATCCAGAGAGTTACATGCAGACGGACGCTGAACTTTCGAGTTTTCAACCACAACAACTGAGCGTTCAAGATCAGCACTGGCATCCACAAAAATATGACTGATACCGAACCCACCGATAATAACCGGGATCGTGCTGTTTTCCTGACACATTTTATGCAGACCAGCACCACCGCGAGGAATAATCATATCCACATACTGATCAAGTTTAAGTAGTTGACCAACCAGTTCACGATCCGGTTTTTCAATATACTGAACTGACGCTAACGGCAGTTCCGCCTTTTCTAATGCAGACTGAATGACTTTCACCAGCTCCATATTAGAATTGAACGTCTCTTTACCGCCACGCAGAATACTGGCGTTACCGGTTTTCAGGCACAATGCGGCAATATCGATCGTCACATTAGGGCGAGCTTCATAAATAACACCAACTACGCCAAGCGGAACGCGGCGCTTCGCCAGGCTCATGCCGTTTTCCAGTACGCGGCTGTCCATCTCACTGCCGACCGGATCATTCAGACTGATTACATTACGCACATCCGCCGCAATGGCTTTCAGGCGAGTTTCATTAAGCAGCAGGCGATCTAACAGAGCATCACTTAAACCCGCAGCCCTGCCCTGTTCAATATCAATTGCATTAGCGGCCAGAATGGCCGCTGAATTCGCTTCCAGTTCATCGGCAATCAAGCTTAATGCGCGATTTTTTTGCGCTGTTGATGCCGTTGCCAGTTGAAAAGCCGCCTGTTTAGCCGCTTTTCCCATGTTTGTTAAATCCACGATACACCCCATTTATTCTTGTATGACCACCATGTCGTCACGATGGATCACTTCAGCGCCATAGTCATGCCCTAAGATATCCAGGATATCTTTACTATGTTTGCCAATAATCAGTTCTAAATCTTCATTTGAATAGGCACTAATGCCTTTAGCGATAATTTTTCCGTTTTTATCGATAATC
>JBNKRC010000076.1:0-9375 GCA_050296215.1 Vibrio sp. | reverse complement strand
CAATAGAGCTGAGTGAGCAAGCCTGTGAAAGAAAGTAAGTCAAGACCTGTCAATCTCGATTTGCAGACCATTCGCTTTCCCATTACTGCTATCGCATCCATCCTTCATCGCGTATCGGGTGTGATAATGTTTGTTGCTGTTGGGATTTTGCTGTGGCTGCTATCGATCTCACTATCGTCCCCCGAAGGTTTTCAGTTCGCTGTGAACATTGTAGATAGCTTCTTCGTTAAGTTGGTGTTGTGGGGAATTGTAACTGCGTTAGCTTACCATATAGTTGGCGGTATCCGCCATCTGATTATGGACCTCGGATATTTCGAAGAACTCGAATCTGGTACTAAAACAGCGAAGATTGCATTTGTCGTCACGCTAATTCTGGTGTTTTTCGGAGGTGTTTTGGTATGGTGAGGAATGTTTCTTCTGTTGGACGTAATGGTGTGCACGATTTTCTTCTGGTTCGTGCTACGGCGATTATCATAACCCTCTATACTTTGTATATGGTTGGTTTCTTTGTGTTTTCCGGAGATATTCATTATTCGGACTGGAGTGTTTTTTTCGGCAGTACCTTCACTAAAGTGTTTACTATGCTGGCATTAACCGGCGTATTGATTCATGGCTGGATCGGTTTGTGGCAAGTTCTGACCGATTATGTCAAGAGCGCCAAAATACGTGGTTTGCTGCAACTCGTGGTTATCGCCGCGTTGTTGGGATACTTCTTTTCTGGTTTATTTGTATTGTGGGGTGCTTAAGTGACTATTCCAGTTCGTCAATTTGATGCCGTGGTAATCGGCGCCGGTGGTGCAGGTATGCGTGCCGCACTGCAAATATCAGAGCAAGGTTTGTCTTGCGCCCTTCTTTCAAAAGTATTTCCGACCCGGTCTCATACGGTTTCTGCTCAGGGCGGTATTACGGTTGCGTTAGGAAATTCGCATAAAGATAACTGGCAGTGGCATATGTACGATACGGTGAAGGGATCCGATTATATCGGTGACCAGAACGCGATCGAATATATGTGCAAAAATGGTCCTGAATCAGTGATTGAACTTGAGAAAATGGGGCTGCCGTTTTCCCGGTTTGAGGATGGTTCAATCTACCAGCGTCCGTTTGGCGGCCAGTCAAAAGAATTCGGTGGTGAGCAGGCTGCTCGTACTGCCGCCGCGGCAGACCGGACCGGTCATGCATTGCTTCATACTCTGTATCAGCAAAACATCAAACATAAAACGACCATCTTTTCTGAATGGTACGCACTGGATCTGGTGAAAAACCAGGACGGGGCGATCATGGGTTGTACCGCGTTGTGCATGGAAACCGGTGAAATCTGCTATTTCAAATCCAAGGCGACCATTCTTGCAACCGGAGGCGCCGGACGGATTTATGCTTCGACCACCAATGCACACATTAATACCGGCGATGGTGTCGGTATGGCATTGCGCGCTGGCGTGCCGGTGCAGGATATGGAGATGTGGCAGTTCCATCCGACCGGTATTGCCGGAGCGGGAGTTCTGGTTACGGAAGGCTGTCGAGGTGAAGGTGGTTACCTGCTGAATAAAGATGGTGAACGGTTTATGGAGCGCTATGCTCCGAATGCCAAAGATCTGGCGGGCCGTGATGTCGTCGCCCGTTCCATGATGATTGAAATTCGCGAAGGCCGGGGCTGTGAAGGTCCATGGGGATCGCATATCAAGCTCAAACTTGATCATCTAGGTCAGGAAGTGCTGGAATCCCGTTTGCCGGGCATCTGTGAGTTATCGCGTACATTTGCGCACGTTGATCCGGTGAAAGAACCTATTCCGGTTATTCCTACCTGCCACTACATGATGGGCGGGATCCCGACTCAGGTATCCGGCCAGGCGATTAAACAGACGGCAGCCGGACAGGATGTCGATGTGCAGGGATTGTTTGCCTGCGGTGAAATCGCCTCGGTATCCGTGCATGGTGCGAACCGGCTGGGTGGCAACTCATTGCTTGATTTAGTGGTGTTTGGCCGGGCAACAGGCCTGCATCTGGGTGAAACACTGGCAGCACAGGCAGAAACCCGTCCGGCATCAGAATCGGACATTGAAGCGTCATTGTCCCGTTATCTGCGCTGGGAAAACAGTACTGGTGGTGAGGATCCGGTGCAAATTCGTAAAGATCTGCAGCAGTGTATGCAACATAACTTTTCGGTGTTTCGCGAAGGCGGAGCTATGGCCGATGGTCTGGCGGAACTTAAGGTTATCCGTGAGCGTCTTAAAGATGCCCATCTTGCTGATAAATCAGGTGAATTTAACACTCAGCGTATCGAGTGTCTGGAGCTGGATAATCTGATGGAAACGGCGTTCTCTACTGCGGTCGCGGCTAACTACCGCACGGAAAGCCGGGGTGCTCATGCCCGTTTTGATTATCCTGATCGCGATGATGCAAACTGGCTGTGTCACTCAATTTACAATCCGGAAACGGAATCGATGAATAAGCGTGATGTGAACATGGCGCCAGTTTACCGTGAAGCGTTCCCGCCGAAAATTCGTACATACTAGAGGAGGACAGATTAATGAAACTTAACTTCTCTTTGTACCGTTATAATCCGGACGTTGACCAAAAGCCTTATATGAAGGATTACATGCTTGATGTACCGGACGGTTCGGACATGATGGTGCTGGATGCCCTGATTCTGCTTAAAGAGCAGGATCCTTCCATCGCATTTCGTCGTTCATGTCGTGAAGGGGTATGTGGTTCAGACGGGCTGAATATGAACGGTAAAAACGGTCTGGCCTGTATTACGCCACTTTCGGAGCTGCAAGGCGATAACATCGTGATTCGTCCTTTGCCCGGATTACCGGTAATTCGTGATTTAATTGTCGATATGCAACAATTTTATGACAATTATGCCAAAGTAAGACCATACTTAATTTCAGAAGGGGGCTTACCTCCTGCCCGTGAAAATTTACAATCACCGGAAGAAAGGGAACATTTAGACGGACTGTATGAATGTATTATGTGCGCCTGCTGTTCGACGTCATGCCCTTCATTCTGGTGGAATCCGGATAAATTTATTGGTCCTGCAGGACTGTTAGCTGCTTACCGCTGGCTGATTGACAGCCGTGATACTGCAACGGATGAACGATTATCAAATCTTGATGATGCTTTTAGTGTTTTTCGTTGCCATGGTATCATGAATTGTGTAAGTGTTTGTCCTAAAGGGTTAAATCCGACAAAAGCGATTGGTCATATTAAATCTATGTTGATTAAACGCTCGGTATAAATAAATTTGCAGGTCCCCGGACCTGCTTTTCATAACAGATAGCACGGCAGCAGCCGTAGCAATGTGTTAAAAAAACTACTAGTTAAGGGAAAATATGCACAACGGCGTGATGAAGGCATGGCTCGAGTCTTCACACTTGGCTGGCGCCAATGCAACGTATGTAGAAGATATCTACGAACTCTATTTAAGTGACCCCGATCTGGTAAGTGAGGAGTGGAAACGCGTTTTTGAAGACCTGCCCGGTCCTGATCTGGCGGCAGAACAACCGCATTCGCGTGTCCGTGACTACTTCCGTCGACTAGCTCAAGAGACTAAGCATTACAATGTCCAAGTTAGTGATCCCGATGTCGATGCAAAACAAGTAAGAGTTTTACAGTTAATCAACGCGTACCGTTTTCGCGGTCATGAAGCTGCAAAACTTGATCCTCTCGATTTGTGGCAGCGTTCTCCTGTCGCCGAATTAGCTCCTTCGTTCCATAACCTCAACGATGAGGATATGGAAAACACCTTTAATGTCGGCTCATTTGCAATTGGTAAAGAAACCATGCAACTGAGAGACATTTATGAATCACTGGATAAAATTTATTGTGGTTCTATCGGTGCTGAATATATGCATATGACGGATACCGAGCAAAAACGCTGGATTCAGCAGCGGCTGGAGTCGGTGGTTGGTCAGCCTACTTTTACCCGCGAAGAAAAAATCACTTTTCTCGATGAATTAACCGCGGCGGAAGGGCTGGAACGGTATTTGGGTGCAAAATTCCCCGGTGCAAAACGTTTCTCTCTGGAAGGCGGGGACGCTTTGATCCCGATGACGAAAGAGTTAATTCGCCGAGCGGGTGAACAGGGAATGCGGGAAGTCGTGATCGGCATGGCTCACCGTGGCCGTCTGAATATGCTGGTTAACGTGCTGGGTAAACGTCCGCAGGATTTGTTTGATGAATTTGCCGGTAAGCATGATGAGACCTGGGGAACCGGGGATGTTAAATATCACCAGGGATTTTCAGCGGATTTTGCTACACCCGGTGGTAATGTGCACTTAGCGCTGGCATTTAACCCGTCACACCTCGAAATTGTCAACCCGGTGGTTATGGGATCGGTACGCGCCCGGCAGGATCGCCTGCAAGATAAAGATGGCAGTAAAGTGTTGCCTATCACGGTGCACGGTGATTCGGCCGTCGCGGGACAAGGGGTGGTGGCTGAAACCTTTAACATGTCTCAGGCACGCGGTTTTAAAGTCGGTGGTACGGTCCGGATTGTCATTAACAATCAGGTGGGATTCACCACCTCCAATCCGCGCGATACCCGCTCGACCATGTATTGTACTGATATTGCAAAAATGGTTCAGGCACCGATTTTCCACGTGAATGCCGATGATCCCGAAGCCGTTGCTTTCGTCACTCGTATAGCGCTGGATTACCGCAATACCTTTAAACGTGATGTTGTCATTGATCTGGTGTGTTACCGCCGTCACGGGCATAACGAAGCCGATGAGCCAAATGCAACTCAGCCGTTGATGTATCAGAAAATCAAAAAACATCCGACGCCAAGGAAGATTTATGCGGATGTTTTGATTGAAAGGAGCGATGCTGATACTGATATCGCCACTCAGTTAGTCAACGAATATCGCGATGCTCTGGACAAAGGAGAGGTTGTGGTAAAAGAGTGGCGTCCGATGGCCATGCATTCCGTTGACTGGTCGCCTTACCTGTTACATGAATGGAACGAAGAGTGGAAGAGCCACTTCCCTGAAGAGCGTTTTAAAGAGCTCGGAAACAAAGTTTGTTCATATCCGCAAAGCCATCAATTACAGAGCCGTGTCCAGAAAGTATATCAGGACCGGGTTTCCATGCTTCATGGTGAAAAAGCCGTGGACTGGGGGATGGCTGAGATTATGGCCTATGCAACCCTGCTGGATGACGGGCACCGCATTCGTATTTCGGGTCAGGATTCCGGTCGCGGTACCTTTTTCCATCGCCATTCGGTCCTGCATAACCAGAATGATGCCAGTACCTATATTCCTCTGCGTAATCTGCATTTCAATCAGGGACCATTTCAGGTTATTGATTCGGTCTTATCTGAAGAAGCTGTGCTGGCTTTTGAGTATGGATACGCTACTGCGGAGCCGAGCGGTCTGACTATCTGGGAAGCACAATTTGGTGATTTCGCCAATGGCGCGCAGGTGGTTATTGACCAGTTTATCTCTTCCGGTGAGCAAAAATGGGCGCGCTTATGTGGTCTGACGATGCTGCTGCCGCATGGTTATGAAGGACAGGGTCCTGAACACTCATCGGCACGTTTAGAGCGTTATCTGCAGTTGTGTGCGGAGCAGAACATGCAGGTAATTGTACCTTCGACTCCGGCTCAGGTTTATCACATGTTACGCCGCCAGGTAGTACGCCCAATGCGTCGTCCTTTAGTCGTGATGTCACCCAAATCCCTATTGCGTCATCCTCTGTGTATTTCCACCATTGATGAGTTAATGAACGGCACATTCCAGGCTGCGATACCGGAAGTAGATGAGCTGGATGCCAGTCAGGTAAAACGCGTGGTATTTTGTTCGGGCAAAGTGTATTACGACCTGTTAGAACATCGTCGTCAGCGTGAACAGAATGATGTCGCTATCGTTCGGATTGAACAGCTTTATCCGTTCCCGATGGAAGAAGTTCAGGCTGCGATTGCTCAGTATACCAATGTGGTTGATTTTGTATGGTGTCAGGAAGAGCCGCAAAATCAGGGAGCCTGGTACTGTAGTCAGCATAACTTCCGTGCTGCTATTCCGGCTGGTTTAAATTTGAAATATGCCGGACGTGCCGCGTCAGCATCACCCGCGGTTGGGTATATGTCCGTACATATGAAACAACAAAAAGCGTTAGTCGATGACGCACTGATGCTCGATTTAGAACTAGAAGTAAAAGGAAAACACAGATATGACAATTGAAATTCTGGTTCCAGATTTACCTGAATCAGTTGCGGATGCCTCCGTTGCAACCTGGCATAAGAAGCCCGGTGAAGCGGTACAGCGCGATGAAGTATTGGTTGATATTGAAACCGATAAAGTTGTTCTTGAAGTGCCTGCTCCTGAAGCCGGTGTTTTAGAGGCCATTATTCAAGAAGAAGGCGCAACTGTTTTATCAAAGCAATTACTGGCTAAACTTAAGCCGGGTGTTGTTGCCGGTGAACCGACCAAGGATACAACTGAAAAAACGGCACCGTCACCGGATAAGCGTCATAAAGCTGCTCTGACCGAAGAGTCCAACGACTGGTTAACGCCGGCGGTTCGCCGTTTATTGGGGGAACAAGGTATCGAGCCCTCTGAAGTGAAGGGTACAGGCGTAGGCTGCAAAATTACCCGTGAAGATATTGACGCTCATATTGCCGCGAAAAAAGCGGCCCCCGAAGCCATCACAGAACCCGAGGTAGCGGTTTCGACTAACCGTACTCAGAAACGCGTACCGATGACCCGTCTGCGTAAACGTGTTGCGGAACGTCTGCTGGAAGCGAAGAACAGCACGGCGATGCTAACCACGTTTAACGAAGTGAATATGAAGCCAATTATGGATCTGCGTAAGCAGTACAAAGACCTGTTTGAGAAAAAACACGGTATTCGTCTTGGTTTCATGTCTTTTTATGTCAAAGCCGTAACCGAAGCACTGAAACGCTATCCTGAAGTTAATGCTTCGATCGATGGTGACGATATTGTTTATCACAATTTCTTCGATATTAGTATTGCGGTTTCAACGCCTCGCGGGCTGGTGACACCGGTTCTCCGGGATACCGACATGCTGAGCGTTGCAGAAGTCGAAAAAGGCATTAAGTCTCTGGCAGAGAAAGGACGTGACGGTAAATTAACGGTTGAAGACTTAACTGGCGGTAATTTTACTATCACCAACGGTGGTGTCTTCGGCTCGCTGATGTCGACTCCGATCATCAATCCGCCGCAGGCGGCTATTCTGGGGATGCATAAAATCCAGGAGCGCCCGATGGCTGTGGATGGCAAGATTGAAATTTTGCCAATGATGTACCTTGCTCTTTCCTATGACCACCGATTAATCGATGGACGAGAATCTGTCGGATTTTTGGTCACAATCAAAGAGCTTCTTGAAGATCCGACCCGTTTGTTGCTGGATGTTTAAGAATAAACGTTTAGATTTCTAGACGGCTAAACGAAATCAGGCTAGACTTGCTCAACGTCTGGCCTTCTGCCAATTTGATTTGGAAGGACCATGTTGGCTACTTATAATGAGTACCCTACAGACGTAAAGCTTAATGCTCCGACCATTGGGCTCTATGGAATAATAATATACTACGGAATCTCACAATGAATTTGCATGAATATCAAGCCAAGCAGCTGTTTGCAGAATTCGGTCTGCCTACTCCGGATGGTTACGCTTGTAGTACGCCACAAGAAGCCGCAGAAGCTGCCAGCAAAATCGGTGGTAATAAATGGGTTGTGAAGTGCCAGGTACACGCTGGTGGCCGCGGTAAAGCGGGTGGTGTGGAACTGCACGACACGAAAGACGGTATCCGTGATTTTGCTCAAAAATGGTTGGGTAAGAATTTAGTGACGTATCAGACAGATGCCAATGGTCAGCCGGTATCGAAAATTCTGGTTGAAGCGGCCTCAGATATTGCCAGTGAACTGTACTTGGGTGCAGTGGTTGACCGTTCAAGTCGTCGTATTGTCTTCATGGCTTCAACCGAAGGCGGTGTTGAAATTGAGAAAGTGGCTGAAGAAACGCCGGAACTGATTCATAAAGCTGCGATTGATCCGCTTGTTGGTCCTCAGCCTTATCAGGGGCGTGAGCTTGCATTCAAACTTGGCCTGCAAGGTGATCAGATTAAACAGTTCGTTAAGATCTTTATCGGTCTTGGCAACATGTTTGCAAAATATGATTTGGCACTGCTGGAAATCAACCCGTTAGTGATTACCGGTAGTGGTGACTTACTGTGTCTTGACGGCAAAATCAACATTGATTCAAATGCATTGTACCGTCAGCCAAGACTTCGTGATATGAACGACCCTTCACAGGATGATGAGCGTGAAGCGCATGCTGCACAGTGGGGACTGAACTATGTTGCTTTAGATGGCAATATTGGTTGTATGGTCAACGGTGCAGGTCTGGCGATGGGTACAATGGATATTGTTAACCTATACGGTGGCAAGCCGGCCAACTTCCTGGATGTAGGTGGTGGCGCGACCAAAGAGCGTGTCAGCGAAGCATTTAAAATCATCCTTTCAGACAGCAATGTGAAGGCGGTATTCGTCAATATCTTTGGTGGTATTGTGCGTTGCGACCTGATTGCTGAAGGGGTAATCGGAGCCGTTGAGGAAGTCGGTGTATCGGTACCGGTTGTGGTTCGCCTGGAAGGTAACAACGCGGATTTAGGCGCTAAGATATTAGCAGAAAGTGGTTTGAACATTATTGCTGCGACATCGCTATCAGAGGCAGCACAAACAGTTGTTGCTGCGGCGGAGGGCAAATAATGTCAATTTTAATTAATAAAGATACCAAAGTAATTTGTCAGGGTTTCACTGGCGGTCAGGGCACTTTCCACTCGGAACAGTCAATCGCTTACGGAACGCAGATGGTCGGTGGTGTATCGCCGGGTAAAGGCGGACAGATTCACCTTGGATTGCCTGTATTTAATACCGTGCGCGAGGCTGTTGAAGCAACGGGTGCGACCGCTTCGGTTATCTACGTTCCGGCACCTTTCTGTAAAGATGCAATTCTTGAAGCGATCGATGCCGGTATCAAACTTATCGTGACTATCACGGAAGGCATACCGACATTGGATCTTTTACAGGTAAAAATACGTCTGGATGAATCAGGTGTGCGTATGATCGGGCCAAACTGCCCGGGCGTGATCACTCCGGATGAGTGCAAAATTGGTATTATGCCAGGTCATATCCACAAGAAAGGTAAAGTTGGCATTGTATCCCGTTCAGGTACGCTGACGTATGAAGCGGTGAAGCAGACTACCGATGAAGGTTTTGGTCAGTCAACTTGTGTCGGTATTGGCGGTGACCCGATTCCGGGTTCAAACTTTATTGATATTCTTAAGTTGTTCCAGGAAGATCCGGAAACAGAAGCGATTGTAATGATCGGTGAGATCGGCGGTACTGCTGAGGAAGA
>JBNKRC010000075.1:0-9378 GCA_050296215.1 Vibrio sp. | reverse complement strand
ATTTATTAAAAGATCTTGGAAGTGGCGGATTATTTTTTCTGTTTGGCTTTAGTTTATATCTGTTAAAGGCGATGGCGCCGGGTGATGTGAAGCTGCTGGGTGGAATCGGATTTTTAATCGGATGGAATCATATGATGGCAGGGCTCTCTTATCTGGGGGTTGCAATGATCGTAGTAGGCGCATTTTATTTTTTATATTTTCGCGCCCAGACTTGCCATGCATCATTTCTTTCCAGTGCCAGAGACTATTTTAGTCGTAATGCCTTCCGTCCCGTAAGTACTTATATCTTCTTCAGGCAATATAAGTACCTTAATAAACAACTGAGTAAACAGAGTGATATCGTATACCGAATGCCTTTTGCTCCGGTAATTGCACTAGGCATTGCGCTTTACCAATATTATGGTGGCTAAGGAGTAAACCGATGAGTTCGTCTGGTAATAAGGTAAATCACCTTACTCAAATCACACCACAAGTTCCGGCACCTAAAGTGCCGACGTCCTTTGATGATATAAAGGTTCCTAAAACGGTTATTGAAAACTTGCTGATTAAGCACCTCGCGGCTTATTCAAAGTCGAGCTTGCTTGATCTGGCAAATAAAATGGCCATCAGCAGTAATATGGTCGAAGAATTACTGGGCGATCTGAGACGTAAAGCGCTCATTGAAGTCTATCAGGCCGAATTTAATTCCAGTGAATCCGAGTCGAAAAAGATTCGTTTTGCGCTTTCTGAGGCCGGGATGCTGGAGGCTGATTTTGCGTTTCGCAAAGATGCCTATTTAGGTCCTGCGCCAGTGTCACTGGATGAATATGAGGCAATGGTCCAGTCTCAGGATATCCGGGCTAACCATATTAAACGGGAAGAAGTTGAGTTTGCATTAAGTGATGTTGTCGGTGCCGAACGAATTATCCCGTTGCTTGGCCCTGCCATTAATTCCGGACGTGCACTGTTGTTATATGGCGAGGCAGGTACCGGTAAAACCTATGTTGCTACGCGGTTGCTCCGTTCGCTTAATACGGCTGTTTACGTGCCTCATTCGGTTTTTGCTTCGGGTAATATCATCCGGGTGTTTTCACCTAAGCATCATAAAAAGGTCGTGCAGGAAGAAAACGCACCTTCCACATTATCGGCGTCACTGAGAGATAAATACGATCCGCGCTGGGTATTATGTGAAAGACCTAGTGTCCAGGTCGGCGGTGAGCTTACCATGGATATGCTTGAGGTTAACCATACCGAACATAATAAGGTCTGGCTCGCACCGGTACAGATGATGGCCAATAACGGCATACTGATTATTGATGACCTGGGGCGTCAGTCCATGCCTGTGGCGAAATTACTCAATCGCTGGATCGTACCGATGGAATACTTTTATGACTATCTGACATTGCCTAATGGTCAGCAAATTTCCATACCTTTTATATTAACCCTGGCTTTCTCCACTAACCTGAATCCTGAAAAAATAGCTGATCCGGCATTTTTACGTCGTCTGGGTTACAAAATTCACTTTCGTCCTCTGTTTAAAGATGAATATCAGGAGCTGTGGGAAACAACGGCCGATGAACTGTTGATGTGTGTTCCCGAAGAATCTTTTGAGAAATTATATCAGCTTCATCAAACGCACAGTGTTGGCTTTTATCCCTGTTTACCAAAAGATCTCATCGGGATAGGCCGCGATATTCTTGTATTTGAAAATGCTAAGCCGGTGATTACTCCGGAAATACTAGAGAACGCTTGGCAGGTTTACTTTACTGAAGATGGTAAAGGAGGAGGAAAACGATGAGTCGCAATCAAATCATCCTGTTATTGATTCTGTCTGTTCTGTTCGGTTTAGGTGCAGTTTTCTTTGCCAAGCAGTGGATGGATCGCCAGACCACGCCTCAAGTTGAAGTTGAAAGAGTAGAGCGTGAACCGGTTGTTGTCGCACAAGTTGAAGTTCCGGAAGGGACGATTCTTGAAGAACAGCATTTAGCCATAAAGTTGCTCGAAAAATCCTGGCGTAACGATTCCCAGTTCACCGATAAACAAGAGTTAATCGGCAGAGTGACCGGTTCTCCTCTTTATCCTCAGGATATTATTGTTCAACAGCGCCTTGCTGCAGAAGGTGAAGGTTCGACATTAGCCCAGCTGATTCCTGAAGATAAACGAGCGATTACCATCAGGGTAAACGACGTCATTGGTGTAGCCGGCTTTTTGCTACCGGGAAACCGGGTCGATGTGCTTAACACGGTAAAATACAGTTCTTCCAGTGCCAATACAACTACCGTGCTGAAAGACATTAAAGTGTTAGCGGTAGACCAGACGGCACGTACTGATGATAACCGTCCGGTTATTGTTCGGGCAGTGACTCTGGAGGTTTCACCTAAAGATGCTGAGAAGTTATTGTCTGCTAACAGTCGGGGATCTATTCAGCTGACTTTAAGAAATCCGGAAGCGATTGAGCCAGTGGTCAGACGGTATATTGCTCCTCCGAGCGTGACCATTCTTAAAGGAACAAATACAAAAAACGTAAGAGTTCGTGAGTGAGGTTCAACATGAAAAATATAATCACAGTTTTAACGTTCGCGTTTCTGTTGAGCTTTGGTGCTGTTGCCGCAACTCAATCAGGAAAAATAGTAAAAGTGCCGCATCATAAATCTGAGTTTGTTCAGTTGTCAGCCAGAGCGGCTAGGGTCTCTCTCGGGGATCCTGAGGTGTTGGATATCGTTATGCTGAAATCAGATGAGCTTTTTCTGATTGGTAAAAAGCTGGGTTCAACCAATCTTATGGCCTGGGACAGACGTGGTAACTTAATTGAGTCCATCAATATTGAAGTTGTGCATGATGTAAACAGCCTGAAAGCGAAGTTATATGAGTTTTTGCCTGACGAAAAAATTGAGGTACACAGCGCTCAGAACCGCTTAGTACTTGGCGGGCAGGTTTCCTCCCAGGAAAAAATGCAGATGGCGCTGAAAATTGCTGAGACTTACGCCGCAGGTGATGTAGCCGATAATGCAACAGGCTCCCGTAGTAGCACTGAGGCCAAAACGAATGTGATTAACTTAATGTCTATTGGTGGTGCGCAACAGGTTATGCTGGAAGTTTCAGTTGCTGAAGTTCAGCGCAGTCTGGTACGACGGTTTGGCACAAACTTCAGTTTCTTCCAGAGTAATGGCAGTTTCGGTATTGGTGCAACGACGGCGGGTGCAGCGGTATCCTCTACGGTTAATTCGATAGGTACGGTATTTAACAATGCTACGGCATCGACAACCGGATTGCTTTCTACCTATTTAGATGGCAATACCATGTTTGGTCTGGCTTTGGATATTGCAAAACAGGATGGCACAGCGAAGATATTAGCTGAGCCTACTTTAACTGCTCTGAGTGGCGCCAAGGCAGAATTTCTGGCTGGTGGTGAATATCCAATCCCGGTACCAAATAATGACGGCATTACCATTGATTACAAAGAATATGGTGTCGGACTGAAATTTATTCCTACTATTTTAAGTGACAAAAAAATTAACTTAAATATGGCGGTAGATGTAAGTGAAGTCGCGGCAACCGGCAGCGTCATTTACGGTGGTGTGGCGACCGGTACTTATTCGGTTCCTCCGTTCACCCGCCGAAGCGCCTCATCCACGCTGGAACTGGCGGATGGTCAGACTATCGGTATAGCCGGAATGCTCAAAGAAAATTCCCGGGATACCATCAGTCGTTTTCCCGGATTAGGTGATATCCCGATTCTCGGTCAGCTGTTCTCAAGCCAGAATTATATTTCCGGCGAGACTGAACTGGTGATCCTGGTGACTCCGCATCCGGCTAAACCCGTCGACCGTACCAAAGTTCGTTTGCCGACCGAAGGGTTTGTTGAGCCTGGAGACCTTCGTTACTACTTACTTGGTCAGGGCTCGTATTTAAAAGGCCCGCGCGGAAAAACAGCGATGCCCCGGCAGGGAGTGGATAACAGTTACCTTGAAGCAGAAAAAGGTGGTTCTGAAGGTGTATTCGGACACGATATGTAATGAGGTGGAACATGAAAATACAATTGTTAGGTCTGTCTGTTCTGATAACGATGCTTACCGCTTGTTCCTCTCATCAGTATCAGATGGGGCAATATGTCAATCAGTTAACAGCAGAACAAATTTATAACCCCGGCGCGGTTCTGGAGAATGCCGGTTATGTCCCGGACGGACAGGGTGAGCGAATGGAAAAACCTTATAAGGTTTATACCGGTAAATCGGACAGCTCGCTTTCAGGCACCAGCAGCCGGGTGTTGAACAGTAAGTAATTAGTGAGGCGCTTATGAGCTCTCTTCGGATACTAAGACGATATCCTAATTCCGGGAAACAGAAAGGGTTAGTCGCGATATTTTTTACGTTAGCATTTCTGTTTCTTTGTGGAATTGCGGCACTGGCGATTGATGTAAATCATGCTTTTATGAATAAGTCTAAATTGCAGAATAGTGTCGATGCAGCAGCACTGGCCGGTGCCACGTTAGCGATTGAAAGTGGTGCTGGGGCAAATGGCGTCATCAGCGCCGTTACTGACTTGTTAAATAACGTCGGGAACTTACCAGGAAATGCGGGAAGTGAACTATCTGGACTATCTGGACTATCCGATCTGAATGCTGATAGTTTCCCTTATACGTTATCTAATGGCGCCACTTTAAATGTCCAGTTTGCGTCTTATCCGGATGGTAGCTTTAGTTCCACATACCCTGGAAGTGGTGATGGTGTTTATGTGCGAGTTGCAATTGCTCATTATCCGCTTAATAACTTTTTTGTCACCTTGTTTGGCATAAATAAATATGTATCGGCTAGTGCGGTTGCCGGAAAGGTATTTGTTTCTCCGTCTAATATTGTTCCTTTGGGAATATGTCATGGCGGAGGAACTACCGATACAGGTTATAACAAAGATGAAGTCTACGCGATTAAAGGCGGCAATCCTGAGCTGGGTAAGAATAATTACGGGTTGCTTGATTTAGGCAAAAATTCTGCGGAAGTTTCACAATTTCTGGCTAAGGATTATCCGAATAGTGAGTGTGACGATGATAATTATCCGTGTATCAGCAGTGACGATACCGTCTATCTTAAATCGGGTGTGACTAGCTCGGTCGGAAAGGCGCTGAATACCCGTTTCAATATCTATCAGGGTGGTTTTACGGAAAGTGAATATCCGCCAGATGAATATATTAAAGAACCTGAAACTCCTGCAACTATAGATGCAACTTCAGACGAAGTTATATTTAATATGGATGATTTCGACTACACTGAATATAAACCTATTATAGAAAAGCTTCATCAGGGAAATTATTCAGATTGTGGTACAGACTCTGAGTACTGTCCTGATAAAGGAATTGAAGGCCGGAGAACAGTTATTGTGCCTATTGTGGATTGTTTGAATTATGATGATGGTAAATCAGTTGATATTGTAACCTTTGGTTGTTTTTATCTATTACAATCTGTTGATACTAATGGTTCAGATCAAACTATGTTTGGACAATTTATAACGGAATGCAAGACAGATAATGGTGTCCCGATTGATAAATCGGTTGATGATGGTGGCCCTTATAAAATAGTTCTATATAAAGATCCTTTGAGTAAGGAGTCTTAGTATGTTTTCTCCCAATGGCAAAAAACAACGCGGGTTATCAGCAATTGAGATGGTTATCTCGCTGCCACTGATCTTTATGTTACTCGCTGCGGTGCTTGAGTTAGGTTTTTATTTGGTTCAGTACAATACACTAAATAAGCTGGTCGAAAATGCAGCAAGATATGCAGTGGTAATGGTGAAGGATAGTACACATTTTGTTGTATATCCAACTGATCATATTAGATGTGTGGCTCTTACCGGGAATCCTAATCTTGCAAATAGTGGTGACTGTGAAAAGACATCAATATTACCTGGTATGACTAAAACTGATATCGTTGTTATTGGACCGGATGATGAAGAAACAGACTATATAACTATTACTGCTAATTATAAATTTAGTCCTTTAGGCCCTATAGTCGGGATGGGAGTATTGGATAGTGGTTATATGTTCAAAATATACTCATCAGTCACAATGAGAGTTAAGCCATGAAAATAAAATCTATCCAGAATGGATTAACCATTGTTGAATTTACCGTGATATCGGTGTTCACATTTTTAGTTCTATTCTCAGTAGTAGAGCTTGGTGTTTATATGTATTCAATGCAGGTATTAAATGATATGAGTCGCAAAGCTGCACGACTGGCAACAGTATGCAAACCTGATCAAGCATCGGATATTATTCAAAGACTCACCGCTAATGCACCACTTGATATTACCAGTGAAGATATCATTATCAAATATTCAACAAATTTAGATGATGCTGGAAAGATTGCCGCTGATCTGAGCAGTGACGATTTGAATAATATCCTTTTTGTCCGTGCAAGTGTGGATTATGACTTTAAGTTTATAATATTACCGAAGGGCTTCGTTACTATGCCGTCTTTTGAGACAATTTTGCCTATTGAAAGTCTGGGAATTTCGTCGAGTTCAACTTGTACCTATCCGTTATAAGGAGTCTGCATGAGCGAGAACAGAGTGGTTTCATTAGATAACACCAGTCCTTTAAGACTCAAAACTCCCCTTAATGTGTTGATCCTTTATTATGATGAACAGTTTAAGTCGCAGTTGGCTCATGAGTTAGTGAATTGTATCGGGGTCGAATTTGAGTTTATTACTATCGGTAAGGCTTCAGCTGAAATTTTTACAACTCATGACATACCCGATCTGCTGTTTGTCCAGACCGGTCCTGCCTGGGCCGAATTGATTGCCCAACTTCAGCAGGTTGAGTTAAATGATGACAGTGCTGATATGTCACTGATTGTTTTCGGTGATGATGGGGATAATGCGGCATTAAGAATGGCATTACGGCTTGGCGCATCGGATTTTCTCTCCGTAAATTCTACCAGTAAAGAGCTGATGCCGATTTTCTATACGGTGGCTGAAAACAAAGTAAATGCGACCAAGTTAGCTGATGTTTATATATTTACCAATACTAAAGGCGGAACCGGAGCCACAACACTATGTCTGAATTCCGCAATTGATGTGGCTAAGCATTCATCCGAGCGGGTGCTCTATCTGGATTTGGACTTACACTTTGGCGTAACTAACGATTATCTTAATATTCAGTCAACATACAGCATTACGGATGCAATAGATGCCTATGATGATCTGGATAATATCTCGCTGCAAAGTTTGGTGACCAAGCATGAGTCCGGATTAAACCTTCTGAGTTATAACCCGGAAATGCATACGGAAAATTTTGAAAAATCGCGGAATATCGGTAGTTTGATACCGGTACTCCGGAGGTATTATAAATATATATTTGTTGATTTATCGACCGGGCTGGATCGTCTGTTTGCATCAGTGATTACTCAGGCTACGTCGGTATTTCTCGTGACACAGCAAAATCTGGTCGCACTTAAAAATGCGTCGAAGATTTCACGTTCGTTAAGATATGAATACGGGATTCCGGCTGAGTCATTGATTCTGTTGATTAACCGTTATGAAAAGCGCCAGCAAATTAAATTAAAAGATGTAGAAAATTCGTTCGTTGGGTTGTCCATTTATACGATTCCTAATGATTTTAAAGTTGCTATCGAAAGTGCCAATTTGGGTGAACCTTTTATTCTGTCCAAACCTCATGCATTGATCAGTAAATCTATACATGAATTTTGCCAGACTTTCTTCTATGAGTCTGAAGAAGAAAAAGGGTGGTTTGGCCGGATGTTTTCTAAATAATAGGAGGCTGGGATGTTCTTTAAACGTAAAAATATCAATCCCGATTTTCAGGATAAAGCCTTGAAAGCCGAAAATGTATCGGGAAATGCGCAGATTCTTAAACCTTCCAGTTCTCCTATAGCTGATACAAATAAAGTTAAAGGTGGTGAGAGCAAAGGGTTTCCGGAGGAAAAAAAACGGGTTGTAGATGAAGCTCGTCGTCAGTTGGAGCAAGAACTGGAGATTAAACATTACTATCACCAGAAATTACTGGAAATTTTAGACCTGGCTCTGCTTTCCAGTTTAGAAAAAGATACGGCCAAAAAAGAGCTGCATGATTCCGTTATGCAGTTAATGGCAGATGATACACAGCATACCCTGGGCGCAGAAGGCCGTAAGCGGGTTATCAAGCAGATTGAAGATGAAGTGTTTGGCTTAGGTCCTTTGGAACCTCTGCTTCATGATCCGACGATTTCTGATATTCTGGTTAACGGTGCCAAAAACGTCTACGTGGAACGTTATGGTAAACTGGAGAAAACGCCTTATACCTTTCTGAATGAACGGCATCTGCGTAACATTATTGATCGTATCGTAAGCCGGGTCGGTCGTCGCATTGATGAGGCATCTCCGATGGTTGACGCCCGTTTGATGGATGGTTCCCGGGTTAATGCCATTATCCCTCCACTGTCACTGGAAGGGGCCGCACTGTCCATCCGTCGGTTCGCGGTCGATAAACTGACGATGAGGCACCTGTTAGAATTTGAATCACTGTCCGAATCAATGGCCTCGTTTATAGAGGCGGCGGTAAAAGGCGAACTTAATATTCTGATTTCCGGCGGTACGGGTTCAGGTAAAACAACCACACTGAATATTTTATCGGGATTTATTCCAGAAGAAGACCGGATTATCACTATAGAAGATTCGGCGGAACTACAATTACAACAGCCACATGTGTTGCGTTTGGAAACCCGTCCTGCGAATTTGGAAGGTAAGGGAGAGATTACTCAGCGGGATTTGTTAAAGAACTCGTTGCGGATGCGTCCGGACCGGATTGTTTTAGGGGAAGTCCGTGGGCAGGAAGCGGTAGACATGTTGGCCGCGATGAATACCGGTCACGAAGGATCGCTTGCCACTATCCACGCCAATACGCCTCGGGATGCACTGAGCCGTATTGAAAATATGTTCTCAATGGCGGGCTGGAATATTTCCACCAAGAACATGAGAACCCAAATCGCATCAGCGATTAACCTGGTTCTGCAGATGGAGCGTCAGGAAGACGGTAAGAGAAGAATGGTGAGTATATCTGAAATAAACGGGATGGAAGGCGATATTATCACCATGTCGGAATTGTTTAAGTTCCAGCGACAGGATGTGGATTCCGAGGGAAATGTGGTTGGTTATTACACGGCAACGGGTGTGATACCGCAATGCCACGATAAACTGGCAAAACGAGGCATCCATTTACCGTTTGATATCTTTAACGAAACCTTCCATTAGGGGGTTGCTATGAATGACGATATTACGCTCTTTCTGGTTTTGTTATTTTTTGCGGTTGTGTTTATCAGCCAGGCGTTACTGTTGCCTGCGGCGACGAACAAAGCCCGGCATAAAAACTTAACCCGTCGCCTGAAACAGACCGAGTCAGCCCTGGATGAG
>JBNKRC010000074.1:0-9520 GCA_050296215.1 Vibrio sp. | reverse complement strand
AATAGGTAAAACAGCGCCATTCATCGTCATGGACACCGAGACTTCGGAAAGATCAATACCACTAAACAGAACTTTCATATCTTCCACGGTATCTATCGCCACGCCGGTTTTTCCGACCTCTCCTTTTGCATTTAGTGATGATGAGTCAAACCCTAAATGAGTCGGTAAGTCGAAAGCAACCGACAGACCTGTCTGACCTTTCTGAAGCATATTTTTAAAGTGATGATTCGTTTCTTCGGCGCTGTTAAATCCGGAATACTGACGTATGGTCCACTTCTTTTTCTGATACATAGATTCATGAATACCCCTGACAAAAGGTGGCATACCGGAATTATCCAACCAGGAATACGATTCATCCGTGAGTTCTTGATAAAATCCTTTAAACTTTAGGTTGCTATCATCCATGACATCTATCCTTATAAGCGTATAAAGTTTCTTTCTGACGGGTGATTTACGCGCTGCTTTTCAACTTCCACAATGGCGATATTTTTCATATCTGACTGTCTTTGCATAACCAGTCGATAACGCGCAAACTTCCCGTCACGAACGTCACTCGCCATACTCGTTACCAAAATCCGATCACCCAGATTCACATTGCCAAAATAGGAAATTGTTCTGCTTGTGGTGCTCCACAATCCTTGCTCCAGAACTTTTTTTTCACTTCGATCAGCAATTGCCTGAAACGTCGCGAAATACAAAAAGTCAGCCCCATTAAAATCTGTATAAGGGCAAGGTATGTACTTAAACACAAGAGGTTCAGCTGAAGTATTGCTGTAACTTCGAGCCATATGAAAAGCACTGAGAATATGATCGGATTCATTCGTTACAGAAATTTTCAAATCTTTGGCGAGATTGGCTCTGGCAACACTCTGGTTATTGCCCTCTTCTTGACGGTAAACAAACGAGGAAAGCAGTGAAACCTCGCCCATAATTGAATCAGCCATTGATATTCTGGTTCTGGAGTAGGTTCGGGTTTTTGATATTACAAACAGCTCGGTTGCTAGTGTAATAACATCATTTTCTTTGAGCTCATTCAGAGCAAGAGACTCACTCGATACACAAAGAAAAGCGGGGTAAATCTTTGTTCCTGACTCATCCTTAAATTCAGGAAAAGACAATCCCATGACTTCTGCTAATGCCATCCAATGATGATGACCGCATTGTTTAAGTAACCAATGTTCACTCAGCCCTACAAGGGAGAGCTGAGGCATACTTAATAAATAAGTGTTCGAATATCTCGCAGCAGCTCTCCCTTGAACCATAGCTAAGCTACCTCTTTTTGCTTTTGGGCATCCAAAGCTGAAGCCGTATATTCTGAGATTTTTTGACTCAGATATTTCGCATCTTGGTCAATACCTGAGAATCGACCCGATCCCCATGTATAAAGCCAAGGTAAACCGACAAAATAAAGCCCATCAACAGCAGTAACACCACGGGTATGTATAGGGTTACCACGACCATTAAACACAGGTGCATCTAACCAGGCAAAATCTGGCGTGAAACCAATACACCAGATAACGGAGGTGATACCAGAAGTTTCTAGCGAATAAACTTCGCGTTCTTCTTCAGGCGCCCATACTGGTTCATAAACACCACCAGCCGGAGCCTCAATATTATTTTGCTCAATATAAGCATCAATTCTCTGATTGATGTTGTTGTAAACGTCATCAGCATGTTGGAGGTTACGAGCAAGATTAGGAGCAAACTTAAGCTCGCCTTTATCATAATCGAGTAAATGACCAAACAGCTCCATACCTTCAGTGGCGAATTTACGCAGATCAATATCACGTCCTCCATCACGTCCGGTTACATAGTGGTTGGTGTTATCACGCACACCTTCACGCAGTGGATGTTTGTCGACGGACATTTTGTAGTAGTCCATTTCTTCCAGCCATTCCACAACATCTTTGCCACGATAAAAACGAGCACAACGAGGAGCATCACCTGTTGCAAGGAAGACCTTCTTACCTTCGAGGTGCAAATCTTCTGCAATTTGCGCTCCTGACTGACCACACCCAACAACGAGTACAGCTCCATCCGGCAATTGAGAGGCGTTTTTGTATTGTGCCGAATGAATTTGGACAATAGACTCGGGTAATCGCTCAGCCATACGCGGAATAATGGGTTGATGATAACCACCAGAGGACACGACAACCTGATCACAAGTAAACTCTTTTTCTGATGTTGTTACGCAATATCCACCTTCAGCGCGACGTGTAATACGTTCGACTTTAATACCCTCAATGACAGGAGCATTTACTTTTGCTGCGAAACGATCAAGATAATCAATGATCTCCGTGCGCTTCATAAAACCTTTCGGATCATCGCCATCATAAGGATGATTAGGCAATAAACACTGCCAGTTTGGTGTGACTAATGTAAAAGAGTCCCAGCGCTCATTTTTCCAGCTGTGCATAACAGTGCGCTTTTCCAATACCAGATGATCGATATTTTCCTGTTGTAAATAGTGGCTGACTGACAATCCTGCCTGACCACCACCCACAATAATGGTGTTGTAATGTGACTTCGTCATTTCGATGTTCATATCTATTTCCTCGCTATCCTTGAGAATATTTATTCCTGTATAAAACGCGTTACGAGAACTTTACCGCTTTCGGTATTCTCTTTGCCTAATGTCTTACATCGTTGCTGAATTTGACTTAATTGATCCATCGCGCTGGAACAATAAAAGCCATATTTTTCTTTTACTCGTTCACTGGCGAGATTAAGTGCGGCTTCACACTGCTCACGAAACTTCTCTACTGTGTAGGGATGATTGATTTCCAGATATTCGGTAATGGACGTCGATGGTGAATAGCAAATTTCAGTTTCACCATTGGGCCATACCACTTCAAATCGTGTTGCTGGCATTGACTCACTCCTTGTGTGCTAAATTCCAGAATGGCTCTTCAGCTAAATCCCAGTAACAGTCAGACTCTCCGTCTCTGGTTAAGGTGATTTTTGAAGAAGCGTTTACTCGCCCAATCACATCAACGTTGATTTCACGAGCTTCAAATAATGCTTTGATCGACGGTATTGCGGCTTCCTGACAGGTAATCAGATAACCAAAACTAGGAAAACTCAGAACCCATTGCTCTATATCCACACCTTCAGGCAAGGTGACTGCGTTTAAATCAATTTCAACGCCTTTACCTGAGCAATCCATAAACATGGTTGTGGTACCCAATAACCCACCCTGACTAATATCTTTGCATCCGGTAACAAGAGGGATTTGGGCAACTTTTGGTAACAGAGCGATATCCTCTTTAAGTCGCCCATCACTAGCACTTGTTGCAGCATTCCAGTTTAGAAATGGCTTTCGGTATTCCCCACGTTGGTCGATAACACATAGAAGATAGTCGCCTTCCTGAGCGTCAAAACTGGTCATCAAATTTTTCGCTTTACCTAATACTGCGACCGAAAGCTGGTTGTAAGGTGAGTTATGACATGTGTGCCCACCAACCACATCCACATCAAAAGCTTTGGCTGCGTCAATAATGCCTCGCTGAAGCTCGGTAAGTGCAAAATCGTCCGTAGCCCAAACAGCATTAGTGACGGCAGTTGGTACTCCCCCCATAGATGCAATATCACTCAGATTAACCATGACTGAACACCAGCCAGCGAACCAAGGATCATGTTCAACAAATTCCGGAATAAATCCTTCCATTGCAAACAAGTCATAACCATCACCATTGGGAATAACGGCGGTGTCATCCCCGTTAGAAAAACCCCATCGGTTCTGTCGTTCAAAACGGTTCAGAACATCGCCAAGCCGTTTTTTAGCTTTGAGCCCCGACGCGCTACGTACTAACTTAGTGAATGATTGAAGTGCTGAATCCATTTTCATCTCCAACCCAATAGTGGTTACACTGCTCAAACAGACGCATATCTAAGCGGAGTTGTCGTCCTTCTACCCAGAAACCATTTGGAGCATCATCCATAGCCAGGTAATGGTTTAGATCCGCCATCATAGAAACGTGAGGTACACCATAAGCCATACAGTCATTGGTTTTATCCCAGTGCAACTTAGCAAAAAAGCGCTCATTCTTTTTCTGTACTGTGGCATGAAACTCATCACAACCCAGTGTTGCTGCGCTTCGTACTGCCAACTCGATCAATGCTGCGCCCAACACACCTTCACGTCTGAATCTTTTATCTACCGCTAATCGCGAACCATACCAGTGGCGGTTAGATATCTCATGAATTCGCACCGTTCCAGCCACCCTTTCAGGCATCCCTGCTACGTGAGTGACAGCCACCAGCGTTTTTGCAACGCCGTCGATTTCATCGATATCGTGGCCATTAAATATCTCCTGCTCTTCACAAAATACGGCATTGCGTATACGCCTTGCCTGCTCATGCTCCCAATCCGTTGTCGCCCATTTAATATGAAAGTGATGACTGATTTTATTGATCATTGGCGGCTTTCTCCTCGTATTTGGATAAAGAGGTACAGGCACCACATTTGACACAACCAGCCTTGGTTTTATCCGACGTCATTTCTGCAGCGACAAGCTTTGATGCCAGTGGTTTTAGCAAGCTATCCATAAAGTCCGAAGAAGGGCTTGGATGGTCTTCTAACGGCGTTCCTCTGATAGGAACAAAAGGAACAACGAACGGATACACCCCTATCTCAATAAGCTCATCACAGAAATCCAATAAAGCTTCTTTGGTATCTCCTAATCCTGCCAATAGATAGGTGCTTACCTGACCTCGACCAAAAACGGCCACCGCAGACTTAAAAGCACTCATGTACTCTTCAAGGCTAATTTCCGCTTTACCCGGAGTGATTTTTTTTCTCACGTCAGGCGTAACGACTTCGAGATGCATGCCAAGACTATCTATTCCACTATCTTTCATTTTTTGAAACCAGGAATGCTCTTGTGGCGGTTCGCACTGCCCCTGAATTGGGACATCAACAACCTGCTTAATCGCTTCTGCACTTTCACACATTACTCTTGCTCCGCGATCACTATTGTTTGGTGTTCCCGTTGTCATAACGATATGTTTAACGCCATCAAGTTCAACAGCCACTTTCGCGACTTCTGCTAACTGCTCAGGAGTTTTGCGATTAATCGTTCGACCCGCATTCAGCGATTGACCAATGGAGCAGAACTGACAGGCCTTACGTTTATTCTCATAACGAATACAAGTTTGAATGACCGTTGTCGCCAATACATCGTTACTATGCAGTGTCGCTATATGGCTATAAGGAACACCATCACTTGTGCTTCTGTCATAAAAGTTAGGTTTCGGTGTAAACCCCACTTGCGTAATAGGAATGAGCTCCCCCGTCTCAATATCATTTTTCAACAAAGTATTGCCTTGCAGCGTGTACTGAGACTCCCATGCTGTTTGGGTATACGTTGGGATCATCAATGTTCGTCCATCGAACTGCATTGCCTGATGATCAGATGGACCTGCTCCACCTTTTCTGCTGACCACATCGTGGTCAGGGGTCATAATTTTCACGCCATGAGTCTGTATATCGGTAAGTACATCGGCACTTATATCGTTATGATTAATCGTCATAGAACTCCTCCGGTATGTATGCAGAAGTCTCTTCGCTACCCGTATTCGGCCCCATTTCTCTCGAGTAGGTAGCTGGGGCATTATTGATTGCCAGACTCAGTAACTCAGGACGCGCATAATGACCAACAGAGTCCATCATACGTTTGCGCTTATCGATTAAGTCGAAATCCAAATCGGCGATAACAAGTCCCTCACCTTCTGTCAAAGGAGGAGCCAGATGTTTTCCTTCCGGAGAAATTATGGCGGTGTTACATCCGTCCCTCAGGGCTTTTTGCATCTGTTCATCACTGGTAATAGATTGAATCTGCTCTTCAGTTAACCACCCTGTTGAGTTCACAACGAAACAACCAGATTCCAAAGCATGATGACGAATGGTGACATCCATCTGCTCACCAAAAATTGGCCCCACTAATGAACCGGGGAACTGTGCACAATGAATCTGTTCGTGCTGCGTCATCAGGCTATAGCGCGCAAGCGGATTGTAGTGTTCCCAACATGCTAAAGCGCCAATGCGACCTTTACCTGTTTCCACCACTTTTAATCCTGATGCATCTCCCTGCCCCCAGATCATACGTTCATGATAAGTTGGGGTAATTTTGCGTCGTTTTAGAACAAGTTCTCCCAACTCATTAAAAATAAGCTGAGTGTTATAAAGTGAGCCGTGGTCACGTTCATTAATACCAAGCACAACGACCATGCCGTGTTCTTTGGCTTTGTTTCCTACTGCTACCGTAGTATCACTTGGTACTTCCACCGCATTTTTATACAGTTTTAAATGCGCTTTACCCTGCTTTACCGGTGGCTCAATAAATGAAAAATACGGGTAATAAGGTAAGAAAGTTTCCGGAAAAACGATTAATTCCACGCCTTGTTCAGCGGCTTCATCAATGGTTTTTAGTACTTTTTTCAGCGTACCGTTCAGACTCTCAAGATCAGGTGATATCTGAACGGCAGCAGCTCGTACAATCCGTTTGCGCATAGCTGCTGCTCCCTGTTCTTATAAAGTCCAAGTATCGACGATGACTGCGTTATCTCGCATATGAAGCAGTTTCAAATCCATAACATCCAATGGGTTAATTGGACGAATACCTTCAATTAATGACGGTTCACCGTGACCATATAGAGCCTGAAGAGCAAATCGGCATGCATAGACCTTCCCGCCTTCAGCCATGAATTTTTGTAACTGATTCGCATAGTTCATATGACCAGGAAAAGCTTCGTCACCAATCGTAGGAAAACCACGTTGAAGACCAAGAGTAACGCCCGGGCCATAAAGAAGAATGGATGTTTCAAACCCTTTGCGTTGAAGACGTGTTGCCTGCAACATATTGACTAATCCAATAGAGCCTTCAAATGCAACAGTGTGAAATGTAACTAGCGCTTTCTGACCGGCTTCTGCTTTTACGTCTTCAAATACCTTTTCTTCGTAATCAACAAAAAAATCACCAGCTTTATGCATTGGGGTTTCTACTTTAGGCATGACTTATTCTCCATTATATTTTTATCTAGTTAAGAAACTGATTCCGTCAGCTTCGAATTTGCTATTGCAGAGGAGATGCCAATGATTGCATCATAAAAAGCAATCAATTTGCGATAAAGTAACTACTCGCTCTCTTTAGATTGCATAAAATAATTTTTTGAACGCATTTAGGTTTAAGAAGTGCAGGCTGAAACTAAGAGTGATTCACATTATCGGTGCAAGTTTCACCAATATAGTTCACAAGGAAAGTGCAATGTATAAAGACCGGATTGAATCATGGAAGCAAAAAATTGAGCAGAAAGGCAAATATCCAGTTTATAAACTGATTGCTGATTTAATCGATCAGGATATTGAATCGGGGAAATTGCAACCAAATGATCAGATCCCCCCTATGCGTGATATGGCAAGCCAATTAGGTATTAACTACTCCACGGCTTCCCGTGCATATACAGAAGCAAAAAAACGGGGGTTGATAGAAACGGTTACAGGTGCAGGAACCTTCATCCGCGGAAAAGTCCCCGCCATAAAACAGTCGATGGCTCCTTATGAATTAATGATGAATATGGTAATTGAGCCTGCGACTCCTACATTAATAGACGAAATTAAGGATGTCGCTTTATCCACCCTCGCGATGACAGACTTGTATTCAATCATGCGATATCAAAATTACGGGGGAACTGAAGAATCTAATCGTGCATTATTATCGCTTATTCAACGTCGACTTCCTGAAGCTCAGTTTGAACGCGTTATTACTACACAGGGCGTTCACTCAGCCATAACCGCTTTGCTCACATTATTGTGTGATGATAACCAGGTTCTATGTGTTGATAGCCTGACTTATCCTGGTATCAAACCAATAGCCGCACAATTAGGAAAAACGCTACACGCACTGGAACGTGATAGTATCGGCCCTACTGCGACTTCATTTGAGAATGCATGTAAAACTCACAAAGTTTCAGCACTCTATTTAAACCCTACAATGCAAAACCCAACTTGCACAACAATTAATAAGAATCGCAGGGAAGCTCTGTGTGATGTCGCCATGCGTTATAACGTCGCAATAATCGAAGACGACAGTTATGGCTTACTCTCCGAGATCAATATCCCTCCTCTCGCTCATTTCGCACCAGAGCTAACTTTTTACCTAGGCGGATTTTCTAAATGTCTTGGACCGGGAATTCGTGCCGGCTTTATGCTGTGTCCTAATAAACGTAAAACAGAGCAAGTTATTGGTGCTCTGCGTTCACTTAACGTTATGGGGGTCCCTCTCATTAATAAAATTCTCTCAAATTGGATTAATCAGGGAACGCTCGACCATATGATCATTTCAGTCCGAAGGGAAGCCAACGCTCGACGTCTAATTGTTCTCGATGTTCTTGAAAAATATCAAGTCAATATGGAGCCCAATGCATTTCATTTTTGGCTAACTTTGCCAAAAAACTTCATAAAGGAAAGTTTTCATTTTGCCGAAGAATTACGTAAAGAAGGCATAAGTGCCGTAGCCAGTACGGCGTTTTCTACTGACAATAACCCTCCTCAAGCGATTCGGGTATGTGTTGGCGGACCAATAAGTAGAATTGATACGAAAGAGAACCTTCAACTGATTAGAAGCAAACTGCTTCAATATGAAGACCAGCAGAACGTTTTATCGCTATAACACTTGATCTGGCGAATAATCATACAATACAAAATAGCACCGAATAACAGAACTTTATTTAAGGCTTAACAAAGCGTTAAATGCCTAGTTCATCTTAGATCACAGGCGTAAACATATTCAGTAGCTAGTTAATATATGACAAAGTCGCTTGGTAATTAAGGGACGACAGAATCGCTCAGTGACCACACAAAAACTTCAACCACTTGTAAGAAGCTTTTGGATAATAGTGAGTTGTGAGTCTCTCACAATCAAGCCTTCGGATAACTTCAGATATCCCCGAACGGACCGACCACCACTTTTATCCGATGGTCGAGTCGCACAGTAATAGGTCATTTGAGTTACATGCTATATAGAGCCTGAATCAACAAAAAACATGTCTACAAAAAATTTGAGTTTGGTTTTGAATGGATGAAGGCGTCAATATTCATTAATGTGGTTACCGCAATATTATTTAGTGCATCGGTGGTTAGAAAAGCTTGATGCCCAGTGAAAATAACATTGTGGCAGGCTGACAACCTGCGGAATACATCATCCACGATTACATCATTCGATTTATCTTGGAAGAATAGATCTTTTTCAGCTTCATAGACATCAAGACCAAGTGCCCCGATATGTCCTTCTTTAAGCGATTCAATTGCCGCAGAGGAATCTAATAGCTCTCCACGACTGGTATTGATGATCATCACGCCACGCTTCATATTAGCAAAGGCTGCTTTATCTAGAAGGTGGTAATTATCTGGTGTCATTGGGCAGTGAAGTGAAATGACATCAGACTGTTCAATTAAATCATTCAAGCTGCAATAACTGGCACCAAGTTCTAGAGCAACCTCACTTGGGAAAGGGTCGTAGCA
>JBNKRC010000073.1:0-9628 GCA_050296215.1 Vibrio sp. | reverse complement strand
TTTACCAGTGAAGGGACTATCAGTGTTTCGGTTGAATTGGTGATAAAGTCACAAAAATCCTGGCTGAAATTTATCGTAAGCGATACCGGTATCGGGATCGCCAAATCAGATTTGCAACGAATTTTTGAGCCGTTTGTCCAGGCTGAAATGTCTGCCGTTCGTGAGTTTGGTGGCAGTGGCTTAGGGTTATCAATTGTAAAAAATCTGGTTGAATTACTTGGCGGATGGATTCACGTTGAATCTAAACTAGGTCAGGGTAGCTGTTTTAGTTTTTCATTACCGATAGAGGAAGAAAATCAGGAAAGTGTGTCAGCATTACCAATGTCTTTTGCCGATAACCAGCAATTGTTTGACTGGCGTCCGAATGTGTTACTGGTTGAAGATAATAAGACGAACGCCTTTATTGCCAAAGCATTTTGTGAAAAATATGGGTTAGATGTAGATTGGGCGGAAGACGGAAAGAATGCATTAAATCTGGTTAAGTTAAATAGATATGATTTAATTCTGATGGACAACCAACTTCCGGTGATGGATGGCATTGAAGTCACCCGCATCATGAAAGAAAAGCTGGGTGTGACCAGCCCCATTTATGCCTGTACTGCGGATGGTATGGAACAGACCCAAATGGCATTTATCGCGGCAGGAGCAGAATATGTGATTGTGAAACCAATACGTGAGGATGCATTTTTACAGGCACTAAAGCATTTTAAGGCTTCTCTCGCTAAAGAAAACGATCGAGGACCGTATGTTCAAGCAGAAGATTTTTAAGTGAATCATTTAAAGGAATTGTATCGGAAAACTGTAAGCCGATCATGTGTCCCCCGGGATGTTTAACAATGTTGGCTATCCTGGCTACCCTGCTTTGCATGGGGGTATCGATGCATTCGGTGAGCTCACATTTTACCAATGCCATTGTGCCTTTGTGTAAAAAATTATCTTTACCGACGTTTTTTTTATCATCAATAAATACACCACAGCCGGATACGGAAAAATCGACCAGAGTTCCCTCAATATCTTGTTTACCCTGTAGTTCCTGTATAACCACGGGCAGTGATATTTTAATCCGTTTGTGGTGACGGACTGCTTTGGTTACGAAGTGTTTTGGCATTCGTACGAACAGCATAGGAAAAGGGCGGTTCAGGCTCTGCATTACTGATGTTGTAAATGCAACAATATGCCCCATTTCGGTATCGCTCATTCCCTTGATAACGATCGTCGTATTGTTCAGATTACGCATTATTAAGGCTTCATTAGCTGAGTGGGGATAATCCAGAATCAAAGCCTGATCAGGTTTGTACCCAAGCAAGCGAGTCATAAATTGATAGGAGCTGTCAGGGCCAAATTCCAGTTTGGCGAGGAGCTTCATTTCCGGGGAAAGAAAATGGCAAATTTCATTTTTATTAATTGTAACCATTTGCTTTTTCCCGGTTAGAATTCAAAGCGGACTTCGATACTGGTTTGAGGTCCCCAAATCCCATTGTTACGTAATTTTGCCCCGACGGTCAGTTGGTTTGTTGAATGAAAGCGTAATCCGGCCTCCACTACGGCTTTGTCTTCTACGCTGCCTATTTTTCCGTGTAATTCCATGGTTTCACTTAGCCATACCCTTGTACCGATATTGAGCTCGAGCAAAACTCCTGAATTATCATATCCGTCGACACCGGTATCACCATCAGCGTAATGAAGCAGAATCTGACCGTTAAGATCCATAAAATCACTGTATGGACCGTTGAAGCCCGCTCCGCCTGCGATATCGAATGCGTTACCAAACTGCTTATCCGCTCGTCCGACAACATGAAGGTTGGGCATTAACGGCATATTCATTTCGATGCCCAGTGATGACGGGTTTGCAGCAGAACGAAATTCAAAAAAACTGTAGTTAAAGCTGTTGGCTAATGTCTGTGGTGCATAGAAGCCGAGTAGTCCTGAAAGACAGGTTATGATAATACGTCGAGACATTCTTAATCCTTTCATTTTCAGCGCGTTATAGCTATAGAATAGCGACTTTTACCTTAAAGGTTTAGTATTACTCACCATAATTATGTACCTGCGCTCAAAGAAAACAAAAAACGGCGTCTATTTATTTGTTTTCTGAATAATGTTAATACTCACCTCTGTTCAAGGGTATAGCGATTTATCGGCAGGTTCGGACAAACAATAAGGGAGAATATGAAAAAAACTTCACGAGCTTTAATGGTTCAGGGTACCACATCAGATGCAGGGAAAAGCGTATTGGTTGCCGGTTTGTGCCGGGTGCTGGCACGCCGGGGAATAAAGGTCGCGCCTTTTAAGCCGCAGAATATGGCTTTAAATAGTGCAGTAACGCCTGACGGGGGTGAAATTGGGCGCGCACAGGCCGTACAGGCTTTAGCTTGTGGTATAGAACCTACCGTACATATGAATCCTGTGTTGTTAAAGCCGAATAGTGATACCGGAGCCCAGGTGATCCTGCAGGGGAGAGCGTTAACCAACATGGAAGCAACCAGCTACCATGATTATAAAAAGGTCGCAATGGATACCGTTATGGATTCGTTTTCCATTCTGGAACAGGAATTCGATACTATTGTGATCGAGGGGGCTGGGAGTCCGGCCGAGATTAACCTGCGTGAAAACGACATTGCGAATATGGGATTTGCGGAAAAGGCTGATGTACCGGTCATTATTGTTGCGGATATTGACCGGGGCGGCGTGTTTGCCCACTTATATGGGACACTGGAACTGTTGTCTCCAAGTGAGCAGAACCGGGTAGCCGGTTTTGTTATCAATCGCTTTCGTGGTGATATCGCTCTGCTTCAGTCGGGACTCGACTGGCTGGAGGAAAAAACCGGCAAACCGGTATTGGGCGTAATTCCCTATTTACATGGTTTGGATATCGAAGCGGAGGATGCCATAAATTCTGCTCAGACGCTGGGTGATGATGTTAAGTTGAGTGTTGTCGTGCCGGTTTTTACTCGCATCAGTAATCACACGGATTTTGATATTTTACGTAATCATCCTCAAATTTCTCTGCGCTATGTCGGTCAGGGTGAACGGCTGGACAACGCAGATTTAATTATTTTACCCGGGAGTAAATCAACCCGTGCCGATCTCGATTTTTTGTACCAGCAGGGATGGGATAAGGATATAAAACGCCATCTTCGTTTTGGTGGAAAGGTATTAGGGATCTGTGGCGGATTTCAGATGTTAGGTAAACAGGTGTGTGACCCTGACGGAATTGAAGGCGTGCCGGGCTGCACTGACGGCCTTGGATTACTCGAAATGAGCACAGAACTCAAGCAGCAGAAGACACTAACCAATGTTGAAGGGCAGTTAACCTTAGCGGGTCATGCCGTTGCCGTTAAAGGTTATGAAATCCATGCCGGAGAGACATTAAGTCACAGCCGGCACGAGAGTCTGATTAGGTTATCAGACGGACGGAGCGAAGGCTATGTCGGTGAGTGTGGTCAGGTCATCGGGACATATCTGCACGGCATACTTGACGCGCCACAAGTGGCAGACGTGCTATGCCGGTGGGTCAACGGGCATCAGCTGGATAGTTACGATCACCAACAAGCGCAACAAGCGGCGATCGACCGGCTTGCGGATGCATTAGAAACGTCGATGGATTTTGAAAAGTTATGGCCGGATTTATCTCTTTGAACGAGATAGTTATACGTGAGTATCCAGCATAGAACCTATCATTTCATGTTCCCGCTGAACAACATTAGTTCCGACTTTACTATATTGACTGGCTTTCTGCAGGTCAGTCAGTGGTTTAACCAGATCGTTATCGGTATTTTTTCCTTCAGACGCCTGCTGTATCGACTGGGGTAAAGTTGAACTTTGATTATTTTGCCCGGCAGGGGGCAGTTCGTCTTTCTCCATTGGCAGGGTTTGATCATTAATCTTTTGTGCCGCTTTTTCAAGCAGACGGTTTGATTGCTGAATCAGCTGATATCCAGATTGCAATGGGGAAATATACATAACCAACTCCTAATACTTCTCTCAGGGTAGCTCCGATCGGGTTAATCTTCAATCGAATTCCTCCGAGAGTATTGAGTGAAGGTAAAGCTACCTAGAACAACCGTTCAATAAAGTCGAGTTCTTCGTTGGTCAGTGCTTGCTCTTCTTGTGAATTATGCAGCAATGAACGGTTAAGTTCATTTTGTAAACGGCGTAATTCATCTGGTCTGAACAGCTTGAGCTGTTCAAGCAAACTTTCCAACTGAATATGAGGAAGAGGAGTATTTTGCACCACTGACATATTCATTTTTCTGATATCGGATGATGTTTTCAATGCCATCTCCTTTTTTTGCCAACTAACATATTTAACAATAGGCATAAAAATTAGACAATGCGTCCGGAAATTGTCATTTTTTTGAAAAAAACATCCGTTACTCATTTATTTTATTTGGTGCGTACGGCAAATTTAACGGCAAGTGAATGTAACTCAGGCAACATTCGGTAAATTAAATGAAGTTGCTGTAATACCAGTTTTACCGAGTGACCGTCATCGTCTCGCCGGTCGGATAAGCGCCGGTCCAGGCTCGAACTGTCAATGATATTAGTATCGCAGTTTTCACAATGTTGTTTCAGTTCCTGATGGAGTAACTCCAGATGCTGGTGAATAATCCGATGTGATTCCAGAATCAGTTGATGGACCGATTCATCTTCCAGACGTGAGCGATGGGCTCCCAGCGTGGAAATATAGCTGAGTAATGCATGGTTGAGTGTCAGAAAACGAAAGCTCTCTTCGGAGGCGGTCCGGTAACGCCCCGGTTCAGCCAGCATATTGTTAATCGCTACGGTCAGAGCCGCATCCTGGTTATGTGCTTCCCGGCGTGCAATCCGGTAGGATAAGTTATCTTTTTTACCAATTCGGTACTGAGCAATAATCTGATCCAGATAAATTTTATTTTTCTCAATGGCATCCGCCATCACCAGGTGAAGCCGTTTGGCATGCCAGTCGGGCAGGATATAGGCGACGGCAATTACCGCCAGAGCACAGCCGATGATGGTATCGAGCAGGCGCGGCAGTATGACACTGAATCCTGCGCCTAGTTGGCTGAAACAAAAGAGTACCAGAATGGTGATAAAGCCCGTTGCATAGGCGTAGTTGTTAATTCTGAAGGCAAAAAACATCACACCGGATAGCACAATCAAAGCAATCTGGCTTTCCTGAGACGGGAAGAGTGACAGCAGGATTCCGCCGATTAACAGTCCCGAAATGGTGCCGATAACTCGTAGGGTGATTCGTTGCCGGGTTGCAGCAAAGTTAGGCTGACAAACGAATAATGTCGTGAGCAGGATCCAGTATCCGAGCGGCAGATTCAGGCTCTGCAGAATAATATAACCGGAGGTTAATGTAACGGACATTCTTACTGCATGGCGGAACAACAAAGAATCCGGTGACAAATTTACTTTAATTCTTAACCACATGTTTTTTAAATTATGTACGTTATGGTCTTCCAGCTGAAGATCATCCAGTGGTGTTGTTTCGGCCTGACGAACATTGCGGATCTGCTTTTCAACCATGGATAAGTTATTCAGCAAATAACCAAGCTGAGTGAGCAGTGAGGTCTGTTCAGGGTTAGCGTGCTGCTGTAGATACTCCATCGACATTTGCAGTTCATGCAGAGCAGAAGTCACGTTATTACTATGCTGGTAGGGCTGATCCATCCGGATGGACTCACTGATATCGCGACATGACTTTGCTAATGTTTCGATCAGGTGCTTAAAACGGAATAAAATGGCACTGTGACTGAACTGGTCGGCCAGATCCTGATAACGATAGTGGGTTGAACTGACTCGTTCATGAATATCCTGAGCAAGGAAATAGATGCTGAGAAACTGATTGTGGACGGTATGAATGTTGCCTCTTTTGGATCGGGCTAAAAAGGTGGATTTACACTGATTTAATGCCGCAACCGTAGTGGTATTAAGGTTAGCTTCGCGAATCCGGAATGGCTGTGGGCTGAACCCGGTGATCGGATGAAACAACTCACTTTTCATATCCAGGTAGTTGGCAATCTGATCGAAGACATTTGACAAACTGTGGCGCAGTGGTTGGCGAGGTGCAAAGATCAGCCATAAAGTGGAGACGAAGAAATACCAGATGGCGCCTGAAAGTAGCAAAGCCGGCTGGAACCACAGGGTGTCACTCTGATTGGCGCCGATCATGGTATAAATGGCAATCAGCAGGGAGCCGAAAGCGATACTGGCATATCGCGCACCGATGGCGCCAAGCATGGTGAAACCAAAGGTTGATGTGAATAATCCGATTGCAAAATAGATTGGATAATCGAATAGTATTTCGATAGAAAATGTTGCAATTGCAAAGCTCGGCAGAGTAAGCCCGAATGCTTTAAAGCGGCCGGAAAGGCTGTCTTCCTGTTCGGCTAATGCGGCGGCAATGACGCCTAAAATTAAGGGTGTGATCCACAGGTTCAGTTGGTAGTACCAGGTAGGAAGTACTACCCCGAGTAAGGCAATCAGAATCATGATCGCGTAGTTAATGGTTTTATTTACCCAGTAAGCGCGAATTTTGTTCGACAACAATTTTAGTAGGTTCATTTACATCAATGGCTTGCGAAAAAAGTCAGAATATCAGAATAAGCCGGATCAAACCTGATTTAAATAGTCACCGACGGTTATTTGTATGAAAATCAGTTGGGGAAATATCGAATTCTGGTCGCAATTTTTTATTAAGCTAGAATGTGAACGGAATGTAAAAAGAGTTGAAATTATGCAGCTAAAAGCGAATAAGACTGCAAAATATTTTATTAATGATGAATATTGTCAGGTTGAGTTAGAAAACGAGAAACTGGTCATCAGTTCTGCTTTCGTCGAAGAGCGGATTCCGTTTAGTGTCTGGGACGGATCAGTAAATCTAAAACGCGGCATTTTATGGGGGCAGCTTGAGTTTTTCTCTCAGCCCAAAGAGGAGAAACGTTATGCGTGGCTTGTCCAGGGGTTACCCTGGACGCAATGTAAAGATTTTGCCCGGGCCGCATTAGCAAACTATAAAGTATGGCACGAAACTCAGTGTCAGAAGCTTAAAGAGTTTTACCCTCGCTGGCGACAGCAGCTGCAGGCATTGGAATTCGATCAGGATTTTTTAGCCCATTCGCAACTGATGGCGTGGAAAGCGTCCATTGAGACCGATTTGGCTTCTCTGGATATGTCTTTTGAGGAAATTCAGCAACGTATCCCTCATTTAATGCACGATATTTCGAATTGGTATTGTCATTCATCACAAAAGCTCCATGACCGGAATCAGTTGTGGCTGGATAATGAGTCGCAGCGCTGGCAGGTGCTGTTTTCGCAACTGGAAAGTTCGCCCCTCAATCATTCACAGCAAAAAGCCGTCTTACTTAATGACGATCATAATCTGGTTCTGGCCGGTGCCGGTTCCGGCAAAACCAGTGTGCTGACGGCCCGTGTTGCCTATTTGCTTGAGTCGCAGAAAGCGGGTGGAAACGATATTCTGCTGCTTGCATTTGGCCGAGATGCGGCACAGGAGATGAAAGCCCGGCTCGATGATAAAGTCGGTCCTGCCGCAATGAATGTCACCGTGAATACGTTTCATCAGTTAGGGCTGGCTATCATCAATCAGTCCGAAGGCCGTCAGGTGGAGGTTTCACCGCTGGCAACCAACAATAAACTGAAAGAACAGTGGTGTTGTGACTGGCTGAAAAAACACTGGATGACGCCAACTAACTTTAAGCGTTGGCAAAAACATTTAAATGAGTGGCCTATTGCCTATATCAAAGGGGATGAAGAGTTAGGCAGTCATGTTGAAGATCCGAAACTAACTCAGTGGTTAACCCGACAGCTGGAACAGTTAGCTGCTTTGGCAACCAGTAAAAAGGCGATTCAGGAACGTTTGGTTGATCATCGTGACTACGCCCGGCTGAATAGTGAACTGGCTCTTTGCTGGCCGTGCTATAAAGCCTGGAAGCAGATGCTGACCGAAAGTGGTCAGCTGGATTTTGATACCATGATTTCAAAGGCGACGGATTTGGTGAGTAAAAAGCGCTTCCGTTCACCGTGGCGATTTATCATGGTGGATGAGTATCAGGATATTTCTCCGGCACGCCTGGATTTAATCAGAGCTCTGTGTGAGCAAAATGACGAAAATAATCTGTTTGCCGTAGGTGATGACTGGCAGTCAATCTATCAGTTTGCGGGTTCCGATGTTTCCCTGACCACCGGGTTTGCCCAACGTTTTCCCTGTTCAACGATTAGTGAGCTGGATACGACCTATCGCTTCAATAACAAAATTGGTAATGTGGCGAATCGTTTTGTACAGCAGAATCCCGTTCAGTTGCCTAAAATATTAAACAGTTTTGTGGAACGGAAACGGAACATGATATATGTGACGTCACAGGCGAATACCGAGAAGATCCTTGACCAACTGAACCGTGGTGCTGATAAGCCGAAGAGTGTTTTGTTCCTGGCGCGGAAAAACAGCCATCAGCCCGAATTACTGACTGAGTGGAAAGATAGTTTCCGCAATTTACGCATCGATTTTATGACCTGCCATTCAAGTAAAGGTAAAGAAGCGGACTTCGTCATTATTCTAAATGTCGATGAAGGTCAGTTTCCGTTACGTAACCGGGTCCATCATCTTGATAGTGTGCTGGTCGATAATGGTGACGATTTTGCTTATGCTGAAGAGCGCAGGCTGTTTTACGTTGCTCTGACTCGGGCGAAAGAGAAAGTGTGGGTTACTCATACCGCCGGTGGTTCCAGTTTCGTGAAAGAGTTACTGTCCGGTGACTATGATGTTTCAAAATGGAAATAGCGGGTTTGATCTGATAGTTTAACTTCGTGGTGAAAATCTGAAGCTACCGGGCTGCTGACTGTAGCTTCAGTGATCGAGGCGGTATAGTTATTTCCGCTCGTTGAGATACGCCTGATAATCCGGGATATCAATGCTAACTTCTTTTGATAATAACTCTGAAGCGAAAATAAAATCAGCAGTAGCTTCGTTGGTGGCAACCGGAATATTCCACACGCTGGCAATACGTAGCAATGCTTTTACGTCCGGATCGTGTGGCACCGCATTCAGCGGATCCCAGAAAAAAACCATAACATCGATTTTACCTTCAGAAATCAGGGCTCCCAACTGCTGATCTCCCCCCATCGGCCCGCTAATCATACTCTTAATTGCCAGACCTGTATGCTGACTTAATATATGGCCCGTTGTGCCGGTCGCATAGAGGAAATGTTGCTGCAGTGCCTGCTTGTTATCGGTCACCCAGCGAAGTAAATCTTTTTTACAGTTGTCGTGAGCGACTAACGCAATATGCTTATTAGCCGGCAAAATGCGAGTTGTTTTCTGCATGTATCGTATCCCGAGTAAAATTAATATTTTCCTTCTTATAAACGAAATACGGTATGGGAATCAATGAATTCTGGGTGATTATGAGAGGCGGTTTTATCTTTTGCTTTTGATTTAGTAGCCGTATTGTTTATATACGGCTACCTTTTCTGGTTTTAAAACTGATAGCTTTCAGGAATGACGACGATTCCTTTCTCAGAAATATGGAAACGTTTCGCATCTTCTTTGGCATCAAAACCAATTTGGGTGTAAGGCGGGATGCGAACGTGCTTATCGATAATACAGCGGGCCAACTGACAGCCT
>JBNKRC010000072.1:0-9648 GCA_050296215.1 Vibrio sp. | reverse complement strand
GTTCATCGTTACGGGTTGATAATGCTTTTGCCGCAGCAAAGCCAGCCATACCCAGAGGCGTTGATGCTTTCTCAGCACCACCTGCAACCATTGCATCTGCGTCGCCGTAAGCGATCATTCGTGCAGCGTGACCAATGTTATGCAGACCGGTAGTACATGCGGTAGAAATCGCGATATTCGGACCACGTAAACCACGCATGATTGATAAGTTACCCGCTACCATGTTTACGATAGTTGAAGGAACAAAGAACGGGCTGACTTTACGCGGACCTTTTTCAACTAGTGCTGAATGACCACTTTCAATAAGATCCAGACCACCGATACCTGAACCGATAGCAACACCGATACGGGCTGCATTTTCTTCGGTCACTTCAAGGCCGGAGTCATTTAAAGCCTGAATACCTGCCGCAATACCGTACTGGATGAAAAGATCCATTTTGCGGGCATCTTTTTTTGACATGTACTCACCGCAGTCAAAGTCTTTTACCAGACCTGCGAAACGAGTTGGGAAATCAGTTGTATCAAAGTGCTCAATATTCACGATACCACTTTGACCTTCTAAAAGGGCTTTCCACGAAGATTCTACTGTATTGCCAACTGGAGTTAACATACCCATACCAGTGACAACTACGCGACGCTTGGACACAATCATATTCTCCGGAGCTGAAAATTCTAAGAAGAGGTTAATTAAGGACGAGTTTGAAAAAACTCAGGCGGCCAGATGGCCGCCTGGAGAGATAGATTACTGAGCGCTGTTTACGTAGTCGATCGCTGCTTGAACAGTAGTGATCTTCTCAGCTTCTTCATCTGGGATTTCAGTGTCGAATTCTTCTTCTAGAGCCATAACAAGCTCAACAGTGTCTAGAGAATCAGCACCTAGATCTTCAACGAAAGAAGCTTCGTTTTTAACTTCTGCTTCGTCTACACCTAGTTGTTCAACAATGATTTTCTTTACGCGTTCTTCGATGTTGCTCATTTTTTCTTTTCCTTTACAGATTTCGCTCAATGCGATGATTCCGTAGTTTATTAGAACTAGGGAAAGTTGCAATAGGGTCATCGCTGGTCAAACCACAAATTTTAACGAATTTAACCGGAATTCAGACCATTTTTGACATAAATCATGCACAAATGTTGCGCACTTAGTAACAAGACAGCAAATAAAGCAGATAAAACGCTTTTAGCCACTTTATTCAAGCAAGTTACTATACCATATACATACCACCATTCACGTGAAGAGTTTCCCCTGTGATATAAGCAGCTTCCGGAGAAGCTAAAAATGCGACAGCTGACGCAATTTCACGAGGATCACCTAAACGACCGGCTGGTACTTGTGCCAACGTTGCTGCACGTTGGTCATCATTCAGTGCCTTAGTCATATCCGTTTCGATAAAACCTGGAGCTACTGTATTTACCGTCACGCCACGAGAAGCAACTTCACGTGCCATAGACTTAGTAAAACCAATCACACCTGCTTTTGCTGCAGAATAGTTAGTCTGACCGGCGTTGCCCATGGTTCCTACCACAGAACCAACATTGATAATACGGCCAGAACGTTTTTTCATCATGCCACGCAACACCGCTTTTGACATACGGAAGATAGAAGTCAGGTTGGTATCCATGATATCCGTCCATTCATCATCTTTCATCCGCATCAGAAGGTTATCGCGGGTAATGCCAGCATTGTTAACCAGGATATCAATCGTACCGAATTCATCATTAATTGACTTTAAGGTTGCTTCGATAGAATCCGCATCGGTTACATTCAGAGCAAAACCTTTACCGTTTGCACCTAAATACTCACTGATCGCTGCTGCACCGCTTTCGCTGGTTGCCGTACCGATAACTGTTGCGCCACGCTCAACAAGTAATTCAGCAATCGCACGACCGATACCACGGCTTGCACCAGTAACTAATGCAATTTTACCTTCCAGATTCATGAAATTACTCATATTTCATTTTTCCTTTTTCTTTTTAAACTTAAAGCTTGGCCGCTTCAAGTGATGCAACGTCATTAACTGCGGCTGCAGAAAGTGTTTTAACGATTCGTTTTGTCAAACCGGTCAGTACTTTACCCGGACCAGCTTCTAACAGAGTTTCAACACCAAGTTCGCTCATTTTTTCTACTGATTCAGTCCAGCGTACCGGGCTGTATAGCTGACGAACTAAAGCATCTTTAATTTTTGCAGGATCGGTTTCAGCAGCCACATCCACGTTGTTGATCACAGGATACTGAGGCGCACTAAATTCAATATCAGCCAAAGCTTCTGCCAGCTTATCGGCGGCAGGCTTCATCAGCGCACAGTGCGAAGGAACAGATACCGGTAATGGTAATGCACGTTTTGCACCCGCTTCTTTACATAAAGCACCTGCACGTTCAACCGCCTCTTTCTGACCGGCAATTACAACCTGACCAGGAGAGTTAAAGTTCACTGGTGAAACAACTTCACCCTGAGCCGCTTCTTCACATGCTTTTGCAACCGCATCATCATCTAAACCGATGATAGCGAACATTGCACCAGTACCAGCAGGTACGGCGGCTTGCATTAACTGACCACGCAACTCAACAAGCTTAATCGCCTGTTTAAAATCAATAACACCAGCACATACAAGCGCAGAGTATTCACCCAGGCTGTGGCCTGCTAATAGCTCTGGCTGAGCAAGCTCAAGCGATTGCCAAACACGCCAGATAGCAACTGAAGAAGCAAGCAATGCCGGCTGAGTACGGAATGTCTGGTTAAGATCTTCAACCGGGCCATTCTGAACTAACGCCCAAAGATCATAGCCTAATGCATCTGAGGCTTCAGCGAAGGTCTCTTTTACTACATCATATTGCTCGCCTAGTTCAGCAAGCATTCCAACAGTTTGAGAACCCTGACCTGGAAATACAATAGCAAACTTGCTCATGTCCTTTTTCCTATAGCTAACTAACAAGGATTGATGTGTAAACTCATTACACATCAAAAACTAAAATTCTTAAATACTCAGAACTTAACTAACGCGGAGCCCCAAGTAAAACCGCCGCCAAATGCTTCAAGAAGAAGCGTCTGACCACGTTTAATCCGCCCGTCACGCACAGCTTCATCCAGTGCACTAGGTACGGATGCAGCAGAAGTATTACCGTGCTTATCCAAGGTTAATACTACTTGGTCTAGAGACATAGAGAGTTTTTTCGCTGTTGCCGTGATGATACGGTGATTGGCCTGATGAGGAACCAGCCAGTCTAACTCGGATTTATCCATGTCATTGGCCGCCAGCGTATCTTTAACCAGTTTAGCCAGTTGGGTTACCGCCACCTTGAAGACTTCATTGCCGGCCATATACAACCACTTATCATCACTTTCTGTGCCATTTTCCGGAACAGGAAGACTGAGCAGCGGGCCATACTCTCCATCAGAATAAATGTGCGTAGACAGAATCCCGGGCTCTTCGCTGGCACCCACTACGACCGCACCGGCACCATCACCAAAAATAATAATGGTTGAACGATCCATTGGATCACAAGAACGGGATAAGGCATCGGAACCAATTACCAGTACATTCTTACACATCCCGGATTTAACATATTGATCCGCAATCGAAAGGCCGAACATAAAACCTGAACAGGCTGCTGCAACATCAAATGCTGGACACCCTTTTATTTCAAGCATTCCCTGAACCTGACAGGCTGCAGATGGGAATGCGTGACTGCCACTGGTGGTTGCAACAATTATCATGTCGATATCATTTTTATCGATGCCCGACATATCAATTGCATTCACCGCAGCATGATAGGCCATCGTCGCGACAGTTTCATCTTTTTCGGCGATACGTCTTTCTTTAATCCCGGTTCGGGTGACAATCCACTCATCGCTCGTATCTACCATTTTCTCTAAATCGGCGTTAGTACGCACCTGAGATGGCAGGTAGCTGCCTGTACCTAAAATTTTACTATACATGAAGACTATTAATGCCTCTCGAGTAATACTTCTTCTAACCGGTCGCGAATACGACTGGGGACTTGTCTGTTCACTTCGTGTACCGCCTCCCCAATTGCGTTGAAGAATGCGTCTACATCAGCTCTTCCATGGCTTTTAATTACAATTCCGCGCAATCCTAGCAAACTTGCACCATTATACTGGTCGGGGTTCAGTGTTTTTAACTCACTAAACAGATCTGAAAACAACCACCTGGCAAACCAACCCTTTATCGATGAACTAAACATGGTGTGTTTTAGCCTATCGATAAAAAGTTGTGCGGTACCCTCACAGGTCTTTAAACATACGTTGCCGACAAAGCCATCACAGACTACCACGTCTGCTACATCTTTTAGCAACTGATTTCCTTCGATATTACCAATAAAGTTAACCGCTTGCGTCTTTTTTAGCATCTCAGCGCAACGTTTTACCAAATCGTTACCTTTTATCTCTTCTTCACCGATATTTAAGAGAGCAACCCGGGCCGGGCGTCCCAGATGCTGTTCCGCCAGAGCGCTGCCCATGACAGCAAACTGAAATAAGGAGTCAGCATCACTGGAAACGTTCGCCCCTAAGTCAAGCATCCAAGTCTTATTGCCGGATACCGTAGGTAATGCCGATACTAAAGCAGGACGTTCAATTCCGGGTAGTAATTTCAGCCGAAAACGCGACAATGCCATCAAAGCGCCGGTATTACCAGAACTAACACACGCCTGAGCTTCACCTTGTGCAACAAGATCGATTGCAAGTGCCATTGAACTGCCGGAACTGTGACGAAGAGCAAAAGAAGGTTTAGCTGAATTAGAAATGACTTGTTCGCTGTGAACGAGTTTAAGGCGCGATCCCAGTTGTGCACGTGCTGCAGAACCTTCCGCGAAACCTGATACAGAAAGCTGTTCGGCGATTTCATCCTGATCACCGACTAAAATAACCTTTAGCTCTGGGAAATGCGACAGTGCCTGCACGGTGGCAGGCACTGTTACGCGGGTACCGGAGTCCCCGCCCATTGCATCAAGTGCAACGGTTAAATTTTGCAAAGGTTAACCTTACTTATTGATAACCTTTTTGCCACGGTAGTAACCTTCAGCAGTTACATTGTGACGTAGGTGAGTTTCACCTGAAGTCGCATCTACAGAAAGTGCAGCTGTAGTCAGCGCATCATGTGAACGACGCATACCACGCTTAGAACGTGTTTTACGGTTTTGTTGTACGGCCATTGACCCTACTCCTATAAGTGTTAATGCTTAGCGATGAAACTAACGCTTTAAGCTCTTTAAAACATCAAATGGATTTGGTTTCTCATTCTCGACTTCGTCGGGAAGTTCGCCAAAAACCATATTGTCTGATTTAACGCTACAATCCGCTTCGTCATGCATCGGAATCTGGGGTAAAGCCAGAATGAACTCGTCTTCAACCAGTTGAATCAGGTCTAACTCACCGTACTCGTTCAGATCTACCAAATCGTACTCTTCCGGTGTTTCATCTTCACGGTCCTCCCGGTAGGGAGTACACTTGAAGCTGATTTCGCAATAATATGCGAAAACCTCATTACAACGTTGACACTCTAATTCGACATCGATGTTAGCTTTACCAGAGATAACAACGAGTCGCTGTTCATCCATCCCAAATGATAATGAGACTTCAGCGTCGCGTTTTACGCCTTCGACCGATTCTTCTAAACGCTTAAAAAGACTGACCTGAATAATACCTTCATAATCTAATCGTTTTTGAGCCGCTTTTACTGGATCAACCGTTCGCGGTATTTTTACCTTTTGCATAGGGCGCGAATATTATCTTCCTAATCAAATTTAGTCAAAGAAAAAGGGAAAAAAGTTAGATTTTTTTCCTTTTCGCCATAGGTGTGGTTTACTGAACCGGATTATATTTAACTTCTTCTTCATACACGACACTTTTTAACTATCTATGAATAAATTTCAGCTTGTACTGGCTTCGACTTCACCCTATCGGCGGGAAATTCTGGAAAAACTCTCGATACCATTTACTTGTGCAAAACCAGATTGTGATGAAACCCCTTTAGCAAACGAAAACGCCATTGATTTAGTCAAACGACTGGCCGCACTAAAGGCTGAAAGCTGCCCCGTCGCTCAGCCGAGTTTAGTTATCGGTTCAGACCAGGTATGTGTGGTTGACGGTCACATTTTAGGTAAACCACATACCAAGGAAAAAGCGATACAACAGTTATTGAATCAGCAGGACAAGCCGGTAACCTTTTATACGGGCATTGCATTGCATAATACCCAAACCGGAAAAACGCAGGTTGAAGTCGATTGCTTTACCGTGCATTTCCGAAAACTGTCTGTTGAGGCAATAACCAATTATGTAGAAAAAGAGCAACCACTGGATTGTGCCGGAAGTTTTAAAAGCGAAGGATTAGGCATTGCCCTTTTTGAACGGCTCGAGGGAAAAGATCCGAACACCTTGATTGGTCTGCCACTAATCACCCTCATCGATATGCTGGCAAAAGAAGGATGGCCAGTGCTTTAACCCACGGAGGACCGTGGGAATAAGGCGTTGAGCTTATCTGACAGGGATTAAACGCCCTCTCCTACTTTTTAGCGATTTGATTCGGCTCTCAGACCAGCCAGTACTTTTTGTAATTGCTTGTCTAATGGAGCGTTAATCTCCATCTTATTGCCGGTCGCCGGGTGAACGAACTGAATGTTCGCCGCATGCAGAAACAGACGATCCAGCCCGAATTTCGCCGTATAGGCATCGAAACGACGGTCGCCATAGCGATCGTCCCACGCGATCGGACTTCCGCTATACTGGCAATGAACACGTATCTGATGAGTCCGTCCGGTGATAGGACTCGCCTGAACCAACGTTGCCTGAGCAAAAGTTTCGATAACTTTATAGCGGGTTTCTGAAGGCTTACCTTGGGGGCTGACCCGTACAATACTGTTAACCTCATTTTTAAGCAGCGGCGCATTGACCACTTTTTTGTTCGAAGGCCATTTGCCCATTACCAGGGCCAGATAATATTTCTGCACCGTCTTTTCACGAAACTGAGCCTGCAAATGGCGCAAAGCCGAGCGCTTTTTCGCAATCAGCAGAATTCCGGATGTATCACGGTCAATACGGTGAACCAGTTCAAGAAAGCGGGCCTGAGGACGTAAAGCGCGCATTGCTTCGATCGCACCGAACTTAAGCCCGCTGCCACCGTGAACAGCCGTACCGGACGGCTTATCCAATACCAGAATATGCTCATCTTCAAACAGGATACAATGTTCGAGTTCTGCCACTTTTTGCAGTTTAGGGCTAATAGTGTCCGTTGGCTCCGCGGCAGGATCTACCGTAACCGTGACGGGCGGAATTCGCACGATATCGCCGGCCTGTAACTTGTACTCTGCTTTTATCCGCTTTTTATTGACCCGAACCTCACCCTTACGAACGATGCGATAAACCACGCTTTTAGGAATCGCTTTAAGTTGATTACGTAAAAAATTATCGATCCGTTGTCCGGCCATGTCCTCGTCAACTTCAACGAGTCTGACTTGTGTTTTTATCTCATTCATTGGGCACTACTATTTAAAGGTCATAAAAAGCACAAATAAAATGGGGATTATTGAATATCAGCCGATACCAACAACTACAAAGTTTGTGCATAGAAAGCAATTCGAAAGACATATCATACCTACAAATTCGGGGTGAATCATCTCGTAGTTACTGGCGAAAATGATGTTCTCTGCTTATTTTGCTCAGATACGAATTATTAACGTACATATAATGGGCGAAAAAACACCAATTTGAATAAAGCCGATTGCTCAAACACACCTCCACTGTTATAGTTCGTAGCTGTAATAGAGGGCCAAGTAACATTTTGTATACAACACCTTCTTTTTTACAATTATTTTGAGTAGGCAGGCGTGTTCTTTTGTGCTGCAACCGGCGTAAGACTCATTAAGAAGCGCTTTTTCTTGTTGCTCTACTCGTATCTCTTCATGCCGAGTAATCACCGTAAATTTGCGGGTCACAGGGACATTCTCTGTGGTAGCTGACGTGTCCGAAAGAGCATCCCTCCAGCCGGGAGGCTGTACATTTAGCCATGGGATCAGACACCATGAAGAGTAAAGAATGCAGCAAGAACAATAAACAAGACAAAGAAATATAACGAGATATTAAATGAAAAGAATGTTAATTAACGCAACTCAGAAAGAAGAGTTGCGTGTCGCGCTGGTTGATGGCCAGCGCCTCTTCGATCTAGATATCGAAAGTCCCGGACATGAGTCCAAAAAGGCCAATATCTACAAAGGCCGAATCACTCGCGTTGAGCCAAGTTTAGAAGCCGCATTCGTCGATTACGGTGCTGAACGTCATGGTTTCCTCCCACTTAAAGAAGTTGCAAAAGAATACTTCCCGGATGGTTATACCTATCAGGGTCGTCCTAGCATCAAGGAAGTATTGGCTGAAGGGCAGGAAGTCATCGTTCAGGTCGAAAAAGAAGAGCGCGGCAGCAAAGGCGCGGCATTAACGACTTTCATCTCTCTGGCCGGTAGCTACTTAGTTCTGATGCCGAATAACCCTCGTGCCGGTGGTATCTCCCGCCGCATCGAAGGTGATGAACGTACGGAATTGAAAGAGGCATTAAGCTCTCTTCAGTTACCACAAGGGATGGGTCTGATTGTTCGTACCGCAGGTGTGGGCAAGTCAGCAGAAGAACTTGAGTGGGACTTAAATGTACTGCTGAACCACTGGAATGCCATTAAACAGGCATCCGATTCTAACCCGGCACCATTCCTGATTCACCAGGAAAGTAATGTTATCGTACGTGCTATCCGCGATTACTTACGTCGTGATATCGGTGAAATTCTGATCGACAGCAACACGATCTACGAGCGCGCCCTTGAACATATTCGTCTGGTCCGCCCTGACTTCGTTAACCGTGTTAAAAAATATGATGGCGAAGTTCCTCTGTTCAGCCATTATCAAATCGAAAGCCAGATCGAATCCGCGTTCCAGCGCGAAGTCCGCCTGCCATCCGGTGGTTCAATCGTAATTGACCCGACTGAAGCACTGACTTCCATCGATATCAACTCAGCCCGCGCAACCAAAGGCGGTGATATCGAGGAAACGGCTCTGAATACCAACCTGGAAGCAGCCGACGAAATTGCCCGCCAGCTACGCTTACGCGACCTGGGTGGTCTGGTAGTTATCGACTTTATCGACATGACCCCGGTACGTCACCAACGCGAAGTTGAGAACCGTCTGCGGGATGCAGTCCGCCTGGACCGTGCCCGTGTTCAGATTGGCCGGATTTCCCGTTTTGGCTTGTTGGAAATGTCCCGTCAGCGTCTGAGCCCTTCACTGGCTGAAGCCAGTCACCATATCTGTCCACGCTGTAGCGGAACCGGTGTTGTTCGTGACAACGAGTCACTGGCACTATCCGTTCTACGTCTGATTGAAGAAGAAGCGCTGAAAGACAACACATCACAGGTACTTGCAGTCGTACCGGTGTCAATTGCTTCCTATCTCCTGAATGAAAAACGTCGTTCCATTAACCATATTGAACGTATTCAGGAAGTTAATATCATTGTTGTACCGAATGCAGACATGGAGACACCACATTTCGATGTTATCCGAATCCGCGAAGGTGAAGAACATGAAATGCTGTCGTATCTGGTACCTAAAAAACTGGATGCGCTACGCGAAGCAGAAAGCAAAGAAACCTCAGAAG
>JBNKRC010000071.1:0-9765 GCA_050296215.1 Vibrio sp. | reverse complement strand
CTGACGACGACGATGATGACGATTAATTGTCGTGTTTATGACATTTTGTGTAAGTTAATTGTTCGAATTTAATTTTATTTTATTAAAAACAATGAGTTATTAATGGCTCGGAGTTTGCAGAATTAAATGAACGTTGATTACAACATACAACAATTTTAGGCGCCAATTTTAAGTGCAATGTTTTTCAAGGAGCGAACCATGGCTAAAGTAGGAATTTTCTTCGGAACCGATACGGGCAGTACTCGTAAAATCGCAAAACAGATCCAAAAACAACTAGGTGATATCGCGGATAAGCCTAAAAATATTAACCGTGTTGAGGTAGCTGATTTTGCTGCTTATGACTGTTTAATCCTGGGTACACCAACACTGGGTCAGGGGCAGCTTCCTGGTTTAGAGTGTGACTGTACTGAAGCGAGCTGGGCAGAGTTCCTGCCAAACTTCGCAGATCTGGATTTGTCAGGTAAGAAAGTGGCGTTATATGGTCTGGGCGACCAGGTTAACTATGCAAACGAATTTGTTGACGGACTTGGTGAGCTTTATGACTATGTGGCTAACTGTGGTCCGGAAATGGTTGGTCGCTGGCCTTTAGACGGTTACGAATTTAATGCGTCTAACGCAGTGGATGGTGACGAGTCTGTTGGTCTGGTTATTGATAAAGACAACCAGGCAAGTATGACAGATGAACGTCTGTCTACATGGCTTGAGCAAATTAAATCAGAGATGGGTCTATAATTCATAACCGCATCTAATCTGAGTAAAGAAAAAACGGTCAGTGATGACCGTTTTTTTCGTTTTAAATCAATTCGCCTTGTCTGCCTTTTCCTTATTATCTGTATTCTCAACATCGTTTTCACTTTCTGTTACGATTTCATCAGGTAAGTCCCGCTGACGAAGTTTTTCGTTACGCAGAGTTCGGCGAAGTAACTGACTGTAGATGGGTTGTCCGCCCAGCATCTGAGCAAAAATAACGGCACCTAATCCGGTAATGATTAAAGGTAAAATCAGGTAATAGTTGTTGGTCATTTCGATAACCAGCAGGATTCCGGTAATCGGCGCACGTACCGTGGCGGAAAAAAGCGCACCCATGCCCGCTATTGCAAACATACCGGGATCGATGTTGAGTTCCGGAAGCAAACTCTGTGCAATCAGACCGAAGGCATAGCCAAACAGTGTACCAAGTGCCAGCATTGGCGCGAAAATGCCGCCGGGGGCACCTGAGCCGAAGCATAACAGGGTAGTGAGTATGCGGCCGAGGAATAATAGCAGTAAAAGCTGAGCGGTATAGCCACCATTAGTAATGGTCGGGATTAATGAAATACCACCACCGGTTAATTCAGGAACATAAAGCAGGGTTAAACCGAAGCAGCCGCCGAGCATTGAGCCAACAAAAAGATAACGTTTACGGTCATGGCGGTGAATTTTGACGAAAAGATCCTGGAAGCTGGTAATCAGTTTATTAAAGAAGACACCAAAAATCCCGAACAGCACACCAAGTAACAAAAACAGCCACAGAGACTGAATTTCCGGCGGATGGTACTGAGGCATCTGAATAACGGCATCCTGGCCATTGATGATGCGGAAAACAATATTGGCGGAAACCGCTGAAATAATCACAGCTTTAATTGAGATTAACGTATAGCGGAACTGAGGACGCATTTCCTCAACAACAAACATAATGCCGGCCAGAGGCGCATTAAATGCCGCTGCAAGACCGCCTGCGGCACCTGAGGCCAGCAATGAGTGACGGGCATCATCATTTTTTACACGGAAAATATCCGATACCATACGCCCGATTGCGCCGCCCATCTGAACGGTTGGTCCTTCGCGGCCGAGAACCATACCCGAACCTAAGGCACCCATACCACCAAAAAATTTCACCGGTAATACCCGCCACCAGCGTACCGGACGCATTCCTTCCATTGCACCTTCGATTTCCGGGATACCTGAGCCGGATGCTTCCGGAGCAAACCGGTGCACCAGGTAATATCCGACAAATGCCAGGCCGGCACTGATCAAAAAGGCGGCTAAGCCCAGAGGGAGGATACTTCCCACTTCACTACGTAACCATTCTGTACGGGAAGAAGAGACCAGATGAACCGCGTGCTCAAAATAGGTACCGACAAATCCGGCTAAAACGCCGACGATTATCGATAACATCAGCACTGATACTGGCGTTTTGTCTTTTGAGAGAAACTGGTTAATGGCATCTTTAGGAACACTGGCAAGCAGGGAATAACGAAACTTCTCTCGTTTGGACATTTAAAATTGGCCTCTTTTGGTTAAGTTAGTGGTAGGAAGAGCGTGAATTATACTGATCTGAAACGGCGCTAACAGTGGCAATAATGCAAAGTAGAGTTTCATCTAATCAGCGGCGCTATTATATATCAAATTAAAGTGTGAGCCATATGGAAAAATGGTGGGTTACATTTGAATTTATAGCGTTTTGTACCATAGTTAAAGTGTAGGGCAAATGAATGATTTTCTTATGGAGGACAACATAGCCTTACCTACAATTTGGGGGACTAATACGTATTTAAATCAGTACGTTGTAGCATCAGAAAGTAGAAGATCCCCGACTTCGCCAGATATATGTTACTGGATCGTAAGCTCTCGATATGAGCTCCGGGGAGTAAAGGCGCGCTAGCAATTGGCGCGCCTTTAGCATTTCACGTTCCGTATAAAATGGGTATATACTCCAGAGGTTATTCCTTTGTATACTCAGGAAAAAATGGAGTGATGCGTCATGCCGAATAAAATTCCTGCCAATATTATCACTGGCTTCCTTGGGGTGGGTAAAACCAAAGCTATCTTACAGTTATTAAAAAACAAACCTGCGAATGAGAACTGGGCTGTCTTGGTGAATGAATTTGGTGAAATCGGTATCGATGGCACCATGATGCAGGATCAGGGTGCCATAATTAAGGAAGTGCCTGGTGGTTGTATGTGTTGTGCGGCCGGCGTTCCGACATCGGTGGCAATTACCGCGTTACTGCGTCAGAAACCGGATCGTCTGCTGGTGGAACCGACCGGTTTAGGACATGCCAAAGAAATTGTAGCACTGCTCAGTTCTGACCAGTTTGCACCCTATGTGAATTTAAAAGCTACCATCGGGTTAGTGGATCCCCGTAATCTTAGTAACGAAAAATACCGGTCTAACCAGAATTTTAACGATCAGCTTGAATGTGCGGATGTGGTGATTGGTAACAAAGTTGATCAATGTAATGTGTCCGATATTGATATCTTTAACGACTGGGTGACGGATCAGGAACCATCAAAAATCTTCCATAAACTGGTGAAGCAGGGAAACATTCCGCTCGAAGTTCTAGATATTGAGCGAATTCACGGCAGTGCTTCCGGCCAGATTGACGCTCATCATCATGAGCATGCCAGTATGGAGCCTAAGTTTGAGCTTCCGCCGGGAGAAGCATACTTAAAACGCGAGAACTTCGGTCAGGACTATTTTAGCTGTGGCTGGTTGTTCGGTGCTGAATATCAGTTCCCGTTTGACGATCTCTTTTCTCTTTTTTCCAAACTCACCGCCGAGCGGATTAAAGCGGTGGTGAATACCGAAAAAGGATGTTTTGCTTTTAATGTATCCAACGGCGTCATTTCAGTTAATGAACTGAGCCTGGATGGGTTTGAGTCGCGGATTGAAGTGATTGATTCTCAGCTTATGCCTTGGGGCGAACTCAATACGATACTGGTACGTTTAGCCGGTATTGAATCCTGATTGCGATTACTTACCGGATCTCCGAGGGCCTGGCGCCCTCGAAAAATCGGTTCACTCAGCGTTTGTTACGTAAATAACGTTTACGGCGTTCTTCTTTTCGTTGTGCTTTCTCTTCAGCTTTGCGGGCTTCCTGTTCGGCGACTTCGATAAGTTCCTGAGTAATCATCTCCGGGCGTTCCAGAGTGATTTGTCCCAGAGTGCCGGAACGAAGTTCATGCAACAGGATTTCAGATGCTTTATGCAGGTCAATCCGGCCTCCGGTGCGCAGTGCCCCACGTTTGCGGCCAATCGCTTCCATCCACTCAATATCCGACTGCGGTTCTTCCTCAATCTGATAGCGTTCCAGCAGGCGCTGTGGATACTCTTTCGCCAGATATTCCACGGTATAAAACGCTACTTCTTCATATTCCATTGCGGTATCTTTTACCGCACCGGTCGCAGCCAGACGAAAACCACTATGCGGGTTTTCAACTTTCGGCCATAAAATTCCCGGAGTATCGGACAATACAATCCCATTTTGCAGGTTGATCCGCTGCTGGCGGCGGGTCACGGCCGGCTGGTTACCTGTTTCTGCAATCGAGCGTCCCGCCAGAGTATTAATAATGGTCGATTTCCCTACATTGGGAATCCCCATAATCATGGTGCGGATGTTTTTGCCGATTTCTTCCCGGTGTGGCGCAAGCTTACGGCACAAATCCAGAATCTTATGTACCTCCTGAGCATTCTGGGTAGTGATGGCCATCGCCCGGACGCCTTGCTCTTTTTCAAAATGCTCAATCCATAATTCAGTCATTTCAGGATCGGCCAGATCGCGTTTGTTTAATACTTTAACAACCGGCTTCTCTCCGCGAAGATGAGCAATCATCGGGTTTTCGCTGCTGAAAGGAATGCGCGCATCAAGCACTTCGATAATCACGTCAATTTGCGGAATAACTTCTTCGATCTCCTTGCGGGCTTTGTGCATATGCCCGGGAAACCACTGGATATTGTTGTTAACCATTTGATTATATTGCCTTTGTTTCTTTTCTATGTGCTAGTGGGGTGTCAAAATTATTTGTTATATATAACCGATTATGGGACTAATGTACCAACCTAAGAGCACGTATAACTTTTTAATAAGGTAATTGTATCACCATAAGTGATTTACTGGTAACGCCATCACTAGAGTGAGGCTGTTACGTTTTTTTTCTTATACCGTTTCATTGGAATGCATATCTCTGCGTAAATATTTTTTTGCGATGATCTCAGCTGCGTATTCCAACACTGATTGTCATTTAAGGATTGTTCATTTAGTTGAATAAAAGTTGGTGAACAAAATGAGATCGTACGAGTTGTTTGCTAAATCTGATTTGGTCGAACAGCAGTATATTGTAGCAAAACAGCGTATAGACAAACTCACTCAATCAATTCTTGCCAAAGCTTTTCGCGGCGAGCTTTTCTCAGCAAAAGAAGAGTAATGAAGTGCTGTTATTGAAATGATGAATTTTAAAGGCATGTACTAATAATGGTAAAAGTCTCCCATATTACCCCTATCGACAACTTAGCCAGCATCCTTGAGCAAGGTTGCCTTTGGTCGGATGCGAAACGGATTGAATTGGGACTGATAAACCAGAATATCGGTTACTGCCATATCAAAGCCAGGCGGCTAACTCGCCCGGTCAAAGTGGCTGCTGGTGGCACCATTGGGCAGTATGTTTCATTTAATTTTTGCCTTCGTTCGGTGATGTTGTTTGTCATTCATAGAGGTTATTAAGATCACTTATCAAACAGGTAACATTTTGCTTGATCAAGCGGATGCTATCATCAATACCGTTAATACGGTGGGTGTGATGGGTAAAGGCTTGGCGTTGCAATTTAAGAAAGCCTATCCTGATAACTTCATACAGTACAAAAAAGCCTGTGACGAACATTCTTTGATCACCGGAAAATTCTTATCCGTATCGCTAAATTCGATTAGTGCACCGTACCATGTAATCAATTTCCCGACCAAAGCGCACTGGAAAGATAAATCAAAACTTGAGTACATTGAACAGGGGCTGGAAAGTTTAAAAGCCGAGGTACAGCGATTAGGTTTGAAATCGGTCGCGATTCCTGCCCTTGGTAGTGGACTAGGTGGGTTGCCTTGGCGACAAGTTGAGCAATTAATTTAACGATCTTTATCTACGGTAGCCGATGTTGAGTGGCGTATTTACCCACCTCAATCTGCACCTACAGCTGAGATTGGTTTGATTGATCGTTATGTGTCAACTGGTTTTGGTTACCGACTGTCTTTGCTCGAAGTGCAAAAGTTGGTCTATTTTCTAACCGCAGCCGGTGAACCACTCAACAAGGTTGTGTTTAAAAAGCATCACTATGGTCCATATGCTGATGTGTTACGTCATGTGCTGGATAAAATGGAAGGTCATTTTATTACTGGTTATGCTGATGGTTTGAACAAACCAGAAACCCCGATAGAACTTAAAGACGCCGCCGCCCATGAGGCTCTGGTTTATCTTGAACAGCATCCAGAAACTAAGCAACGATTCGAACAGGTAGCCAAGCTGATTGAAGGATTTGAGTCGCAAAATGGCATGGAGTTGTTATCAACCGTTCACTGGGTGATCACTCAAGAATCCGAGAACAAGGATATTACCAGTGATGAGCTGATTGACTGTGTCCACAGTTGGAACCCACGAAAGGCCCAAATGAAACCAAGCCATATTCTGGCTGCATGGGAAAGGCTGAGGGATGAGCAGTGGTTGGAGAGAAAAGCTCCGAGTGTATACAAGAATTCATGACTCAAAAAGAATGAGAAGCAGAAGCTAAGAAGCAGCTCAGCTCGTAAATAGATAAATAAGAGCCATGGTCAGTGCTGCTATCAGCAGCGTTTTAATTCCACTAATAAGCCAGGTTTCACCAGAGAGTCGGCCAAGAAATACGCCAAACATAAATATAATAAGGATCGCGACAAAGACTGCGACCTGTAAGGGTGGAATAAATAGAGCTACACCCTGGTTTGATAGCCATAGAGGCGTAATGATTAGCAGCGAAATAATCAGGGGAGCAGAGCCGTTAACAATCGCGATAAAAACGGGAACCCAGCGTGCCGCCTCGGCGTGGGCACCTTCTTTCAATTTGGTGAGCATTGCATCCTGAAGATTGCTCAGAGCCAGACGAAGCTCTGCCTGTTCACTGACATAAGCGCTGCTGGTACCACTTACTGCCAGGGCTATGGTCGCTCCCATACAGGCATTAATAATGACTTCCAGACTAGCGGGTGAACTAAACAGGAAACCAATAATAATTCCCAGCATGGTAAGAGCACCATCGAAACCATTGACCACAAAATATCTCCGCATTATCCCCTGAGAATTGGTGATCTGCAGATAAAAGCTGATTTGGTGAAAGGGCTTCAGCAATTTAACTCCTTCAATATTGAAAGGCTTACGAACGGAAAATTAATCGCGAATACCAGATTTTTCATTTTGTACTTCCACGACATCAACACTGTGCAATGAACTGCTCATCTTAGTGATCACTGCCTGTATTGCCTCAAAATCAAGATCGTAACCTTCTATAGAAACTTCAACGGTCTCGGTATCCTGGTCAACTTCATGTACAGATAAACTCACCGCGTAATCATCTCCGACCTCGGCTAGTCTCGTGCAAAATTCTAAAGACGAGGGCAAATGCGGTTTAAGGACATCCAGTACCAAACGTTTGACTAACACCATGTAAGATCCTCTTGTTGATCTGCATCCGGTTCTATGAGCAGAACACAAACTTAAGTCTGTGATAAGAAATAGAACATCTTCAGGGTCACTAATTATCAGTATAGTAGAATTATACTCAAGTAATCCCGGGATTCAGGATGCTATGCTTTACGTTTTGATCCTGATTACGCTTCTCTATATCTTATGGAGTTACTGAAGGTTCCGGGCCAGCCGTTCAACAGCATTATTTTCCACCGAACTTGAATTTATGTTGGTACAGATTTCAAATTTTCATTTTCAGCGGCTCAGCATATCGTCCGGTCGGTAAGTTTATTGCAGTTATCGATAATAATATCAGCATCTTTTTGTTTTCAGACATAAATATCACAAAAATATTCATCTACAATGCCGAGGGAATTAAACTCTTTTGTACGTCGAATGGTGATGCGGTATGGATTCATTTATCTGGAATGACAACTATGAAACAGGAGTTGAAGCAGTTGATAATCAACATTATCAACTGGTTTCGATTCTTAACCGCCTGGGCGAGGAAATCTATAGAAAGATTCCATCGAGTCAGGCGATTCAGCGCATTCTGGAGGAGCTAGCCAGCTATACCGTTTATCATTTTGAGACGGAAGAGCGGCTGATGCGGGAAGTAAATATTGCCGATTCCCACTTTGATGAGCATTTTATTCAGCATCAGCAATTTGTTGAAGAAGTCGGCCGTTCTATTTCCGAACTGGGCAGTCGTAAGTCCGAACTGTCACCTAAAGAGTTGTATGTCTTTTTAGTTCAGTGGCTGATCTACCATATTCTGGGTACGGACAAACAAATGGGGCGTCAGATTAACGCTATTCAGTCCGGCGTGGATCCGAAAACAGCAGAAAAAGAAGCACATAAAGAAGTGGATGAAGCGGTTGAACCGCTGGTTTATGCGCTTAACAAGATGGTTAATTTTGTATGCACTCAGAACAACAAACTGGTGATGCTGAATAAATCTCTTGATGAAAAGGTTTCGCAGCGCACTAAAGAGCTGCAACTGGCAAACGAGAAGCTGATTAAGGTTAATGAAGAACTGGAGTGGCTGTCGCATACCGATGAATTAACCGAATTGTTCAACCGGCGTTATGCATTGGCGGAACTGCGCCGGATGTGGAGTCGGAAGATGCAAATTTCATGTTTAATTGCGGATTTGGATAATTTCAAACATGTGAATGACTCTTTCGGCCATGAAGCCGGAGATGATCTTCTGATTCAGGCTGCCCGATTTATCTCGGACAGGTTTTCCGCTTCCGATATCGTGGCCCGGTTAGGCGGTGATGAATTTTTGGTTATTTGTCCCGATGCTGATTTGCCTTCAGTGTTAAAAAAGGCAGAACTCTTATGTGCGATATCAGCGCAGGAATTTAAAGGTCAGACATTAAGCATCGGTGTTGCGACCAAAACCGACAATACGTCAACACAAAAAGACTTGCTTAAATTTGCCGATAATTCGCTTTATCTGGCAAAACGTGAAGGAAGAAACTGTGTACGTTCGATCCAGGCGCACGAGTAAGGCTTTTTGTAGTATGATTTGTCTATGGCATTGAACAACAAGAAAAATTTCATATGGTTAAGAAGATAAATACTAAACCGTCTCAGGAAACCGTTGATGAGGCGATGCAAGTTGCCCGGGCAACTCAAAGGCCCAATCAGACCAAGGAACAGACAAAACTGATTGCGCAGGGAATCGAGAAAGGCATCGCCCTGTATAAGAAACAGCAAAAGGCGAAGGCGAGGGCAGCGGATAAAGCCAGAAAGCAATCGCTGAAAACCAAAACCAGCCGGGATGAGCTTCCGGAAGAGCAGGCCAGCAGTCAGCCTCAGACTCGGAATAACCGCTTACCGTGGATTTTATTAGCCGTTTCCTGGGTGCTATTTGGTGCTTATATCGTTTTAGCGTAAGCGCCGTATCCACAATCTCTATGCCTTTTTCAGTTAATGTGACTTTGCAGCTTCGCTGGTCATGTTCGCTTGAATTCCGTTCTGTCAGCCCCCTTTTACCAGCTGTTCGATCCAAAAAGTTTATGAGGTTGTTTTATTAAAATTATCTGAATGAAGATCAATTATTAGTCAGTAATGAGCAATGAAACCCTGCGTCATAAAAATATGCGGACATAATTGTATTATTCATTGTTCCGCGCAAGATCAGGGGGAAAGGAAAATGGAAATCTCACATAGAGAAGGTATGGGGGCTATCCCATACCCGGACCAGGGGGTGACTTTTCGGGTTTGGGCTCCATTTGCTGAAAAAGTCAGTGTGGCCGGAACATTTAACCATTGGGAGAAGGATTCAGATCA
>JBNKRC010000070.1:0-9766 GCA_050296215.1 Vibrio sp. | reverse complement strand
GCCTGATGGTTATTGATGCGGCGAAAGGGGTTGAGGATCGTACCCGTAAACTTATGGAAGTAACGCGCTTACGTGATACGCCAATTATTACGTTTATGAACAAACTTGACCGTGATATTCGTGATCCGATGGAACTGCTTGATGAAGTTGAGAACGAACTGAATATCATGTGCGCCCCCATTACCTGGCCGATTGGCTGTGGTAAAGAGTTTAAAGGGGTGTATCACCTGCATCGTGATGAAACGATTCTGTACTCAACCGGTCAGGGGCATACCATCCAGGAAGTCCGCATTGTGAAAGGGTTGGATAATCCTGAACTTGATGCGGCGGTAGGAGACGAATTAGCCGCTCAGCTTCGTGACGAACTGGAGCTGGTTATCGGGGCATCAAACGAATTTGATAAAGAGATGTTTTTGCAGGGTGAATTGACTCCGGTTTATTTTGGTACCGCATTAGGTAACTTCGGTGTCGATCATATGCTGGATGGTTTAACCGAGTGGGCACCTGCGCCGATGCCTCGTCAGGCCAATGAACGTGAAGTGGTTGCCACGGAAGACGCATTCTCCGGATTTGTATTCAAGATCCAGGCAAACATGGATCCGAAACACCGCGACCGTATCGCGTTTATGCGTATTGTATCCGGTACTTATACGCAAGGTATGAAGATGAACCATGTGCGTATCGGTAAACAGGTGAATATTTCGGATGCGGTAACCTTTATGGCTGGAGACCGTGCACGAGCTGAACATGCCTATGCCGGCGATATCATCGGGTTACATAACCACGGTACGATTCAGATTGGGGATACATTTACTGTCGGTGAATCTCTGAAATTTTCCGGTATTCCTAACTTTGCACCGGAACTGTTCCGCCGTATTCGTCTGCGTGATCCGCTTAAGCAGAAGCAGTTACTGAAAGGTCTGGTTCAGCTATCTGAAGAAGGAGCGGTTCAGGTTTTCCGCCCGCTGCAGAATAACGATCTGATTGTTGGCGCCGTTGGTGTGCTGCAGTTTGATGTGGTTGTGGCTCGTTTGAAAGCAGAATATAACGTTGAAGCGATTTATGAAGGTGTCAATGTGGCAACAGCCCGTTGGGTTGAATGTTCTGATGCGAAGAAATTCGAAGAATTTAAGCGCAAGAACCAGGCAAACTTAGCCCTTGATGGTGGTGACAACTTAGCTTATGTCGCGCCGACGATGGTGAACCTGAATCTGGCTAAAGAGCGTTTCCCGGAAGTCGAATTCCGTGCAACCCGCGAGCACTAATCGTTAATGCTTAACATAAGATAAGCCCCGCAATTTTCGGGGCTTATTGTTATTAAATAAGGTTAGGGTAACCGATAAGGCATCACTATGCAGACACGACATAAAGCCTATCTGACAGAGATGGGGATTGATCAATGGCAGCTAATAAAACCTGAGTATTTACTGGGGGTTGAACAAACGAAACAATCGCTTGATGCCGCTTTTAAAATCTTGTTAGTGTGCCCGTACTCCTTCACATCGGAAGAGCACCTCTTCCTGGAAAAAGTCCTGCAAAGTTTTGATGTGGAATTGAATCAAGCCCGAATCACACAACCTCATCAGCTAAAGTTATTAGGTGAACATTTACTGTCATGGGTATGGTTTGTTGATTGTCCTCCTCAGGAAACGGATATACCCAGGCTGCTTCATTCACCTAAGTTAAGTGATGTCAGTCGTCATCCCGGTCTGAAAAAAGAGTTGTGGCAGCAAATACTTGCTAATAAAGAGTCGTAGTTAATGAATGTCCAAATTGTGCCGATGGCAGCGCAACACCTCGATGCCATCTGGAATATTGAGCAGCAGGCGCATTCTCACCCATGGAAAGAGAGCATGATCCGTGAGCTTAACAGCCGTTGTGCGATACACCATACTTTATTGTGTGACGAAGAGGTCGCCGGGTATTTTTATGCGCAAAACGTGGTTGGTGAAGTCACCCTGCTTAATATCGCCATTGCGCCGGCTATGCAGGGGAAAGGTCTGGGCAAACAGCTATTACAGTTCCTGATTGATTACAGTGAAGCACAGAAAGCGGACAGTATCTGGCTGGAAGTTCGTGACAGTAACTATGCTGCACAAGGTTTGTACCAGTCACTGGATTTTAACGAGATCGATCGCCGGATTAACTATTACCCGACGGATAATGGCAAAGAAGATGCGATTATTATGAGTTGTTATTTATCCTCTTTCGGCTTTTAGACTCGTTGTATTTCCTGTTGAAATAAGAAAAAGTCAAAAGCGTGAAAAATGTATAAAAATGAAAACTTTTCTTGTTAGTGAACTTGATTTAGGGTGATTTCAGTCCCAAGTTTGTTTACACTGAACTCAATAAGTTAATGATCAGCTACCTAATCCTTACGGGTTGGGTAGTTTTCTTTTGTCCAAAGCTAGCTTTGGCCCAGAGGTATATTATGGAAAAAGTTCCAATGACGGTGCGTGGAGCTGAACAGCTTCGTGAAGAGCTTGACAGACTCCTGAAACTAAGACCACAGATCACCCAGGCGATAGCAGAAGCCCGTGAACTTGGCGATCTTAAAGAAAATGCAGAGTACCACGCAGCACGTGAAGAACAGGGGATCTGTGAAGCTCAGATTCGTGATATTGAATATAAGTTGTCTGTTGCTCAGGTTATCGACGTAACGAAGATGGAAAATACGGGTAAAATCATTTTTGGTACAACCGTAACCCTTATTAATGTCGATACGGATGAAGAAAGCCGGTACCAGATTGTTGGTGACGATGAAGCGGATATTAAATCCGGTCGTATTTCTGTTAGTTCACCGATTGCCCGTGGTTTGATTGGAAAGATGGAAGGTGATGAAGTCACGATTGTGACTCCTGGCGGTGAGAAAGTTTTTGAAGTCGATCAGGTGGAATATATTTAATTACCTGTATTGCTTACCGTAACTGATAATGACAGCCCGGAAGAGAACTTCCGGGCTGTTTGTTTTTTCACTCAGGCTGAGTAATTTTTCAGGCCCAGAGCCACATTGCGATGCAAGTCAGAATGATCACGCATGCGATATTAAGCAGCAATCCGACTCTCATCATTTCTCTCTGCATTATATGCCCTGAACCAAACACGATCGCATTAGGCGGCGTCGCCACCGGAAGCATAAAAGCACATGAAGCCGATACCGCGATCAGTACCGATAAAATGACCGGTGATATGCCGAATGCTTGCGCAACGCTGGCAAAGACAGGGATAAGTAATGCGGCACTGGCGGTGTTACTGGCAAATTCGGTTAAAAACACCACGAAAATTGCAATGACGAAAACAATAATGAACAGGCCGAATTCGGCTATCATATGACTTAGCTCATTTGCCAGAAAGACGCTGGTTCCGGTTTGTTTTAAAACGTTGCTCAGACAGATACCACCACCAAACAGTAGTAATACGCCCCAGTCAGCGGTTTTTTCGATATCTTTCCAGTGAACAACCCGGGCAAAGTTGACTAACACAATCACGCCCAGAGCTACCAGAGTATCAAAGCTGGCAACCCCTCCAAGCAGCGAGTTCAGCGGTTTGCTGAAGATCCAGCAAAAAACGGTCAGAGCAAAAATAGCCAGAGTTACGACTTTCCCTTTATCCCAGTCAATGGATTGCTGGTTCAGTTCAAATTTGCCATTGAGATCGGGTTTTAAAGCGAAATATAAAATAGCAATGGCAACCGGAAGCATGATGACTGTTACCTGGGCCCCGAACTTCAGCCAGCCGGTAAATGTCAGGCCGACTTCTGCGGCGGCAATAGCATTTGGCGGACTGCCAACAATGGTTGCTATGCCACCGATACTCGCACTATAAGCGATCCCGAGCAGTACGAAGACATAGGTGGAGTGGCCCCGTTTCTCATCAACATTACTTAACACTCCAAGTACCAAAGGAAGCATCATTGCGGTGGTAGCCGTATTACTAATCCACATTGACAGTACCGCCGTGACGCCAAATAACATAAATACAGCAATACTCATCTTTCCCCTGGCCCTTTGCAGAACCTTATCCGCGATGATTTTGTCCAGCCCCTGGCGATGCATGGCTGCCGCCAGAGCGAAACCACCGAGAAAGAGGAAGATGATGGGATTAGAGAAGTTACCGAGTGCACTTTGTGTGCTGAAGATTCCGAAAAAAACCGCCATAACCGGTACGAGTATCGCTGTAACGGTAACGTGCAGTGCTTCAGTTAACCAAAGCACGGCAATGAAAAGCAGCATGCTGATGCCAAGCGCTACGTCGGGCTTGACGGGAAGGGTATGGTACAGAACCCAAAAAACGGTGATATCTGCCAGAACGATAAAACTATTACGGTTGAAAAACCATTCCCGGGTATTTGAGGGCAAGGGAACTTTATCATTTCTATTTATTTTCATTATTGCTTTCCTTTTTTGGGGCCGCCTCTTAAATATTTTGCTAAGGAAATTATAATTGTAGCTAAATTTGTTAACTACATCAGTCGTATAGTTAATATATAAAGCAATCTGGTGAATTGGTTCATTGATAAAGGCCCCTCAGTTGGTGGAAGGGGACCTGAATTAGTGAAGATCTTGTACAGTGGTATGCTTATGCAGAAATATTTTTGTGTTCAACGGAACCTTGAGCGGATGGCTTAGTCAGCATAAAGCTGGCGATCCATGCGGTTGTCGGTGCAACGATAATAAGCGCCATACTGCCTATTAATGTCCGGCTGATTTCAGAAGCGACCAGCTTCATATTCAGTACTTGTATTAAGTCATTTCCCCGACTTGCAAACAGCATCAAAAGAGTAAGGAAACCTCCGGTATAAGCGAGTAATAACGTTGTTGTCATGGTCCCAATTACCGCATTACCAACCCGCAACCCCGAAGTCAGCAGATCCACACGGCTAATTGCAGGGCTGTTGAATTGAATTTCTTCCATGGTGGCTGCCATTTCCATTGCAACGTCCATGGCTGCACCGCTGGCACCAACTAATATTGCCGCATAAAGAATACCCACCATGTCCAGCTTCATTGCATTTTCAAAAAGTAATGGCTGTGCTAATGGTTGGGTCATTCCATCCAGATGGAGCAGTTTACCTGTTAATATGCATAATCCGGTTGTAATGATTAATCCGATGATCGTTCCCGATAATGCTGCTTTACCCTTATAAGTCCAGCCGGCGACAGAAAGTATAATCATACTACTAAGAACAATAACGGTAACCGAGGAGATAAGAACCGGCGATATGCCTGCCAATAATCCCGGAATTAAGATACCAAAAATAATCGCAACTGATCCAATGAAGGAGAGCAGTGAGTAGAGACCGACCTTTCTGGCATACCCGAGTAAGCCAAGAGCAAACAGCACCATCAGGCCAATCAACACCGGTAAGCGAAATAATGCAACCAAATGATAACGCTGGCCTTGCTTTGCAACGACGACACGATCGCCGGTCTGGTAGAATTCATCATATTCAAGTGCGCCGGTTAGCAAATTTTCCATATTGACTTGCTGACCATCACTTAATTGAACCGTGACTTTTTGATCGCCCAGGCGTGCTGTTCCGACGATAGTTACCCGTTCATTATTAACGGATATTATTTTTCCAATATGGTGGGTAGCTTCTCCATTATCTGACTTGAGCAGAAAACCATATAAAGCACCAGCAATTAACACCATGCAGGTGAGAATAACGCCTCGCATATATTTATCCTTTAAAAAAGCAAAAAGGTAAGGGCAAATTAACCCTTACCTTTGATTAGTAACTTACAGAATTATAAGCCGATTTTTACATCCATCGCTTTAGCCAGTTTTTTCGCAACATCCGTGTTATCGCCAAAACCACCAAAGTTTGCAGAATCAACACCAATTGAAGAAACCGGCAATTGAACTGCTGTATGAGCGTAAGATGTCCAGTAAACACCTGCGCGTTGAGAAGTGATGTGTGCAACGGTCATCGCTACCGGATCGTAACCACCCCAGATATAGTTGCTGTCTTTTTTGCCCGAATCAACGAAATTCATTGCTGTTTCAAGTTTAGATTTTTCATCAGCTGTCAGCTCAGTAAGACCATAGTTGTCTGCAATATGTTGGTAGAAAGCCGCATGGTCACCGTTATAAACTTTTTGTAGTTTATCTTCGATAGACTCTTTAAAGTTTGCTACGCGATCCAGGTTCATAAAGTACTGTTTACCTAATCCCAGCCCCATACCGCCAGTTTCGTGGTCACCGACAACCACAATCAAAGTCTCTTTTGGATGTTTGTTGTAGAAGTTAAGTGCCGTTTTAACAGCGTCATCGAAAGCGGTGGTATCACCGATTACACCTGCAATATCATTAGCGTGAGCTGCGTGGTCAATACGACCCCCTTCAACCATCATGAAGAAGCCATCTTTATCTTTAGATAGCAGTTCAATGCCTTTTTCTGTCATTTGAGCTAACGATGGAGTTACTTTACGATCCATATCGTATGGAAGGTGAGATTTAGTAAACAGAGCAAGAACATGGTCGCCTGCTTTTGGCTGGTAATCCAAAAATGACTTACTTGAATCCTTACCGATAAAGGTAGTGTAACCTTCATTAGCAAACTCTTTTACCAGGTTATGGCCATCTTTACGTTTAGAATCTTTACCAGTGATAAAGTGACGGTAACCGCCGCCTGCAAGGAAATCAACATGGCTATTTACATAGTCATTGGCGATTTCGTTTTCTGCGTTGCGGTTACTGTTTTTCGCAACAAAAGTGGCTGGAGTTGCGTGAGTCAGGCGAGTGGTAGTAATCAGACCTGTTGCCTTACCTTGCTTTTCTGCGCCTTCAAGTAAGGTAGTCAGTTTTTTGCCATCAGGAGTCAGAGCGATTACACCGTTGTCAGTTTTTACACCTGTAGCAAGCGCAGTACCGGCAGCTGCAGAATCTGTGACCAGAGAACTTGCAGATTGAGTGGTAATGATTCCGGTCACTGGCAGTGAGTTGATTGCCAGGTGGTAATTAGAATTGTGTTTTTGTTGTTGTTGATAATATTCTGTGATTTGACGCTGAGCTGAACTCATACCGTCTCCGATCATATAAAACACGTATTTAGGTTCAGCAGCTTGTGCTGCCAGGCTAGCCATTAATGATGTTGCTAATACAATTTTATTCAAAGTGAACATGATATTCCCTGTCCTGTGTAAGGTAATTGTGACGGGGAAATTTATATTCTGTGTATATGACAGAAATGTTTTATTTTCATGTTACTTATATTGAATTGGTTTAATATGGCAAGATAGTGTGAGGTTAATTGATTAAAATCAATTATCTGAGTTGAATTAATACAAGAATAGAGCTCAAGGAAATGACTCATCCCGATGAAACGTAAATTTTTCTGGGATGAGTATACCCGTCATACTTGAAGTCGCAGCGCTGTTGACGGCGTTTACTCACCCCAATCACATCGTTTATCTATGCTCAGCGGATTCGCTTACTTGTCGCCCGGCTGCAACTCCAATTATTTTGGGTGTATTTTTCTTATTACTTGCGAGGTAATTCGATTTTACGTTGTTCTGACTGGCGGTATAAAACTAATACTTTACCAATTGTCTGAACTTTTTCCGCTTTCGTTTCTCTTACGATAGCGTCGATAATCAGTTGTTTTGTCTCTCGGTCTTCTGAGGCAACTTTTACTTTGATCAGCTCATGATGATCAAGTGCAATTTCGATTTCCGCCAGAACAGCTTCAGTAAGTCCGTTTGCGCCAAGCAATACAACAGGTTTTAAACTGTGTGCCAAGCCTTTTAGATGCTGCTTTTGTTTAGTACTCAGGTTCATTATGCGGCCAAATTTCTTTATGATTAGGGTTGAAAAGCATCATTTTAGCGCCATCTATGATGGAAGACTATATTTTCTGCCATACTTTCTTTCTGAGAAGTGGTTCTGATTAGGTAAAAAATGAGTAAACAAAAACACTCGGCAAGCTCAGGCCGTTGGTTGAAAGAGCATTTTGATGATAAATACGTTAACGAAGCGAAGAAGAAAGGTTATCGTTCTCGTGCTATCTTCAAAATTGAAGAAATTCAGAATAAAGATAAATTACTCAAGCCCGGTATGACAGTGGTTGACTTAGGTGCAGCTCCTGGAGGCTGGTCTCAGTACGCCGCAAATATCGTCGGTGACGAAGGGCAGGTTATCGCTTGTGATATTTTGCCTATGGACTCAATTGCCGGTGTTGCTTTTCTGCAGGGGGACTTTCGTGAAGATTCGGTGTTAGAAGCCTTACTGGAGCGAATCGGACCGGATATGGTGGATGTCGTTATGTCCGATATGGCACCAAATATGGCCGGTAACCTGTCAGTGGACCAGCCAAGAGCGATGTATCTGGTTGAATTGGCACTGGATATGTGTCGCCAGGTATTGGCACCTGATGGTAGTTTTGTGGTTAAGGTATTTCAGGGTGAAGGCTTTGATCAGTACGTTCAGGATGTCCGCAATATGTTCAAAGCAGTAAAAATCCGCAAGCCAGACTCATCGCGTGCTCGTTCCCGTGAGGTTTATGTGGTTGCAACTGGTTACAAAGGGTAACCATTTTCCGGGTAGAGGTCACTGTTAACACTATAGCTACAAGCGATAATCTGTAGTACCCTACTTTTAATTTACAACTAGTTATCGAGAGGCTTACACCTTGAGTGACATGGCAAAAAATCTAATATTATGGCTGGTCATCGCCGTTGTTTTAATGTCTGTATTCCAGAGCTTCGGGCAGGGTGATACAAGCGGAAGAGCGGTCGATTATACTACTTTTGTAAAAGAAGTAGGGCAGGGCCAGGTTCAGGAAGCTCAGTTCAAAGACAGTGTAATTACATTCACTCGTCGCGGCAGCGCCGTGCGGAACGTAACTTACATGCCGGTATATGATCAGAAGCTGCTTGATGACTTAATCAATCAGAATGTGAAAGTGCAAGGTACACCTCCGGAAGAGCAAAGCCTGCTGGGTACTATTTTTATTTCCTGGTTCCCGATGATTCTGTTAATTGGCGTGTGGATATTCTTTATGCGTCAAATGCAAGGTGGTGGCGGTAAAGGCGCGATGTCATTTGGTAAGAGCAAAGCTCGAATGATGACAGAAGAGCAAATCAAAACCACGTTTGGTGATGTTGCCGGTTGTGATGAAGCCAAAGAAGATGTGAAAGAATTAGTGGATTACCTGCGCGACCCAAGTCGTTTCCAGAAGCTGGGTGGTAAAATTCCTACGGGTGTCCTGATGGTTGGTCCTCCGGGTACCGGTAAGACGTTGCTGGCTAAAGCCATTGCCGGCGAAGCAAAAGTGCCTTTCTTTACCATTTCCGGCTCAGACTTCGTTGAAATGTTCGTTGGTGTGGGTGCCTCACGTGTTCGTGACATGTTTGAGCAGGCAAAAAAAGCATCACCTTGTATCATTTTTATCGATGAAATTGATGCGGTAGGTCGTCAGCGCGGTGCTGGTGTCGGTGGTGGTCACGATGAACGTGAACAAACGCTGAACCAAATGCTGGTAGAAATGGACGGTTTCGAAGGAAATGAAGGCGTTATCGTTATTGCAGCGACTAACCGACCTGATGTTCTCGACCCTGCATTACTTCGTCCGGGGCGTTTTGACCGCCAGGTTGTGGTTGGTTTGCCGGATGTTCGAGGTCGTGAACAAATCCTGAAAGTACATATGCGTAAAGTTCCTTTGGCCGATGATGTTGAACCTTCATTGATTGCTCGTGGTACGCCAGGTTTCTCCGGTGCCGATTTGGCAAACTTAGTCAACGAAGCTGCTTTGTTTGCCGCTCGT
>JBNKRC010000069.1:0-9971 GCA_050296215.1 Vibrio sp. | reverse complement strand
CCTCTCGGTTCTGCCGATCCTGCGAATCCTAATCCGAATGCGGTTGAGCTTAACGGTGCTGATGGCAGTCAGACTCTTTCATTTGGTTTAGACGCTTCAACCCAGTTTGCTTCTCCTTTCGAACTGACTAAGTTTGATGAAGACGGCGCAACGACCGGTTTCTTAACCAAACTGGATTTCGACGAAGCGGGCAGTGTATTAGGGACTTACTCAAATGGTGAGAATGTCACTTTGGGCCGGATTGCACTGGTTCGTGTTGCTAACGAACAGGGACTGGACAAAAAAGGCGGTACTCAGTGGGATTCGACCGATGCGTCCGGTATCAAAACCTGGGGTGAATCGAATAAAGGTTCTTTCGGTACGATTAACAGCGGTTCATTAGAGCAGTCAAATATCGATATGACTCAGGAGCTGGTGGATCTGATCTCTGCGCAGCGTAACTTCCAGGCGAACTCTCGTGCGCTGGAAGTCCATAACCAGACTCAACAGAACATTCTGCAAATTCGTTAATCTCATTTCTCTCCGGATCAGGCAGGCAATCGCCTGCTTGATCTTGCCATATCAGCGGCAATGCCGCGGCAATTTCCTATCTTTGTAATCATATATATCCCTATTTTATTGATATATAAAATAAAATTTATTGGCACGCCTATTGCTTGTTAACAGAGGTATAACGACGATAGGAGTCAATTATGGATCGCGCTCTGTTTCTTGCAATGAGTGGCGCTAAGCAAAATATGCAGGCAATGCAGCTTAGGGCAAACAACTTAGCTAACGTCAGCACGACAGGTTTCCGTTCTGATCTGGCACAAGCACGTTCTATGCAGGCTTATGGTGATGGCTTACCGACCCGGGTGTTCAGTATGACCGAGCGTCCCGGACACAGTTTTAATCAGGGTAGTGTGATGACAACCGGCCGGGATCTGGACGTGATGATTCAGGGCGATGGCTGGCTGTCCGTACTTGATCCGGCTGGTCAGGAAGGGCTGACCCGCAACGGAAATTTACGTATCGACCAGAATGGTTTGCTGATGAACAGTCAGGGGCATCTGGTGCTGGGTGAGAGCGGTGCACCAATCACGCTGCCAATCCCGCTGAGCAAAGTGGAAATCGGTAAAGACGGGACGATTTCGGTCGTTCCTCAGGGGGCTCCGGCCAATGCGATGGAAGCGGTTGATCGTATTAAACTGGTTAAGCCTGATAATCGTTCGTTATACAAAGATGCAATTGGACTATTCCGCGCTCAGGATCCGAACGCCACTTTTGATGCTGCGGCAGATGTGCAACTGCTAACCGGTGCGCTTGAAGGGAGTAACGTTAACGCGGTGGGTGAAATGACCTCGTTAATTGATCTTCAGCGACAGTTTGAAATGCAAGTCAAAATGATGAGCACCGCCGAAGATATGGACAAGTCGTCCGATTCTCTTCTTCGTACCAGTTAATTGAGTAAAAGGAGTCTCCTATGCATCCGGCATTATGGGTAAGTAAAACAGGTCTTGACGCTCAGCAGACCAACATTGCAACGATTTCTAACAACCTGGCTAACGCCTCGACGGTCGGTTTTAAAAAGAGCCGGGCGGTATTTGAAGATTTGTTCTATCAGAATGTGAATCAGGCCGGCGGGCAGTCTTCCCAGAACACCCGCTTACCGAGTGGATTAATGTTAGGCGCCGGTTCCAAAGTGGTGGCAACGCAAAAGGTGCATACCAATGGTAATGCCCAGACCACATCCAATAATCTGGATATGATGATTGAAGGGGACGGCTTTTTCCAAATTCTGATGCCGGACGGTAACATTGGTTATTCCCGTAATGGTCAGTTTACCCTGAATTCAGAGGGCGCCATTGTGACTTCCGGATCCGGTTATGTGCTTCAGCCACAAATTACTATTCCTGAGGATGCTATTTCTGTCACGGTCGGCAATGACGGGCAAGTTTCTGCCCGTATCCGCGGCCAGCAGCAGAACCAGGTACTGGGACAGATTACCGTAGTGGACTTTATTAACCCGGGTGGTCTGGAACCGGTGGGACAGAACCTCTATTTACCTACAGGTGCCAGTGGTGATCCTCAGGAAGGGGTTCCGGGATTGGACGGCTTGGGTAATATCAGACAGTCTATGCTGGAGAGCTCCAACGTTAACGTAACCGAAGAGCTGGTTAACCTGATTGAAGCTCAGCGGGTTTACGAGATGAACTCTAAAGTGATTTCAGCCGTCGATAAGATGATGAGTTACGTCAACCAACAGCTATAACGATACAGAGATAGGGTGAGTCGTATTATGAAGTCTTTATTTTCATCTAAGTCATTAACTGCATTCGGTATTCTGGTGCTGTTATCGGGATGTACCATGATGCCGCAACAGGTTCAGGAAACCGTATCGGATCAGGGGACAACCATTGTTGATGCTGTCGAAGGAGATAAGTCTCAGGATACGGAAAAAGGGATGGTGGATAGTCTGAGAAACCGGGCCGACCCGATTGCGGATGATCCTGCCTGGGCTCCGATTCATGCCCGCAAAAAAAGTGAACACTATGCAGCAGAAACCGGCTCTCTGTTTAATCAAAGACTGGCAAATGATCTTTATGATGATGCCAAACCAAGAAATATCGGCGACATTATCACCGTTACGCTTAACGAGAGCACCAAAGCGGCAAAAAGTGCCGATGCTGATTTGATGAAAAAGAACGATGCGAGTATGGACCCGCTTACCGTTGGCGGTCAGGAGATGCGCATCGGAAACTACAATTTCTCTTACGCGCTGAAAAATGGTAACAAATTTACCGGCAGTGCCGCGGCAAATCAGAGTAACAGCATATCGGGTTCCATCAGTGTTGAGGTTATAGATGTTCTGGCCAACGGTAATCTGGTCATCCGTGGTGAAAAATGGTTAACCCTTAATGCGGGGGATGAATATATCCGCCTGAGTGGCACGATTCGTCCGGATGATATTGATTTTGACAATACCATTGCCTCCAACCGGATTTCTAACGCCCGGATTCAGTACTCCGGTACCGGAACCAATCAGGATATGCAAGAACCCGGATTTTTGGCACGATTTTTTAATGTAGCTCTGTAATCAGGCAAAAAGTCGAAGTTTTGACTTTAGCTTATCCGCTGTTAACGGAAGGATAAGCCGGATATAGAGAAGGTTGTTACGATGAAAAAAACGCTACTTGTATTGTTAAGCGCTTTGTTGATGGCGAACTGGGCTCAGGCTGCCCGGATCAAGGATGTCGCGGAAGTGGCGGGAGTGCGTAGCAACCAGCTTACCGGGTATGGTCTGGTTACCGGTTTGCCGGGCACAGGTGAATCCACACCTTTCACCGATCAAAGCTTCAATGCCATGCTGCAAAGCTTCGGCATTCAGTTGCCGCAGGGAACCAGCCCGAAAACCAAAAATGTTGCCGCTGTCATTGTCACAGCGGAACTCCCTCCCTTCTCCAAACAGGGACAATCGATTGATGTGACGGTTTCATCGATTGGTTCGGCAAAAAGCCTGCGTGGCGGTACGTTAATGCAGACGTTTCTGAAAGGGCTGGATGGCAAAGTGTATGCCGTGGCACAGGGAAATCTGGTTGTCAGTGGTTTTAGTGCCAGTGGCGCGGACGGTTCCCGTCTGGTGGGTAACAATCCGACGGTAGGCATGATCTCCAGCGGCGCGACGGTTGAGCAGGAAATTCCTACCCCATTTGCCCGCGGCGATTTTATTACCTTTAACCTGTTTGATTCTGATTTTACTACCGCCCAAAGCATGGCAAATGCGGTGAATAACTTTCTGGGGCCTGATATGGCAACGGCAATTGATGCCACTTCGGTTAAAGTCAGAGCACCGCGTGATGCCGGTCAGCGGGTAGCCTTCCTGTCTGCGATTGAAAATCTTGAGTTCACTACGGCTGAAGGTTCGGCCAAAATTATCGTTAATTCACGCACCGGTACGATTGTGGTCGGTCAGCACGTGAGGTTAAAACCTGCCGCTGTCACTCATGGCGGAATGACGGTTGCGATCAAAGAAAATCCCCGCGTCAGTCAGCCCAATGCATTATCTGATGGCACGACAAGCATCGTACAGAATTCTGATATTCAGGTGACTGAAAAACAGGGCAAGATGTTTAATTTTCAGCCAGGTGTCACGCTGGATGATTTGGTCAGAGCGGTGAATGAAGTCGGTGCCGCCCCTTCGGATTTGATGGCTATCCTGCAGGCTCTCAAGCAGGCCGGAGCCATCGAAGGCCAACTGATCATTATCTAAGGGAAATGTTATGATTAATAATCCGAATGATATTGGATTCGTACAGGATATCAGTCACTTAGATACTCTGCGCCAAAAAGCGGTAAGTGGTGACAAAGAGAGCGAAAATGCCGCATTGCGCGCCGCAGCCAAACAGTTTGAATCGATTTTTACTTCAATGCTGTTTGATTCGATGCGCAAATCGGGACAGGAGTTTAAGTCGGATCTGTTTGACAGCCGGACGGAAGATTTTTACCGCAAGATGCTCGACGACCAGCGTTCAAGTGAGATGAGTGAGAACGGTAGTTTAGGTCTGGCGGATATGATTGTGGCTCAGTTGTCGGCGGCTCAGAATACCTCCGGCACTGAGGCATCGGATGTGGATCGTTTCCAGGAAGCCCTTGCCCGGGTGAAACCTCATCACGATCAGCCGGTTCAGCAGGCTGAAACGGTTAATGCTATTCAGCCGCAGCCGAAAACGTTTGATTCGCCGGAATCGTTTGTTGAGAAGTTAAAACCTTACGCGGAAAAAGCGGCGAAATCGCTGGGTGTCTCTCCTTCTCTGATTCTTGCTCAGGCGGCATTAGAAACGGGCTGGGGTAAAAAAGTGGTCAAGAATACTCACCACAACAGTTATAACCTGTTTAACATTAAAGCGGATCGTAGCTGGAAGGGCGAGCGTGTTGCCACACAAACCTTAGAGTATCGTCAGAAAACACCGGTAATGGAAAAAGCGGCTTTCAGAGCTTATCCGTCCTATCAGGATAGCTTTAATGATTACGTGCATTTTTTAACTCAAAACCCTCGTTACCAGTCGGCACTGCAACACAATAACAGTAACGACGACTTTATCCACGGTATCCATCAGGCCGGTTATGCCACTGATCCCGACTACGCAGATAAAGTGCTACGGGTTCAGAAGCGCATCGAGCAGATGGATCAAATTTAAAAAACAGGTTTGCCGGGTGTCTAAGCCAGTCGTGCTTGCACCGGCAGAGCTGCAGGGAGAAAAAACGCCGGACCGGTCAGGTTGCCGGCGTTTTTTTATATCCGTTCTGCGTCCTTTTATTCAAATTCTTTATGGCATACATATTGCTTTATCTTAGAAGTATCAATTATCTAAGGGAGCAGGCAATATGGCGTCTGATTTGTTGAGTATCGGTGCTCAGAGCGTATTAACTTCGCAGAGACAACTCAATACGACAGGTCATAACATCGCTAACGTAAATACTGAAGGGTATAGTCGTCAATCTGTTATTCAGGGGACGAATGCCCCGATGCAATTTGGCGGTCAGACCTATGGTATGGGTGTGCATGTGGAAAATGTTCGCCGCTCCTGGGACCAGTTTGCCGTTAAAGAGCTGAATTTTGCCACCACCGATCATGCCTTTAAAAGTGATGGTGAAGAGAATCTCGATACGCTTTCTAACCTTTTGTCGTCTGCGTCTTCAAAAAAAATACCCGAAAACATCAACGACTGGTTTGACTCCATCAAAACATTGGCCGATACCCCGAACGATGTCGGTGCCCGTAAAGTGGTGCTTGAAAAAGCGGCGCGTATTACCGAAACGCTGAATGATTTTGACGATACCTTATCCCGCCAGTATGACGATACCAATAAGGGGCTGGATGTTGCCGTAGATCGTATTAACGAACTGGCCATCAAAATCCGCGATATACAGCGCTTGATGATTAAAACGCCCGGTCCGCATAATGACTTTATGGACCAGCATGAAAAGTTAGTTAACGAGCTCTCTGAGCTGACTAAAGTGTCGGTCATTCCCCGCACCAACGGTAAAGGCTTTAATATCTTAATCGGCAGCGGACATACGTTAGTTTCAGGTACGGAAGCCAGTCAGATTAAGATGGTTGGCGGTTCGCCTGACCAGAAACAGCGCCGTCTTGCCATGATTGAAGGGGAAGGGGTTAAGGTTATCAGTGAAAAGGATATCGGCGGCAACATCGGTGCTCTGATTAAGATGCGCGACGATTATATTCCTTTGTTACAGGATGAAATCGGACGTGTTGCGACATCTATCGCTTACGATGTGAACCGCTTACAGCATCAGGGGCTGGATCTAAACGGCGACATCGGTCAGAACCTGTTCAATGACGTCAACTCAGAAATCGCGGCCAAATCCCGGGTGATTACCAACGGTAACTCCGAAGCAGACCTGGCTGTTTACATTGATGATATGAGCAAGGTGAAAGGCGGTGAATACTCGATACTTTTTGATGGCAGCGATTATATTGCCAAGCTGCCGAATGGTGATCATGTCCGTTTAGAACCGGACGACGATCAGTTATACCTTGACGGCATGCGTATCGATATCCGGGAAGAACCGGAAGAAGGTGAAAGGTTTATTGTCCGCCCGACCCGTGATGGCGCGGCGAACATGCAGATGGCGGTTGATGATCCGACAAAAATTGCCGCTCAGAGCTATGAAGCCTCTACCACATTTGCGCAGGGCACGGCGACATTTGACATCTTAGCAGCCGGTGAACTGCGCGAGTTTGAAGTTGATGTGTCACCGCTTGGCGATACTTTCTCGGTCAGAGACAAAAATGGTCAAATCGTTCTGGAAAATGAAAAGTATCCGCCTAAAGGGCCGGTGAAAGTCCAGGGAACGATTTTCGCGCTGTCAGGCGGAGCATTGCCGCAAGATAAATTTACGGCAAACCTTGTCCCTTCAGACGGGGATAACGGCAACTTACGAAAAATTCAGAATATTCAGACGGATAAAACGTTAAATGATAATAAGTCGACGCTTATCGATGTTTATCAGGATTTAAATACCGAAGTGGCCATGCGACTGGCGACGGCTTCTCGTCAGTCTGATGTCGCGAACCTTGAAAAAGAAGCTGCGCAGTCGAGAATTGCTTCTGTCTCCGGGGTTAACCTCGATGAAGAAGCTGCAAATATGATGAAGTTTCAACGTGCCTATATGGCCTCTTCACGAATTATGCAGGCGGCAAATGACACCTTTAATTCGATTTTGCAGCTGAGATAGGGAGGAAGATAAATGTTAACGCGAATTTCCAGCTTCCATAACTATCAGTCGGTACAGAATGACTTACGTCGGCAAGAGGTAAAGATTCATCATAACGAGGCTCAGTTAGCCTCGGGTAAAAAACTCATTTCACCCGGAGATAACCCTCTGGCAACGCACTACATCCAGAATGTGGATCAGCAGGAAGAACAGATTCGTCAGTTTCTGGATGCCATTACTCTGGTCAGGGCGCGCTTAGAGCATCAGGAAGTTATCGTCGCGAATACTGAAGAATTTGCTGATCTGGCAAAAAGGTCAGTGATGAGCATGATTAACGGTTCGTTATCTCCCGAGGATCGTAATGCCAAACGGCGTGAACTGGAAGAGATGGCTGACAACTTCCTTAACCTGGTAAATGTGCAGGATGAGTCCGGCAACTATGTATTTGCGGGAACGAAATCGACGACTCAGCCATTTTTCAGAGATAAAGACGGCACCGTTAGCTATGCCGGTGACGATTATCAGAGAAAGATGAAAATTTCCAATAGTCTTGAAATGCCGTTTAACAGTCCCGGCAGCAAGGTGTTTATGGAGATAAAGAATCCATTTGGTGACTATGAGCCGGATTACCAGCTCCAGGAAGGTTCCGCACTGTTGCTGGAACGGGCCACCAATAGTAACCCGGATGACGATGCGTCATACAAAGTCACCTTTGTTGATATGGACAACGGAAAATTCGGTTACCAGCTGGAAAAAAATGGCTCAGTGGTTGAGGCGGATGATTTCGATCCAAAGACCGGCATCAATTATAAAGGGCTAACGATTTACCCCAAAGGACAGATCACCAAAGGTGACTCTATCGAGTTAACGCCTCGTTCTACGTTCAGTATTTTTGATACGTTCAAAGACGTGATGAAATATTCGGAATCTTCAGTATCGGATTCATCGGCTACCGCCAAATTACAACAGTTAACCGAAGAATTTCAGGCGGCCTTTGTGCATCTTGGGGAAAACCGTACCGATCTCNGGGCCCGTTTGGGAACCCTGGATATTCAGGAAGAGCAGCATCAGGATTTTAAAATTAGCCTGGCGAAAGCCAGAAGCAATTTTGAAGATCTTGATTATTCTCAGGCGATTATTGAATTTAATGAAAATCAGAGAGCACTTCAGGCCTCTCAGCTTGCATTTGGTAAAACCAAAGATCTGTCTTTATTTAATTACGTTTAATCTGATGGCCTTAAGTGCTATGCCTTAAGTGCGAAGATGAATGCAATTGATGGTTGGGTCAGACAGGCAGTGCTGAAGTGTTTGCCGGGGCGGCAATCCGTTTTAAGGGCGGCAATATCCGGCAACGGTTATCATAAATTTATTCGTGGCAGTTTTATGGATTTTATATGGTAATTCTTTGAGAATGTCATAACGTCATGAAAAATAACGTAAAATAATAAATCTTAAAACTTGGCACGCTAATTGAATGATTAAAAGTAACGCAAAGTAAAATCTATTTTGGATTAACAGAGTTGCAAATAGGCGTAGTTTTCCAGCAGTGATTGCACATGGAATCAAATGACGGCTATGTAACCGCAGGCAGGCTCAACAGGAGAGCAAACCATGACTATTACAGTAAATACCAATGTGTCAGCGATGACGGCACAGCGTTATTTGACCAAAAGTTCTAATGAGCTGAACACGTCAATGGAGCGCTTGTCATCAGGAGACAGAATTAACAGTGCAAAAGATGACGCTGCCGGATTACAGATTTCTAACCGATTGATTGCCCAGTCACGCGGCCTTGATGTGGCAATGCGCAATGCTAACGATGGCATTTCGATTGCGCAGACGGCGGAAGGTGCGATGAATGAGTCAACCAGCGTACTGCAACGTATGCGGGATCTGGCACTGCAATCTTCAAATGGTACAAACACCGAAGATGACCGCAAGGCGATCAACGAAGAAGTGAATGCTTTGCAGGATGAACTTAACCGTATTGCTGAAACGACCTCATTTGGTGGCCGTAAACTACTCAACGGTACGTTCGGCGAGGCCTCGTTCCAGATTGGTTCCAGTTCCGGTGAGGCGATTATTATGGGCCTGACCAGTATGCGTGCTGACGATTTCCGTATGGGCGGACATAGCTTTGTCGCAGAAAACGGAAAAGATCACGACTGGGGCGTACCAGCCCAGGCTAATGATCTGAAACTGGCATTTACCACACCTGAAGGCGAGGAGCAGACAATCAATATTTCGGCCAAGGCCGGAGATGATATCGAAGAATTGGCCACCTATATTAATGGTCAGAACGACACGGTCAAAGCTTCGGTTGACGATGACGGTAAGCTACAGCTGTTTATCGCCCAGCCTAATATTCAGGGCGAATTAAATATCAGTGGTGGCCTGGCGACGGAACTGGGTCTGAGCGGCGGTCTGGGTAAGCAGGATACTGTACAGGATATTGATGTTACCACCGTTGGTGGCTCACAAAATGCGGTTTCAGTATTGGATTCAGCGCTGCGTTACGTGGACTCTCAGCGTGCCGATTTGGGTGCGAAGCAAAACCGTCTGGGTCACAGCATTAACAACTTAGCGAACATTCAGGAGAATGTTGAATCGTCGAAAAGTCGTATTAAAGATACCGACTTTGCGAAGGAAACGACGCAGATGACGAAAGCGCAAATATTACAGCAGGCAGGTACTTCAATACTTGCTCAAGCTAAACAGTTGCCAAACTCTGCAATGCAACTATTGCAGTAGTA
>JBNKRC010000068.1:0-10022 GCA_050296215.1 Vibrio sp. | reverse complement strand
CTTCGACATTATCTTCATCAATACTGGTTTGGTGAGGGAGTATCCCCTCTTCAGCGCCCACCAGATAGACATAAGGGAACTCAAGTCCTTTGGATGCATGCAAGGTCATCAGTTGCACAGCATCACTGTCATCATTTTCTTCCCCTCGTTCCATCATATCCCGCAAAGTCAGGCGCTGAACCACTTCTTTGATTGTCTTTTCTTCCTGATCATAGTTATCCCCTTCCAAATCAGCCACAATCCAGGAATAGAGATCAGAAACGTTTTTCATGCGCATTTCTGCGGCTTTAGGACTCGATGAGGTTTCGTACAGCCAGTCTTCATAATGAACATCACGCACTAACGAGCGGACGGCTTCAACCGTATCACCACGTTCAGCATTATCTGCAATAGCCACCAGCCACTGCGTAAAACGACGCAGATTCTCCAGTCCCCGCCCGGTTAAGTGCTGCTCCAGTCCCAGTTCAAAACTGGATTCAAACAGGCTTTTCCCCCGTATATTGGCGTAATTGCCCAGTTTTTCTAATGTTGCCGGACCGATTTCTCTGCGCGGGGTATTCACGATACGCAAAAATGCATTATCGTCGTCGGGATTAACCAGTAACCGTAGATAGGCCATGATGTCTTTGATTTCAGCCCGGGCGAAAAATGACGTTCCTCCGGAAAGGCGATACGGAACGCGGTTCTGCATCAGGTATTTTTCAAGCAACCGGGACTGATGGTTACCGCGATAAAGAATCGCGTAATCACAGTAATTAGTCCGGTTTAAAAATTTGTGCGCAATCATTTCTCCGGCCACGCGCTCGGCTTCATGCTCTTCATTATTGGCATGAATCACTTTCAGCTTTTCGCCTTCAGGAATTTCAGAAAAAAGCGTCTTTTCATACACGTGCGGGTTATTTGCAATCAGTATGTTCGCGGCACGCAGAATCCGGCTGGTTGAACGGTAGTTCTGTTCAAGCTTGACTAACTTCAGGTTGGGAAAGTCCTGCCCGAGCAGAATCAGGTTCTGCGGTTTTGCTCCGCGCCAGGAATAAATCGACTGGTCATCGTCACCAACCACCGTTAGACGGCCTCGTTCTCCCACCAGCAGCTTAACCAGTTCATACTGACTGGTGTTGGTGTCCTGATATTCGTCCACCAGTAAATAACGGATTTTACTGCGCCAGCGTTCGCAAACTTCCTGATTATCCCGTAGCAGACGAACTGGCATCTGGATAAGATCATCAAAATCAAGTGCGTTATAAGCCTGCATCTGTTTTTGGTACATTTCATAACAAAAGGCGAATAACTGAGTCTGTTCCCCCTGAGCCATGGCTTTCGCCTGCTCAGGAGCCACCATGTCATTTTTCCAGTTAGAGATCGTACTCATTAACTGACGGAGTAAATCTTTATCACCATCAAGCTGCTTTTCTGTCAGCTCTTTTAATAATGCCAGCTGATCCTGGTCATCAAACAGAGAAAAGCCCGGCTTTAATCCAAGCTGCTTATATTCCCGGCGAATAATATTCAGCCCCATGGTATGAAAGGTCGAGACCATCAGGCCCCGCGACTCTTTCTTCCCAAGCGTCTGACCAACCCGCTCCTTCATTTCTCGGGCCGCTTTATTGGTAAATGTCACCGCCGCAATATTGCGCGGCTTATAGCCACACTCCTGCACCAGATAAGCAATCTTATTGGTGATTACCCTAGTTTTGCCCGAACCGGCACCTGCCAGTACCAGGCAAGGACCGGAAACGTATTTCACAGCTTCATTTTGTCTAGGGTTTAACTTCATTTTACTCAATTTACCTCTGTTTCATTTGTCGCTAATGATAATCCCACTATTTGTCAATTACCATGATCGAACCATAGTTGAGACACCAATATAAATTTATTGTACAAGTGTATTGCAAAAAAATAAGGCTTACGCTCATAATATCTGTTCACTAAAACGTCATTGGCCTGGACTACTTATTAATGACATTATAGTGATCTGGGCAGGATATAAGAGACAGACAAATATCCACCTGACCTACCAATTTGTTGGAGTTTAATAACGATGAAAAAGTGGACATTTTTTATGTTACTTATTGCACTGGTTCTATTTGGTAGTGTGATTGGTTTTAACTTATTTAAACAAAAGATGATTGCTCAATTTATGGCAAACCGCCCGGAGCCATCTAACCCAGTCACAATTGAAACGGTCAGACTCACCCCTTGGACACCCATGATTGAAACCGTTGGCTTTATAGAACCCAATCAGGGCGTCACCCTGACCAATCAATCAGCCGGTGTAATTGATAAGATTTTATTTGATTCAGGTGAAACGGTTGTAGCCGGAACCACCTTGCTAACCCTGAATACCGATGTTGAAAAAGCCAATCTTAAAAGTGCATTAGCGCGTTTACCGGCAGCAAAAGCGAAATATGAACGTTATAAAGGGCTGTATAACAAAGGTTCTCTTTCTCAGGAATCTTACGATGATGCACAAGCCGCTTATCTGTCTCTGTCCGCAGATATAGAAAGTCTGAAAGCTTCCATCGCGAAACGAACAATAGATGCCCCGTTTGCCGGAATTGTTGGTATCCGCAATGTTTATCTTGGTCAGTATTTGCAGGCAGGAACTGAAATTGTACGCCTTGAGGATGTGACACAAATGCGCTTCCATTTCACAGTACCGCAAACTGAAATCTCTTTAATATCTAAAGGACAGCAGGTCGACATCTCAGTGGATGCCTATCCGAATCAAACTTTCCGCGGTTCAATCACCGCTATTGAACCTGCCGTTTCAGCTCAAAGTGGCTTAATTAAAGTGGAAGCCAACATTCCGAACAGTGATGGTAAATTGCGTAGTGGCATGTTTGCCCGTGCCAATATTCAACTTCCGGTTTTAAATAATCAGATTACTCTGCCACAAACCGCGATTAACTATACCTTATACGGTAACAGTGTTTATGTGGTTAAAACTGTGGATGGTGACCAGCGAGTAGAACAGCGGGTCATCGAAACCGGTGAGCGCCGTGGCAATGTCACTCATATTCTGAGTGGACTACAAGATGGTGAGACGGTCGTAACATCCGGACAAATTCGCCTGAGCAATGGTGCAAAAGTGCATGTGATCGAAAGCGATGCCACAGCACCTCATGCTGAAATTCCGATGCTTTAACTGGAGGTCGTATGCGTTTTACCGATCTGTTTATCCGACGCCCGGTACTGGCAATCTCAATCAGCCTGTTGATCGTTTTATTGGGCTTTCAGGCAATATTTAAACTTCAGGTTCGCCAGTATCCTGAAATGGTCAACACTGAAGTCACAGTGTCAACCAGCTACTACGGTGCGAGTGCTGATTTGATTCAGGGATTTATTACCCAGCCTCTGGAGCAGGCCATTGCTCAGGCCGATAACATTGACTTTATGACTTCAGAGTCAGTGTTAGGCCGCTCAACCATTACGGTTAAGATGAAGCTGAATACTGACCCGAATGCGGCATTAGCGGATATTATGTCTAAAACAAACTCGGTCCGTTCTCAGTTACCTAAAGAAGCGGATGACCCCACCGTTTCATTATCAACGGGGTCTTCTACGGCCGTTCTTTATCTTGGCTTTACCAGTGACACTTTGAATTCAAGCCAGATTACCGACTATCTGAAACGAGTTGTCACTCCTCAGCTATTCACAGTAAGCGGTATATCCAAGGTCGATCTGTATGGTGGTACTCAGTACGCTCTACGCGTCTGGCTCGATCCGTTAAAAATGGCGGCACTGAACCTGACAGCAACCGACGTGATGTCCGTTCTCAGCGCGAACAACTATCAGTCAGCAACCGGCCAGGCAACGGGTGAATTCGTCCTTTACAATGGCGATGCCAAAACTCAGGTTTCGTCACCGGACGAGCTGAAAAAGCTGGTAGTAAAAACAGAGAATGGCAAACTGATTCGCCTTGGAGATGTGGCAAAAGTGACTTTGTCAAAAAGCCATGACTCATTTCGCGCAACAGCCAACGGCAAAGAGGCGATCGTTGCAGCCATTACGGCGGCACCGAGCGCAAACTCAATCACCATTGCCCAGAATGTGCGGACACTGCTACCTCGTATAGAGAAAAACATACCAAGCACAATCAAAATGGAACTGCTTTACGATTCAACGATTGCCATTAATGAGTCGATACAAGAAGTAATCAAAACCATTGCTGAGGCCGCATTGATTGTACTGGTCGTGATTACACTGTTCCTCGGCTCTTTCCGCGCAGTGCTCGTTCCGATCATTACTATTCCGCTTTCTCTGGTTGGTGTGGTTATCGTCATGCAGATGTTTGGCTTCTCATGGAACTTGATGACGCTGCTGGCAATGGTACTGGCTATCGGTCTGGTGGTCGATGACGCGATTGTGGTACTGGAAAACGTGGACCGCCATGTCAAACTGGGTGAATCACCCTTCAGAGCCGCGATCATTGGTACACGAGAAATCGCACTTCCGGTTATCGCGATGACCCTGACTCTGGCTGCAGTTTATGCTCCTATTGCCATGACAACCGGGGTGACGGGCTCCTTATTCAAAGAATTTGCCCTGACTCTGGCTGGTGCGGTGTTTGTGTCCGGCATCATAGCCCTGACTCTTTCTCCTATGATGTGTTCCAAAATGCTTATAGAACACGATGATCCGACCCGCTTTGAGCTTGCTGTACACCGTTTCCTCGATCGCCTGACCAGCCGTTACATGCGTATGCTCGGTGCCGTAATGAAACATCGTCCGGTCATTCTTGGCTTTGCCTTTATTGTTTTTGCCACCCTGCCTGTCCTGTTCAAAATGATTCCGGCAGAACTGGCACCTGCTGAAGATAAAGGTGTCGTCATGATGATTGGTAATGGCCCGTCTAATGCGAACCTGGATTATCTGCAGAATACGATGAACGAAGTCAATGATGCCCTGATTGAGCAACCGGAGATCGAACTTGGTCTGATTTTTACCGGTATTCCAAAATCAAATCAGGCACTGGGTATTTCAGCGATGGTTCCATGGAGTCAGCGTGAAGCCAGTCAGGCCGAAGTCACCAAACGTATTCAGGGTATCCTTAAAGATGTCCCGGGAATGAGCCTTTCTGCATTTGAGATGCCGGAGCTGCCGGGCGCAGGGTCAGGTTTACCGATTCAGATGGTAGTCACTACACCAAGCAACTTTGAAAACCTGTTTACCCTCACCAGCGATATGCTGCAAAAAGTGCAACAAAGTCCGCTGTTTGTTTATTCAACGCTGGACCTGAACTTTGATTCGGCCACGATGAGAATCGATATTGATAAAGATAAAGCGGCGGCTTATGGCGTTACCATGCAGGATATCGGTATAACCTTAAGTACCATGATGGCTGACGGAAGCATTAACCGGGTCGATCTCGACGGACGTTCTTACGAAGTGATACCTCAGGTTGAACGTAAATATCGTCTCAATCCAGAGTCAATCAATCACTATTATGTGCGCTCGGCCAGTGGTCAATCAATTCCCCTGGGCAGTCTGATCAAGATTAAAGTTGAAGCGCAACCCCGCTCCCTTGCTCACTTTAACCAGTTGAATTCCGCAACCATTGGTGCAGTACCTTCACCCGGTGTTGCCATGGGAGATGCGATTAACTTCCTCGATAAGCTTGCGACAGAAAAACTCCCGGTCGGCTACAATTATGACTATATGGGGGCATCCCGTCAGTATGTCACAGAAGGCAGTGCACTGTTTACTACCTTCGGACTGGCCCTGGCGATTATCTTCCTGGTACTGGCGATTCAGTTTGAATCGATGCGGGATCCTCTGGTTATCATGGTTTCGGTACCTCTGGCTATTTCAGGCACACTGATTACTCTGGCCTGGGGCGCTGCAAGTATGAATATATATTCTCAGGTAGGTTTGATTACCCTAATTGGTCTTATTACCAAACACGGTATTCTGATTTGTGAGGTTGCCAAAGAAACTCAGCTACACCAACAAAAAAACCGTATTGAGGCCGTCATGGAAGCCACCCGTATCCGTCTTCGTCCGATTCTGATGACGACAGCAGCCATGATCGCAGGTCTGATTCCATTAATGTTCGCAACCGGTGCCGGCGCAGCACAACGCTTTAGTATTGGTGTTGTTATCGTTTCGGGTCTGGCGATTGGTACTCTGTTTACTCTGTTTGTACTACCGGTGATTTATAGTTATCTGGCTGAGAAACATAAGCCACTACCAGTCTTCACTGAAGATAAACAAGAGCCTGCCCATTAAATCCGGCGATTATCTGCATTACCCGGATAAATAATATCCGTTTTAACAAAAGGCCACATCAGTGGCCTTTTTTACGTCCTTGATAACGACTTTTCTTTACAAATTGCATAAAATATCAGTAATTGAAGAGGAGTTTATCAGCGTATGTTTGATCCAAAAAAATTAGAGCAAATTGCAAAACAAATCCATGAATCAATGCCTCAGCCGGTCAAAGATCTTGGTGCCGATGTTGAACAGAAAGTTCGTCAGGTTATTCAGGGCCAACTGAACAAACTGGATGTAGTCAGCCGGGAAGAATTTGATGTGCAGACCCAGGTACTATTACGTACTCGCGAAAAGCTCACTCAACTGGAAAAGAAACTGGCAGAACTTGAAGAGAAGCTTGCCGAAAAATAGTGATACAACAAAGATACGTTGTTCCTGAGATTACGATTAACAGATGTAAAAAAGGCCTGGTGAATCACCAGGCCTTTTTGCTATTCAGAAAGGTAACAATTAGTCACCTACAGCGATACGCTTCATGTCTTTCATGTAGCCACGTAGCTCTTCACCGATGTATTCAACAGGGTGGTTACGGATAACGCTGTTGATTTCGATTAGCTGAGCATTGTCTACCTGATTAGAAATTGCACCAAGACCTTTACCAATCACGTCAGTACCAACGTTTGGCATGAACTTCTCACGTAGCAGAGGAGTTGCAACGTTTGCGAACAGGTAGTTACCATATTCAGCAGTATCAGAGATAACTACGTTCATTTCGTACAGACGTTTACGAGCAACAGTGTTTGCGATTAGCGGAAGCTCATGCAGAGATTCGTAGTAAGCAGATTCATCAATGATGCCAGATGCAGTCATTGCTTCGAATGCAAGTTCAACCCCGGCACGAACCATAGCAACCATCAGGATACCGTTGTCGAAGTACTCTTGCTCAGAGATCTTAACATCAGATTCTGGGTAGTTTTCGAACGCAGTTTCGCCGGTTTCTTTACGCCAGCCTAGCAGGTTAACATCGTCGTTTGCCCAGTCAGCCATCATAGTGCTTGAGAACTCACCACAGATGATGTCATCCATGTGTTTGTTGTACAGAGGACGCATCAGATCTTTAAGCTCTTCAGAAAGCTCAAATGCTTTAACTTTAGCTGGGTTAGACAGACGGTCCATCATGTGAGTAATACCACCGAATTTCAGAGCTTCAGTGATAGTTTCCCAACCGAATTGAAGAAGTTTACCTGCGTAACCAGCATCAATACCGTCAGCGATCATTTTCTCATAACATACGATAGAACCTGCTTGCAGCATACCACACAGAATAGTTTGCTCACCCATCAGGTCAGATTTCACTTCTGCTACGAAAGAAGACTCAAGACAGCCAGCACGGTGACCACCAGTTGCTGCAGCCCAGGCTTTCGCGATATCCCAGCCTTCACCTTTAGGATCGTTCTCTGGGTGAACTGCGATTAGTGTAGGAACACCGAAACCACGTTTGTATTCTTCACGAACTTCTGTACCCGGACACTTAGGAGCAACCATAACAACAGTTAAGTCTTTACGGATTTGCATACCTTCTTCAACGATGTTGAAACCGTGTGAATAACCCAGAGCAGCACCTTCTTTCATCAGAGGCATGACTGTTTCAACAACGTTAGAGTGTTGTTTGTCAGGAGTAAGGTTAACAACCAGATCTGCTTCCGGAATTAGATTTTCATAGCTATCTACAACAAAACCGTTTTCTTTTGCGTTCTTGAATGATTGACGTTGTTCGTCAATAGCAGCCTGACGTAGAGCATAAGATACGTCCAGGCCAGAATCGCGCATGTTAAGACCCTGGTTCAGACCTTGAGCACCACAACCAACGATAACGACTTTTTTGCCTTTTAGGTAATCTGCTTCAGTCGCGAATTCAGAACGGTCCATAAAACGACAACGACCAAGCTGGTCAAGTTGCTGACGCAAGTTTAGGGTATTGAAATAGTTAGCCATGTGGCACTCCTTTGAATTTGTCTTTCGCATGTCGGTAGCAAAATACCGAGTTGGCCCATACTAAAGCAGACATTCCATTGCGGAAAGTGATATATTCACAATCAAGTATTGCAATATACGCAACATTAGCCCGGTATCGCGATGAATATCAAATCACTACAAATTTTTATGCATCTGTGCGAAAGCAAAAACTTCAGTAAGACCGCTAATGCGATGCATATGAGTCCGTCTGCATTGACTCGTCAGATACAAAAACTGGAAGACGAAATCGGGCATCCTTTATTCATCCGCGATAACCGTCGTGTTGAACTTACACCTTCCGGGCTTCAGCTAATCCCGGTCGCACAGAGAATCATTACCGAATGGCATCAGTATCAGGTTAAGCTCCAGGAACAAAGCAGTAATCTGAGAGGTGAAATCCGCCTGTTTTGTTCGGTTACTGCCAGCTATAGCCACTTGCCTGAATTACTCTCAGAATTCAGAGCCCAGCATCCGTTTATTGAATTTAAGCTGTTGACCGGTGATCCGGCTCAGGCCATTGACAAAGTACTGAGCGATGAAGCGGATCTTGCCATTTCTGCACTACCGGAACAGCTTCCTTCGCGGATCATATTTGAGTCTATCAGTGACATTCCGCTTTCGGTCATCGCACCGATGGGGGTGAGTAGTTTTGCTCATGCTTTGAATCCCGATGAACCAAACTGGGATAAAATCCCGTTTATTGTGCCTGAAGCCGGCACCGCCAGAGAGCGGGCCAATTCCTGGTTTAAGAAAATGAAGATTAAACCAAATATATATGCTCAGATCGCCGGACATGAAGCTATTGTCAGCATGGTTGCTCTGGGATATGGCGTAGGCATCGCCCCCGATGTTGTTATTAACAACAGTCCGGTAAGAGATAAGATTCAACGCCTTGAACAAAGTGACTTCATAAAGCCATTTAAGTTGGGAGTATGCTGTAAACGGGCAAAACTTGATGAACCGCTGGTCAACGCATTATGGAAGGTCGTAACCGCCAAGCGTAGCGTCGTTAATTAATCCCGTTGGTTACAATTGTACGGATACTATTATTACTCAAACGACAGATTGGTAAACAAATATAAGCATCATTTTGCGAAGGGAGATAACGCCCCAAAGCCTTCACAGGCAAAGAGGCATAAAAGGGATTAATTATGAGAACGGACTTTGAACGGATAATAATACTCACCATTATCCACAATACTTTCGATTGTCGACTGGCGCTCATCATCAAATCTGGCCTCAATCACGCGGCTGCCAAAATACTCTCCGGTAAGTTTTACTTCTTTACCCTCACCAACTTTATTCCCATCAATATAGTAAGAAGCATCTACATTTGAACCCAGGCTCAGCACAATACTTTTTATCCCCAGTTCAAAATTCAGATTATGGCTCATTGCCGTTGAATATGGTGCCGTATACTGAACATCTATGCCATAAGTCACCTTACCGGATAAATCAATGGTAGCACCGGTCAGTTTGGAGCGTCTTATCTGAGGGACAATATTCTTTTGCTCGAAGTAACTGAGTACCAGTAGGTTTTCTTTTTGTTTCATGCAAGCCGTCAAGCTTTCACTTGGTGAGCAGGTAGTCGAGCCGCGGACAGTCACTTCGTGAACCGTATTGCCTTCACTGATTAAGCGATCTTCAATCATGTTTTTAAGCGACTGGATATCCTGCTCTTTAGCCCATGATGCATCCGTCATCTTTTTGGAAAGCACTTCCATATTGTTGGTTAATTTGGTGATTTGCACCGTCATACCATCAATTTTTTTCTGCAATCCATGAACTAA
>JBNKRC010000067.1:0-10024 GCA_050296215.1 Vibrio sp. | reverse complement strand
GACACATGACCGGATATTTTCCGCGTTACGCTTACAGGCGACGACGGTCAGTTTATCGCCGGGAAGTAAGTAATTTGCCTCACCAAATGGTTCATAGGCCGTTGCGCCGATTGCCATAACACACTGCTCGGGATAACCATGTGCTTTCAGAATATCGAGCAGACACTCTAACGGCCCTTCATCGCGCTGCTGATTCATGGTCTCTTTGATCCAATCCAGCAATTCCTGATTAAAAAGACTATATTGGCTGACTCTCGTATTCACACCATAGGCCGACAATATACCGTCCCGTTCAACAAAAGAAGCCAGCCAGTAATTGTACAGAGCCCCGTTTTCATCAAAACGATCAACCGGTATCCATTGCTCACTCATCCCTTTGCTGGCATGACCCCAGTTCTTCTTCTCGGATATTTTCTTTGCGCCTTCCTTACGTAAGGTGCAATCGTTAAATACCGAAAACAAACTGGTTTTATCTCATCAACCTGCCCGTCTGAATAAGAAATATCACAGAGTAAAACGATTTCAGGCTCTAACTGGGCTCGCTCATTCCCCGGAACTTTCTGCGTATCGGCCGAATACGGATAGACAGATAACGGCGAATCAGACTCAGGCAGATAATAGGGAAAAATCCCTTTCGGTTTATCGTTTCCGGTTGAAACTGACTGGAAATGCTGGCTTTCTCCGGCTTGCTCAAGATGCCCGGCAAAGTTTCCGGCAATTCCCAGTCCGATAATGTTACTAAGATCCATTTAAAATCCTGATGTGGTTTATCAATTCAAACAAGGCCTGCCTCGCTTACAGCGTTTTGATCAGATCAGCAAAACAAGTCAGGCCGGTTTCAACATCTTCAGGCATAACACTCTCCGCCGGATTATGGCTGATGCCTTTCTCACAGCGTAAAAACAGCATGCCAACCGGTGTAATATCCGCCATTTTCATCGCATCATGCCCGGCACCACTCGGCAGATAATACGCCTTCTCGCCGGTCACCTGTTCCACCACCTCTGCCCAGGCTTTTTGTAGCCCTGAGTCACAGGATACTGCCGCGGCTTCGTATATTTTTTCCTCAGAAATAGAAACCTGACGTTTTTCTGCGATTCCGGCAAACATACGGAACAGCTCGTCACTACAGGCATCCAGTCTGGCCTGATCCTGACTGCGGATATCCAGACTAAACTGCACGTCACCGGGAATCACATTCACCGCGCCGCCTTTTTTGATATTGCACTTACCTACCGTAGCCACAATATCCTGTTCACGGGCATACGCTTCAGCCGTGGTAATCATTTCCGCGACGGCACATAACGCATCATTGCGCAAGGCTATCGGAACGGTTCCGGCGTGCCCTGCCACACCGCTGACATCAACGATAAAGCGTTTTGCTCCCGCGATGCCGGTAACAACACCCACCGGTAAATGATTCGCTTCTAACACCGGCCCCTGTTCGATATGGACTTCCAGATAGGCTTTGATGCCATCCTCTGCACGGCTGGCATCAGGAATCATGTTGGTATCCAGACCAAAATCCTGCATAGCCTGACCCATGGTAATACCGCGGCTGTCTTTGATATCAAGCCATTGCGGATTCCAGGTGCCGGCTACGCCGCCGGAACCCAGCAGAGTGGTGTTAAAGCGGGTTCCCTCTTCATCAGCAAAGGCCACGACATCTACATGAAAAGGCAGACTGGCAGATTTCAGCATATCCAGGGCTTCAATCGCTATAATAACGCCTAAAGTTCCGTCATATTTGCCCGCATTTACCACAGTATCACTATGCGAGCCGAGAATAACCGCGCCTTCAGTCGGATTGTCTGAGCACAAACGTCCCCACTGATTGCCCACTTCATCCTGCCACGTCCGGAGACCGGCTTCTTCCATCCAATGTTGTATCTGACGGTGGGCTGCTTTGTGCTCCTCCGTCAGATATTCCCTTGTTACACCACCGGTCATGGAACTGAACGTCGCAAGCTGCTCAATTCTGTCCATTACCCGTTGTGCTCTTTGTTTTGTAGAAACCGGCATCCTTTCTCCACCTTTACTTAATTATTTATTATAAAATTCCATCGCAGCAACCACAGCCTGACCGGTAACAATTGATGCACGGTGTTTAACCAGAATCGCTTCAAGCGCGGCAAGCGTGGTAAGAACGCATTCCTGACGAGCGTTATAGCCCATGGTGCCGATACGCCAGATCTTGCCGTGCAGCGGACCAAAAGAGGTACCGATTTCAATGCCGAAACGAGCCAGCAGTTCCTGACGAACCACATCACCGTCAACATTCTCAGGAATGTAAACACCAACCACGTTATTCATTTTGTACTGCTGATTACCAAACAGTTTCAGTCCCATTGCTTTAAGACCGTTCGCCATTGCATCGCCCGCTACTTTGTGGCGCCGGATAACCGCCTGACCGCCTTCTTCAAGGAAAATACGCGCACATTCGCGTGCCGCATACAACATGCTGGTCGCTTCTGTATGGTGGTTTAAGCGCTCAGGACCCCAGTAATCCATGATCATCGCTAAATCAAAATAGTTTGAACTGATGATCGCACCTGAACCCGCTTTATGGTGTTCCGCCCGGATACCCGCTTCGATATGTTTACGACGGTTAATCGCTTCAACCGCTTTATCACTTAATGTTAAAGGCGCAGAACCTGAAGGACCGCCCAGACATTTTTGCAGTCCGGCAGAAACCGCGTCCAGATGCCATGCATCCACGAACAGGTCATTACCGGCAATAGAAGCTGTTGCATCACAATAAAACAGCACGTCATGACGGGCACAAATTTCACCGATTTCCGCCAGCGGCTGATTCATGGTCGTAGAAGTGTCGCCCTGAACCGTGGCTACCAGCTTAGGCCGGAAGGCTTTGATCGCCGCTTCTACCTGTTCCGGCTGGCATACTTCACCCCACTCAACATCAATGGTGCGGATCTCGGCACCGACACGCTGAGCAATTTCACACAGCAGATGACCAAAACGGCCAATCACCGGAATCAGAACTTTGTCGCCCGGCTGAAGCAGAGAAACCAGTACGGCTTCAATCCCGGCACGAGCGGTTCCGTCAACAAGAAAAGTTTGCTGGTTTTTGGTTTCGAATACACCACGGTACAGGCTTTGTACCTGGTTCATATAACCGGTCATGACCGGATCATATTGTCCGATAAGTGACTGGGAGATAGCCTGATGCACTCGTGGATAAGCGTTGATCGGGCCCGGTCCCATAAGCATACGTTGTGGTGGGTTTAGTGTTTCAAATAGTGCATCAGAACTCATTGATTTTCTCCAGTTAAAGCAATTCCGTCACTGCGAGGATCGCTCGCAGCTTCAACAATACCTTGTGCAGAAAGCATTACCGCTCCTGCATGTCCCATTAATTCATTACAGTCATCGACTGAAGTAATTTCGTGTTTACGTTTAATCAGATCCGAACCAATACGTTGATACAACGTTTGCTCCAGACGTAATTGGTTGGTGTCATCTCCCCAGGTCCGGCCCAGTAGCCAACGCGGTTCTGCAATCGCGTTAACTAAATCGACGTCCTGATAAAAATAACGGCTGAACAGACAGGCCTGCGTCTGAGGCTGGCCTTCCCCGCCCATCGTGCCGTACACAATACGGCGCCCGTCTTTCAGCTCGGCATAAGCCGGGTTCAGAGTGTGGAACGGCTTTTTGCCACCCGCTAACGCATTATGATGGTTCGCTTCCAGCGAGAAGCTGAGTGCGCGGTTGTTCCACACAATTCCGGTCGAGGGAGAAACACAGCCGGAGCCGAATTCCCAGTAGACGCTCTGAATAAAACTCACCATAGTGCCGTATTGATCGACGGCGCCCATCCAGACCGTGTCACCCGGTTTAGCCACATGGGGCCATGGCTGCGCCTGATCGAGAGAGATTGCCTGTGCGCACTGATCGATGACATCTGAATCCAGCAGTGACTGAAGATCTTTCTCTAAACAGGCTTCATCGCATACATACTTATCGCGCAGAATAAAAGCCTGCTTGGTCGCTTCTACAAGCAGATGCGTGTGTTCAAGCTCATTTCCTGCCTGATGAGCCAGACGGTCATAAATCGCCAGAATAAGCAGTGAGGCAACGCCCTGAGTCGGCGCACCGAAGTTATATAAATCGCCCAGCGAAATCGTGGCTTGCAGTGGTTTACCCACTACAGCCTGATGTTGTGCAAAATCGGCCAGTGTTAGCGGACTGCCCTGCTGTTGCAGATCTGCGGCGATCGCCTGTGCTACCGAGCCGCGGTAAAAATCGTCCAGTCCGGCGTCAGCCAGCCGGGTCAGCGTTTCGGCTAAGTTAAGGTTGACCAGACGCTCGCCTTGCTGAAGCGTTGCGCCCTGATTTAGATACAGACCAGCGAAAGAATCGACGCCAGAAAGCCGCTCGAACGTTTTAATGCTGGCCGCCTGCAGGCTTTCCGTCACTTCAATCCCGTCACGCGCCGCATCGATAGCCGGTTGAAGCAGTTGCTCAAGTGAAAAGCCGGATCCATTAAGTTCCAGTGCTTTCTGCCAGGCCGACACCGTACCGGCCATGGTAACTGCGGCTTTGCCGCCACTCGACGGTAAACTGTCCCCCATCGACCGGTATGCTTCGCGATCCACATTCTGAGCAGCACGGCCACAGCCGTCTATCGTGAAGGGAGCGTCCCCGGCTTTGCTGATCAGCCAGAAACTGTCTCCGCCTAATCCGTTCATATGCGGATACTGCACGGTAACCATTGCAGCAGCGGCTACCATTGCTTCGCTGGCAGTACCACCCTGATCGAGTATCGCCTGACCGACCTGAGCGGCCTTGTAATGCGGTGCAGTGAAAGCGGTCTGATTGGTCATAGTTGCTCTCATGAATTAAGTAATACCTTTGCCAGATCAAACAGTTGCTGCTCGGAACCGGCATTGCCCAGTAAAGAGATACCTGCCGGTCCGTCAGCAAGATTTGCCATCGGAATATGAAGCTGAGGTAATCCGCATAACCCGGCAATCGCAGTCAGCCCCATCAACTCTGAACGATACTGAGCCAGAGGCTCAGGCTCGATATCCAGTCTTGGCGGCGCTCCGGGTGTGGTAGGTAAAATCACAACACTCTGATCGGCTAACCATTCGCTCTGAATAAAATGTTTAAATACCTGCTGCTCAACCAGCGCCTGCTCATACTGTTGTTCGGTAATAGTGCGGGCCCAGTCAACACGGGCCGCAATCGCGGCATCAAGCGTGTGACCAAATTCCGTCAGCCAGGAACCGTGTTTTTGAATAATCTCGTATCCCTGAATGGTTCTGAACAGTTCACTTAAGCGGCTCAGTTCCCACTTTGAGCGCTCAAACACGTTGGTCATCGTGTAGGACAAACCGGCCTGATTAAAAGCCTGATCCAGGCGCTGTTTACGCTCCGTTCCCAGATAAGTCAGGAACGCTTTATCTAATTTGATTTCACTCCCGGCGTCTGATGAGACCGCATCAGGAGCAAGCTGCTGAAACACGTTCTCCAGGACAGGCAGTGAACGGGCCATGATACCGGCGGTATCAAAACTCTTAGCCAGTTCGAAACAGTGCTCAAGAGCCAGTCTTCCCCATGTAGGGCGAATGCCGAACAAGCCACAGTAGCTGGATGGCACGCGGATAGAACCACCGGTATCGGTACCGATCGAAAAATCAGCGTCTTTACGGGCAACGGCCACCGCACTGCCGCTGGAGGAACCACCCGGAATCGATTCAGGAGCCAGCGGATTGACCGGTGTGCCATAGTGAACATTCTGTCCGTTCATGCTATAAGCCAGTTCATCGGTCTGTACCCGCCCCACGCATTCTGCACCACTGCTCAGCAGTGTTTCGATAACGGGTGATGTGGCACCGGCTTCCGGATGGCTTTTTAACCAGGCCGGGTTACCGGCTCCCGTCTTAAATCCTTTAACATCAAACAGGTCTTTGAAGACAAACGAGTAACCCGTTAATGCGCCCAGACCGGCCGGAGCTAACTCCAGAGGCCCCTGAGTACAATAAACCGATGTATCTTTAGAAAATTTCATCCCTGACTCCTAATCCGACAATCAATGGGCCAACTGCGCTTTACCATCGCTCTGGCGCTTGGCATAACGGTTTGCCAGAATCGCACAGTAAAAAATCTGGATTGGGTGGTACAGCATAATTGGCAGCAGTAACATCCCAAGGTTTGGATCAGCACCGAAGATAACTTTTGCCATAGGAACGCCCGCCGCCAGTGTTTTCTTCGTACCGCAGAAAACCGCAGCAACCTCATCAGGCAGTTCAAAGCCGACCTTGCGCGCGCCCCACTGAATCGAATGAACCATAATCAACAGAACAATGCAGCACAGGATAATTGAGCCGGCCAGCATACCTACCGAGAAATCACTCCAGATACCGTTCGCAACCGAGTCACAGAACGCGTTATAAACAATCAGCAGAATGACGTATTTATCGACTTTATTCACCACGGCTTTATGGCGGTCAACAAAGGAGATTAGTAGCGGGCGCAGTAACTGACCTGCGATCATAGGGAGAAGCAGTAGCTTCGCGATTGAGATAACAGAACCGAGTAAATCAAGTTCAACCCCTTCAAGCCCCATGAACAACTGAATAAAAAGCGGTGTGACGAACACACCTAACACACTGGAAAGAGATGCGTTAAAAATGGCACCAGGTACATTTCCTTTACCCACACTGGTCATCGCAACCGATGAAGAAATGGTACTTGGCAAAACAAACAGGTAGCAGAATCCGAATGCCAGCGCTGAAGGCAGGTAAGCCAGCAGAGTGTCACCTAAAATCAGCCATAATAGTGGATAAACTAAAAAGGTTGCGGCCTGAATATAGATGTGCAGTTTCCAGTTACTGACGCCCTGGCGGATTGCTTTTGGTGACAGACCTAATCCGTGCAGGAAGAAGACTATCGCTACACCGATTCCGGTTAATTTATCTAAGTGGATCATCCCGCCGGTTTTACCAAACGGTGCCGTGACGATAGCCAAGGCAATGGCTAACACCATCCCGACTAAAAACCACTCTTTTTTAAGTTTTGCTACAAAGTTCATTCTTTATTTTGTCCTTAACGATTATTCAATCTCACTGAGCTGATTCAAGCTCATCAAGCTGCTTGTCATTCATACTTATCTGGCTGCTCATCGCATCGTATAGCTAACGTTATCTACCCGACCCCCACAAAATTCGTAACAATTGAAACCTTTATTAAACTCAATGAAACGATTGAACCATCACCAGGTAAAAAAATATCTCCCTGATATTTTTTAATTTAAAAATTGTGTTGTAATTGCCATCGTTCTTTAAATTTACCACACGTAACGATTGTTCCATATAATTACATTTTTAGCAACGACCGTCACATTCGATAACTAACCTCCGCTTATTTCCGGCTGGTTGCCAGTTTAAGATTCGCGATAGCGGCACGCTCTTCTCTCATCAGATACCGATAAATAAGGGCCGCAGTAATACCACCGATAAACAGGGCATAGTTTGCTAATGCACTGAAAACGAAGGTTGCGAAGATAGCCAGAGCACCTGCAATCACCAGTGCATAGACACTCTTCTTATTGATGCCGTTTTCATACCAGTACGTGCCTTGCGGTGATTCGGTATAAAGTGATGGAATATCGATCTCGCCTTTCTTAATCAGGAAATAATCCACAATAATGATGCCGTACAACGGACCAATCATCGCAGCGAGGACATCCACTGTGTAATGAATCACTTCCGGGTTGTTGAACAGGTTCCATGGTGTCAGCAGAACAGAACCAAATGCCGCAATAAAACCACCTACCTTGAAGCTGATCTTTTGTGGTGCCACGTTTGAGAAGTCAAATGCCGGAGCAACAAAGTTCGCAACTATATTGATACCCACGGTTGCAAAAATAAATGTCAGTGCACCCAGTACCGTGATCATGCCTGAATCCAGACGTTTTACCGTTTCGACAGGATCGGTAATCATTTCACCAAATACCGGGATAGATGCAGAGACGATAACCACACTGAAGATTGAGAACACAATGAAGTTCAGCGGTAAACCAAGTAAGTTACCCAACTTAAGATCTTTATAGCTGGTACAATAGCGTGAAAAGTCACTGAAGCTCAGAGTCGGACCAGCGAAGTAACCGGCAACCAGTGCCACTGCAATTGCCATCTGAATAACCACATCCCAACCGCTCAGCGTTTTTTCACTCAGACTGAAACTAATGTTATCCCAGCCGGCTAAATCGACCATATAAATACACAGAGCAAACATCGCGACATAGATAGCCGGGCCGGACCAGTCAATCACTTTACGGATCATATCGATACCGAACATGAATACCACACCCTGCAGTACCCACATGGATAAGAAACCAGCCCATCCCAGATAGGACAAACCAATAAAGGATTCATCAGCTAACGACGCCATCGACGGGAAAAAGTACAACAACAAAATGATGAATGAACTCGACGCCAGATAAGTCTGAATGCCATACCACACAACAGCAATCAGTCCGCGAATCACCGCAGGAAAAGGAACACCTGCTTTTTGTCCCGGCTGACCCATAAGGTTGGCAAACACTAATACAATCGAGATACCAAGCAGCAGACTGATAAAGACCTGAATACCATTCAGACCAAGTGCAAATAAGCTCGCAGCAAATACATAGCCGCCAACACTGTGAACATCCGACATCCAGAACGCAAAGATGCTGTACCATCCCCAGTTTTGGTTCTTTTCAGGTTTTAAATCTGAGTTAATAAGCTTCAAGCTCTCTGTTAATCCCTTACTCATAGAACACACTCCTTATAAATTGTATACAATGTTTAATACAATTCTTGTGCCAACATAGCGGAGGCCTGAATTTATTAGGTTTTTTATATTTACTCCCTAAAATTGGCAACTATAACGCACTACAATGGAGCGTCAATCACCATGCTTGTGCACCGGAATGTGTCTTTTCTGCTTCAATCTCCATATATGCCTGAAACAATTCACCCTGGTCAATGGTATACATTTTGCAGTATATTATTGTATACATATTGGAGGGATATATGTCTAGTGATGAAAAAATCTATCAAAAGATTTTAAAAGCCATAGTGGAGCATCAACTTCCTCCCGGTTCCCGATTACCTGAGGATAAGTTGTCTGAAGCGTTTGGGGTTAGCCGTACCGGAATCCGCTATCGATTTCGCCAGACTTTTTGCCGAAGAATTAACCGGATGACCGTTAGCGCAGTTGACGCCGACACGAACGAATAGATCGTTCAGCACTGATTTCCTGCCAAAGCAGCAATATCAGAACTGAGCGGTAATGCCATTTTTTATACAGGAAAGTAACAATGAAGCATTATTTAGACAGAGATTATGAGGGATATGGAAGAGATTCACTTCCAAAAACAGAATGGCCGAACAAAGCACGCGTGGCAGTACAATTTGTTCTGAACTTTGAAGAAGGTGGCGAAAACTGCATTGCACACGGTGATGAACATTCCGAAACGTTTTTATCAGAAATGTTTGGTGCGGCGGCGTATAAAGATCGTCATATGAGTATGGAATCACTCTATGAGTACGGATCACGTGTCGGGGTATGGCGCATTCTGAATGAATTTGAAAAACGCGGGTTGCCACTCACCGTTTTTGCTATTGCAACTGCATTACAACGTAATCCGGCTGTAACCAAAGCGATTGTTGAAGCTAATCATGAGATCGTATGTCACGGACTAAAATGGATTCATTATCAGGATATGTCAATCGAGCAGGAACGCGCTCATATGCAGGAAGCCCTGAGCATCATCGAAAACCTGACCGGCATTAAACCAATGGGATGGTATACCGGCCGTGATTCACCCAACACCCGCCAGTTGGTAGCCGAACAGTCACAGCTTATGTATGATTCTGATAACTATGGTGATGACCTGCCATTCTGGACCGGTGTCAAAGCAAGCGACGGTTCGGAACAGCTCAAGCCACATCTCGTGATTCCATATACCCTGGACACTAACGACATGCGTTTTGCTTCGCCCTACGGGTTC
>JBNKRC010000066.1:0-10079 GCA_050296215.1 Vibrio sp. | reverse complement strand
GGGCAGACGGCCGCCGGGCTTTATCCGGTGAAAGGCATTGTCCGTTTCCCGATGCCACAACTCGACAGCCAGTTAGTCTATATGCCGCTGGGTCTGGCACAGAACCTCTATTCGACCGGTGAGCAGGTAACGGCCTGGGTATTACATACCCGAGATCTTAGCCGGGTTAACCAGATTAAACTGGCGCTGCAAAATCGTTATGCATCACAAGTGAATGTCAGAGAGTGGGAAGACCTGGCTCCGGAACTGGCGCAACAGATCATGCTGGATAAGGTCAGCGGGATTTTTATGCTCTACATCTTATATGGGGTAGTGGGCTTTGGTCTGTTTGCTACCATCACTATGATGACGCTGGAGCGGCAGAGAGAATTTGCAGTGATGCTGGCAACCGGTATGTTACGTAGTAAGCTGTTACGTTTGGTGACGGTTGAATCACTGTTTATTGCCATTCTCGGGATAGCACTTGGCCTTCTGCTGTCGGCCCCGGTGCTGATTTATCTTTATTATAATCCGATTCAATTGACTGGCGATGCCGCTCAAATGATGGTCGAATCCGGCTTTGAGCCGATTATTCCGGTGTTGATTACTCCGACTATGATTATTAACCAGATTATTGCTGTGCTGGTCTTGCTGCTGATCAGTCTGATCTATCCTATGGTGCGCATTTTCCGTCTGAGTCTTGCTGATGGATTAAAAGGAGGCGCCCATGCTAATTAAGCTGGCCTGGCGTAATCTTTGGCGTAATAGACTCCGAACCGGCATTATGCTCGGGGCGATGGTGTTTGGCCTGATGGGGGTTGTGGCAATGCTCGGTTTTATGTCCGGTATGGTGGATAACATGGTCAGCAATGCAATCTCCTGGCAGGTCAGCCATGTGCAGATACACAATCAGCGCTATCTGGATAATCCGGATATTAACGCCACCATTGTCGATCCTGAACCTCTGTTGCAACAGATAGCGGCTGATCCTCAGGTTCGTGCTTTCTCTGCCCGCTTTTTGGTTGACGGTATGATCGGTTCTGCTCACAGCAGCCGGGGTGTCAGGATTAACGGAATCGATATTGAATCTGAAGCGCGGCTGACTCCATTGTCTGAACATATTGAACAGGGTGAGTGGCTTTCTCTGCAGGATAAGCGGCCAATCCTGATTTCTCAGAGAACAGCGCACCGGCTTAAGCTGAAAGTCGGTTCCAAAGCAGTGCTGACCTTTACCGATGGTACTGGCGAAGTCACCGGTGCCGCCTTTCGGGTTAAAGGAATCTTTAAGTCTCCTTCGAATAACTTTGATGAAATGAATGTGTATGTGCTGATTGACGATCTGCGAAGACTGGCCGGTATTCAGGGCGTGCATGAAATCGCGGTGTTAATGCGCGGCAAACAGAATTTCGACGACTGGCAACCGGTCAAGAGGTTCAGTCAGCGTATTGCTTCTTATACGCATGAACCGAATGTGGTCAGAGACTGGACGTTGATTCAGCCGTTGCTGGCATCCATGCTCGCCGTGATGGGCGTCAACAGCGCGATTATGCTGGGCATTTTTATGCTGGCAATGGGCTTCGGGATTATCAATGTGATGCTGATGTCGGTGTTTGAACGTACTCAGGAATTCGGGGTGCTGATGGCGGTCGGTATGCAGAAGCATAAGATACTGGGTCTGATCCTGCTGGAAAGTTTATGGATGGGCGTCTGCGGTGCCACGCTGGGATTAATCGGCTGTCTGGCGCTGATGCAGTTATTGCAGATCACCGGCCTGCCGTTAGGTAGTATGGCAGAAGGGCTGGGGGCTTACGGGGTGGATACTGTGCTTTATCCGCGGGTTGCAGCCTCCGAATATGTCACCATTTTTATTACGGTTGCGATATCGGCACTTATTGCGGCTTTGTATCCGGCAAGGCAGATCCTGAAACAGCATCCTGCGGCGGCGATGGCGGAGAAACACTAATGAGTATTGAGATTCACAAGTTGTGTAAAACCTATAATCAGGATTCGGATTTTCCGGTTCAGGCAGTGCGGGAAGTCGATCTGACCATCGAACAGGGCGAGTTCGTTGCCATTATGGGGCCGTCCGGATCAGGGAAAACCACTTTGCTCAATATGTTAGGCGGAATCGACACTCCGACCTCCGGTGAGGTTTATATCGATGGCTGTAATATTTGCGCACTGCCTGAAAAACAGTTAATTGCATTCAGGCGGGATCATGTCGGATTTATCTTTCAGGATTACAGCTTATTACCGGTGCTTACGGCACTGGAAAATGTCGAATTTGTGATGCAACTGCAGGGCAAAAGCGAGGCAGAATGCCGTCAGCGGGCGACAGAACTGTTAAAGCAGGTAGGGCTGGCCGAACAGCAGAATAAGCGCCCGACCAAACTTTCCGGTGGACAGCAGCAACGCGTAGCGGTTGCCAGAGCGCTGGCATCCCGTCCCCGGTTTGTGATGGCTGACGAACCGACTGCAAACTTAGATGCCGACAGTACCTCCGAACTGTTGAATATTATGCAGCGGCTCAATGAGAAGGAGGGAACGACCTTTATCTTTTCTACTCACGATCCCCGGGTGATTAAGCGGGCGAAAAGAGTGATCGTGTTTGAAGACGGCCGCCTGACTGCAGACCGCCTGAACACAGAGCTACAAGATGATGAAAGTTAACTTCCGGATCGGATTAGCTCTGATGATGGGGCTCAGCTTCGCTGCGGCGGCTGAGATCCCGGGACTGGTGCCAGAGAAAAACTGGGCTCTTAACGGTTATGTCAATTATCGTCTGAGTAGCTATCTGGTGCAGAACGGGAGTGATTCTCTGGAGCAGTCACTTCAGCAACGGTTTAATTATGAGTATCGTTTCAATTCTGATGTCCGGTTTAATGCCGGAATGCGTAACCGGGTGGTGTATGGCGGAACGGTAGATACTTCCGGTTATGCCGACTGGTTCGGCCGCGATGCGGGATATTTTGATCTGTCAGCCAACTGGATGAAAGAAGACACGATCATCGGTAACAGCCAGTTTGATCGTCTGTATCTTAGCTGGCAGCCGGGCGACTGGCTGATACGCGGAGGGCGTTTTCGTGTCAACTGGGGCATGACCACGATCTGGAACCCGAACGATATCTTTAATACCTATTCTGTCTACGATACCGATTATGCAGAACGCCCCGGTACCGACGGTGTTCTGCTGAGTCGGAAACTGGGCTTTGCCAGTGGTGCGGAACTGGTGTTCAGCCCGGCCAGAGACTCGCAATATAACCGCTACGCGGCCCGCTATTACTTCAATCATCAGGGCTGGGACGGCCAGCTGATTTCCGGGAAATCGGTACAGGACACGGTGATCGGAGTTGGCTTCGCCGGTGATATTAATGGGGCTGGTGTGCGGGGTGAATCCAGCTATTTTGAGCCAACGGAAGACACTCAGAAAAGTCAGTCAGGCAGCGCAGTTATCTCTAGTCTTGAGCTTGATTACAGTTTTGTCAGCGAGCGAAACTGGAGCATCAGAGCCGGGGTATTACACACATCTGCTCCGGACGTGCCGGATAGCTCGACCACTTATCTTACTCAACCATTGAGTACCCGGACGTTAAGTTTTACCGCGTTTACCGGCTATGCGGAGGCCGGATTCGATCTTACCCCGCTGAACCGTAGTGCGTTTTCCGTAATTTATTATCAGGATGACTCGGTTTATCTCAACTATACCAACCAGTACTCACTGGCCGATAACTGGCAGTTGACCGCCAGTATTCAGCACTTTGACGGTCCAGATTTCAGCTTATTCGGCATCACTCCGACGACGGTGGTCTATATGATGGTCCGGTGGAACTGGTGATGACATTTTTTTGCACGCATTGATTACCTCATCCTTGAGGTAATGAAAGACTATAGTTCCCGGATTTTCACAATTTCTTCATCGGAGATACCAAGAGATTCAAGGAATTTCTGGTGTTCATTAGGCTCTAGTTCTTCAAACTTCTGATGCCACTTGACCATATCGGTTTCAGTGAATCCGGCGGCAACCATGATTTCGACCCAGCGTTCTTTATTCACAATATTTTCCTCTAATAGACTTGGTTCTTGAAGCAACACGACCACAGCCTTTTGCTGTGCTCGTAGGTTTTGGATTTCTCTTTCGAGTTCATTGAAGTGGTCTTTCAATATTTGAGCCTGAGACACGCCTTGTCGATCCAGCAGTGCATGTATGCTTGAAAGTGACAAGCCGTAAGAACGGTAAGCGGTGATTGCCCGTAAGCGTTCTGCCTCTTTTTCTCCATACCAGCGATAACCATTTTCTGAACGATATGCCGGTTTGAGCAGCTGTTCCTTTTCGTAGTACAACACGGTTGTCCGTGAAATCCCGCATTGTCTGGCGAGTTGAGTGACAGTCAGCATACATGCACCATTAGTTGATCGAGTTTGTATCATGAACCCTGGACCGGTAGACAGGTCAACAATGAGTGAGATAAATATCCGTTATCGCGGGAAATGAATAACAGGACGGTTTCACATATTTATAGATTTCATCGTTTTTTCTGTTCAGAATAAAACACAGGCCGCAGGTGAAGGTTAGTCATTAGGTTTGGTTTCCCTGTAAGAAAAGGAATGGTCAGAAAGGAAATGTATAAATGGATTTAATTTTGCAAATCTGGGGAGGACTGTTTTACCTCACCAATAAAATATTGTTTGCCCTGTCTGAAGGCAAACCGGAAGAAATTAAAAAAAGCATTAAGATTAAAGGCTGGGTTGCTTATCTCGTCGGCGTCCCTGCCTGGGTGATTATCTTAATCAGCCATCAGGACTGGATTGCCGCATCGATTGAAGCGGGAGGAATTCCTGCCATGTTACTCGGGCTTTACAACACATATCATAGCAATAAAAAACAGAATAAGTGGCTGAACAACATCGTTGCTTTATGTACTTACGCCTCACTGGTATTCGGACTTCTTTATAGTGTGCTTTATCACGGCGGGATCACATCCGTTTCACAAGTGCTGGAGATTGGGGTGATGCTGGGCTTCCTGCTTGGGAGTTATACCATTGCCAAAAATAACCCTGCAGGATGGTTCTACTTTATGCTGATGAATCTGAGTATGGCAATCCTGATGGTACTTCAGGGTAAGCCAGTCCTGATGATGCAGCAATTAGTCTCGCTCTGTTTCGTCATATATGGGTACAGAAAGTCTGCTCGTCTGGTGTATCAGGAGGGCTAGCCGATACCCGGGCTTTATACGGGCATCTGCCAGTTTTGGCTGAAGTTGATAAACGCTTCCATCAACGGATTACGGTATTTCTCTTTATGGTAAATAATCCAGTATTGCCGCTTGGTATCTAACGGAAGATTTAACGCTTCGACCCGGCCATCCTTAACGGCGTGGGCAATGGAATAATTTGAAATACAGGTAATTCCCATAACGGCCGCTACACAGTTAAGGATGGCTTCTGTTTTATTCAGCTCTAGAATCTGATGCCATTCGTGAATGTGGGATGCCACCCGGTTAAGGAAAAAATCGCGGGTGCCGGATCCCTGCTCGCGCAAAATCCATTCTGAATGTTCCAGATCACCGAAAGTTAATTTGTCAATCCGGGTTAAAGGATGATTAATCGGGCATGCAATCACCATCTCATCTTCCAGCCAGGGCATGACGACAAGATCATTCTGCCGTACCGCCCCTTCTACCAGACCGATGTCCAGTTCAAATTCACTGAGCTTTTGGCATATTACCGCCGTATTGGAAATAAACAGTGACTGTTCTGTATGACCGGAATGATCGCGGAAATCCCGCAGCAAAAATGGTGTAACCTGAATGCCGACGGTATCGCTGGAACCGATTTTCAGCTTTCCGCTTATTGGTCCCTCCTGATCAAACATTTTTTCAAGCGTATGCGAGCGGGAGAGCATTTCATCGGCAAAAGGCAGCAGACGCTTACCCTGTTCATTGATTATCAGGCGGTTTTTATTCCGGTCAAACAACCGGTTCTCCAACTGTTTTTCCAGCTCCGCCAGAGCCATGCTGACAGCGGCCTTAGACAAAAACAGTTTATCGGCTGCATCGGTAATCGTTTTTTCCTGAGCGATAGCGACAAACACCCGCAGTTGTTTTAATGAGATGCTCAATATTCTTTCCCTCAATTAACTTGTCAGCAGAAACAGTATCACATCTCATCCAGTGAATGATGCTCCGGAAAGATTAGTGGTACATAATCCAGAGCAGAGATGAAACCGAGATAACGCTCCATAATCCTACACCAAAGAGTAATGGCTTGGGACCTGCGGCGCGCAGGCGATTATAGGTCAGACTGCTGCCGATCAGAAAAAGACAAATCACCAGTATCTGTTTTGCTACCGAAAAAATCACCTGATAGGCGGCGTCAAACTGCGGATAAGCATCATGGAAGTAAATCACTAAACAATAAAACAAAATAAAATAAGGGATGATGATTTTCTTTGACTCATTCCGGAAGATAAATGCACTTATGAATGCAACCGGAATAATCCATAATGCCCGGGCAAGTTTTAATGTTGTTGCCACTTTCAGGGCTTTTTCTCCATAGGCTGAGGCGGCTCCGACAACGGACGAAGTATCGTGTATTGCGATTGCGCTCCATGTGCCGAACATTTGCTGATTTAATTCCAGCATGTGCCCTATCATCGGAAAGATAAACAGGGCAATCGAATTGAGGACGAATACGGTGCCTAAAGCCAGCGCCATTTGATCGTCATCGGCTTTAATTGCCGGTCCGACAGCGGCAATCGCACTTCCTCCGCAGATTGCGGTACCGGATGCGATTAAATATCCGGTTTTTTGCGTTAAACCGATTCTGGTACTGACAAAAAATCCGGCCAGTAATGTGCAGAAAACCGATGTCATGATCAGACCCAGACCATGAAAAGTGACCGATAAAGCTTCCTGCAAAGGAATGCCGAATCCGAGACCGATAATAGAATAAGACAACAGTTTTTTGGTGATTTTAGAAATGGGTAGGTTGGTCGGGACAAGGCCTAAAGCGGCCAGAAAAAAGCCAATAATCAGTGCTATTGGCGAACTCACATAGGGCGTTAAGCAGAAGAGCAGGCCAATAGCAAAAGGGAGAAATTTGAGATACCGGGTCATATATATTTTATCCTGAATACGCAATGCAACGAATTGTATAGGAAAAAATAGTTTCAGTAAGTATTAAAATTTTAAACTATGTGTTCAAAAAAACCAAACATATGGCTAGGCGGTTTTAAATTTGCCGACCAACCGGGTCTGGTTATCTGCCAGCTGATTCAGAGAATGGCTGTTCGCGGCTAACGTTTCTGATTCGCTGGCCATGTGTCCCGCGGTATCAGAGATATTGACAACGTGCTGTGTCACTTCACTGACCACCACACTTTGCTGTTCGCAGGCCGTGGCGATTGAACGGCTCATATTATTTATCTCATTCAGGTTTTCAACCATCGCATTCAGTGACCGATAAGTAAGATCACTCTGTTCCAGTGAGCGATCTGCCAATGACTGGTTATTTTCCATCATCAGTACGGCTTGTCTGGCCTGAACCTGTAAACGTTCGATCTTACCGCTTATCTGAGTTGCCGATGATTGGGAGTTGGTTGCCAGCGAGCGTACTTCGTCGGCAACGACGGCAAATCCGCGCCCATGCTCTCCGGCTCGTGCGGATTCAATGGCGGCGTTAAGTGCCAGCAGGTTGGTTTTTGCCGCAATAGTTTGTATGACGCTAATTTCCTGGTTGATGGCATCCGTTTCGCCAGCTAAACCTTTTATCATCACACAGGCTTCATCCAGCGCGGCTTTAAGCTGTTCAACGACATTCAGGTTATCCTGCATGCCTGACATATTGTTTCTCGCTTCATCAGAGAGAGATTCTATCTCCTGGCTGGTCAGGTTCGCATGTCCGGCTACTTCTGTTACGGTCGATTCCATTTCCGTTACGGCGGTTGCGATAGAATCTGCCTGCCGTTTTTGCAGTCCCAGATCCCTGCGGGTTTTTTCGCTCATCGACAGGCTTTCATTAGCGACTTTGCTGACTGAGTCCGTCGACTGTTTAATACTGACAAGTAGTGACGACAGTTCACCGGCAAGTTTGTTAATATCATCGACGATCAATCCCATTTCGGAACGGAACTGAGTGTTTATCCGCCAGGATACATTGCCGTTTGCCAGCTGGCCCAGTGCCTGAGTGATGGCTGCCAGTGGCTTTTTGATCGATGCGACTACCGTGGTGGTCACCAGTACTGCCACGCAGATTGCGATCAGAGTGAGCACGATGTTAAGCATGACAGATTGTCTGGCCTGTTTCTTGGCGGTAGCCAGTGCGGACGCAGACTTAGTCCGGATACGGTTTGTCATGCTGCTGGTATTGGCGATAATTCCGTCGATCCGGTGACTGATTTCATCCAGCGTTATGTGAGTTTGCTGACGTTCTGAAATATATTCAATATGTTGTCCGATGAGTCCTTCAGGTTTGGCTACCGCTCGTGTCAGAATGGTCAGATAGTTCTGCATTAACTCTTTGTAGTCGGGCATACCGTTTATGATTTCATTCGTATTCCGGGTAAAGTCGCTGAGCGTTGTCGCCAGCGTTTGCTTCAGTTTCTGAATATCTTTGTCATTATCTATCTGTATGACATTTTGCAGGGTAGTATCAGCTTTCTTACCGTTCGCATAAAGCAGGTCGAGTGCGGTAACCACATTTTCTTCGTTATTCCACTCGGCTTCTGAGCGTATGACACTAATATCCCGTTCTAAGGTTTTCCACTTTTCTTTAAATGCATTCAGTTCCTGTAGCTCCTGGCTATGAGCTGCAACTTTCTTTTCAGTGCGGTCTATCTGTGCTTTTGCCTGCTGAATAAAGGACTGGGTATCGGTATTTACGGAGTTCAGACTGGCGTTTAACTGCGGATATATTTTTACCTGACTTAACAGTTCAGTGTAACGCTGGTTATAGGACTGGATGGCGGTGTTAAATTCATTGTTAAGCTGTTGGCGTCTTTCGCTGTCTTTGTCACCGGTATTGCTGTGAACCAGAACAAGGCGGTTAATATTTTCGATATTGAGTGCCAGGGTATTGGAGTTATCTAACAGCCTGGTCAGTGTAGAGGCCGTTAATTCCAACTGATCTGACATTTTTATCTGAAACAGATAGGCAGAACTGGCAATACCAAGAATGAAGATAATCATGACCACAAAACCGATTATGACACGCTGAATGACCGACAAATACATCTGATACCTCAAGTAAATCAAAAGAGAGAGGGAAAAACAGACTGTATCACCGGCATATGAAAAATTTATTTCAACGGAAATGAATATGGCGGGAAGTTTCAATTATTTTTAATGCAGGAAATAAACATGAAATATAGAAGCATATACTGACGCAACTATTAATTTGTCAATGTCAGCAACGGTTTGATTCTGCATTTTGATCGATAGCCGGGCTATTATGGAGAGAAAGCCGGTTCGTGTCAGCCCGCTTTATGGCTGACACGATTTGATAAGAACATGGTCTTTTTGGCAACGGTTACGCTGATGGTGAGCGTTTGTTCCGCGATTGATCCGGTCTGCGATTTCTGCCGGATTTATTTGCGCCGTTTTTATTGGTGTGATTCGGATTACCGTTAGCGCGATGTCTGTTTTTTACCGGTGGTTTGTCTGCCGGTGCTGTCTGACCGCTTTGCTCTCTTGGTTTTTTCGGCTTCTTGGGTTTCTTCGGCTTGACAGGGCGTGTATCTAACTTAGACTCCGGTAAGATATTGGTTGGCTGATATCCCTGTAGTTCTTTACGTGGCAGTAATTGCTTAATCAGCCGTTCAATGGCAAACAGCTCTGGTGCTTCGATTGCGCTGACCAGAGAGATTGCCTTACCTACTTCACCTGCACGGCCTGTCCGGCCAATCCGGTGCACATAGTCTTCGGCGACTTTTGGCAGTTCAAAGTTTACCACTTGTGGCAACTGTGGAATATCGATGCCCCGGGCTGCGATATCGGTAGCGACCAGTACGCGAATATCGCCGGATTTAAAGTCGGCCAACGCTCTGGTTCGGGCGCCCTGACTTTTGTTGCCGTGAATTGCAGCGGCACTCAGTTCCTGACTAT
>JBNKRC010000065.1:0-10215 GCA_050296215.1 Vibrio sp. | reverse complement strand
AAAGGTGACGATCTTACCTTCTGACGAACTGACTTTATTAAAAGTAAAGGTGACGGTTCCATATGCTGGTGCCGCATCATCCGGCGTCAGTGCCAGAGTGCCGAGTGGTGTCATATCGGTACTGGCACCAATATCTTTGATATCAGCAGTAGCCGGAAATTTGTCCTTATCCTGAATATAGAGGTCGATATTGGTCAGCAGCGCACCTGCGGTGCTGACGCCAACGGTCGCTTCTGATTTTTTAGTGTGATTCTGATAGGCGGGAACGGCCACGGCGGACAGAATGCCGATAATTGCAACCACGATCAGCAATTCAACAAGAGTAAAGCCGGACTGAGCGGCTCGGCGAGTTTTCATAATAGTCTCCAGCAAAAACAGTAAGATTGAGCCGGAAGAATGAAACGGGTGGGAAATATTGGCGAGGGTATGGGTTAGCGGATACGACAAGGAGAAGTGTTTATCATGCGCAATAAACATCTTCTCCCGGATAAATTACGAGTCAGTTCTGATTTTGTAGTGTTTCAGTCCTGGAAACGCATCGACAGATCCAACGCGCGGATATGCTTGGTTAAGGCGCCAACGGAAATATAATCGACGCCGGTATCGGCAAACTCGTGGATCGTTTCGATGGTGACATTACCTGAAGTCTCAAGATCAGCACGTCCGTCGTTGATCTTTACTGCTTCGATCATCATCTCTTTGGTAAAGTTATCCAGCATAATGATATCGGCACCGGCCTCGATCGCCAGTTGGAGTTCTTCCAAACTTTCTGTCTCAATTTCCACCGGTTTGCCCGGATTTAACGCTTTTGCCTGACTGACGGCTTCGCGAATACCACCACAGGCAATAATGTGATTTTCTTTGATCAGGTAGGCATCAAAGACACCGATACGTTGATTGAAACCACCGCCGCAGGTGACGGCATATTTAAGGGCATTGCGTAACCCGGGAACCGTTTTGCGGGTATCAAGTAAACGGGTATGTGTTCCGGCCAGTTTTTCGACGTACTGAGCTGTGACAGTCGCGCAACCTGATAACGTCTGAATAAAATTCATCGCGTTACGTTCACCGGTCAGTAAGATGCGAGCCGGACCGGACAGAGTGCAGATTTTCTGGTTCGGTTCCAGTTTGTCACCATCGGAAACATGCCATGCGATAGATACCTGGCCGCCAAGCTGTTTAAAGACTTCTTCTGCCCAGGCCTGACCGCAGAATATGCCTTCTTCGCGAGTGATTAATACCGCGGTGCTGTGCTTATCTGCCGGAATAAGAGTTGCTGTAATATCCGCTGCCGGATCCACCGTGCCGCCTAAATCTTCTTTGAGCGTTTCAGTGACGCTTCGGGCGATATCAAGCGGAAGCTGTTGTTTGAGATAATCCAAGCGATCTTGGCTATTATGGGTGTTTTTCATCGCAAATCTTATACCGAAATTGAACAGAATTGGCATGATACGCCGAGTGAGTATGAAATTCAGCCATAAATCAAAGAAATCATGATAGTTGCATTAAAATTGAGCAGATTTACTATTTGGCGGTTAACGATAATTACTATTTATCATTGTCTTCTCGCTTCGTTACTGCATGGGAAAAGCCTGTCTTGCTGATGACCTGGCGGATATGTACTATGAGTGTACTTGCACTTCTTATTTCACCGGAAACTCACGATGACCTGGATTTTCTTTACTTTCCTTGCTGCCTTTATGCAATCCTGGCGAAATGCTTTTCAAAGTCACCTTTCCGGTCATGTTAAAACCGCCGGTGTGACACTGGCTCGTTTCCTCTGGGCCACTCCTCTGGCGGCACTTTATTTGTGGATACTCTATCAGGTCGATCCGGTTGAACTCCCCACATTCAGTCCTGCCTTTATTGGTCTGATTTTGGGTGCGGCACTGATGCAGATTTTAGCCACGGCACTGATGGTTAAGTTATTCAAACTCAATAACTATGCCGTAGGAGCGGGGCTGGCAAAAAGTGAAGCTCTGGTCGCGGCCATTCTGGGGGTGATCTTTTTTGGTACCCACTTAAATCTGCCGGGATGGATTGGTGTAGTGATTGGCGGCCTGGGAATATTTCTGATGAGCACTCAGGGGCATTACCGCCAGTTATCTGTTCCGACGGTTCTGCTGGGGCTGGGGAGCGGAAGTGCGTTTGCTTTAACATCGCTCTGGATCCGGGAAGCCAGTTTATCACTTGGTTTGCCTTTTCCGCACCGTGCAGCCTGGGTGCTGTTGCTGATTATCGCCCTGCAAACCGGTTTGTTGGTCGCCTATTTATTGCTACGGGATCCGAACACACTGAAAGTGCTGTGGTCGAAACCGAAAATCACTATGCTGACCAGCGTAAGTAGTTGCATCGGATCGCTGGGATGGTTCAGCGCCATGTCTTTGCAGGCGGTGCCTTATGTCAAAACACTGGGGCAGGTCGAAATTTTCTTCACTATGCTGATTTCCGTATTCTGGCTGAAACAGAAAGTCCGGATTAAAGATGGACTGGGATTAGTTCTGGTGGCGGTGGCTGCTGTTCTGGTGATATGGGGCTGACCGACTCCGAATGAGTTATCGCGCATTTTTGCTGACAATTCATTTAATGGTTATTTTTGCTATGATGGATTAAAGGCTAAAGGACCGGAATACAAGATGATAGATGCACAGGGCTGGTATGATAAAGCACGTAAAGTGGTATCGCCTTTTTACGATCAAAGGGAGTCGGCGGACGATATTTCATTGCTGGTTATTCATAATATCAGCCTTCCCCCCGGTCAGTTTGGCGGTCCTTATATTGAACAGCTTTTTACCGGGCAGCTTAACCCGGATGAACACCCGTTTTTTAAAGTCGTCAGTGACTTTCGGGTATCGGCGCACTGTCTGATCCGGCGTGACGGAGAGGTGGTGCAGTTTGTGCCGTTTACGTCAAGGGCCTGGCATGCCGGGGTGTCGAGTTTTGCCGGGAGAAAGCGTTGTAATGACTTTTCTGTCGGCATTGAACTGGAGGGAACGGAATTTGTCGCCTATACCGATCAACAGTATCGGGCGCTGGCTGAGTTAACCGCAGAGTTACAGGCGGCTTATCCCGGAATCAAAAATGACCGGATTACCGGTCATCAGTATATTGCGCCGTTGCGTAAAACGGATCCGGGATTAACATTCGACTGGCGCCGTTTTCGCTCGGAATTAAAAGATTAGGTCAGAGGCTGTCCTGATATTCCTGCAGAATCTGCTCACACCACGCTGCAATCCGCTCATCACTCAGTTCGTATTGTGAATCTTCATCCAGAGCCAGGCCGACGAAAAACTGCTGATCGGCGGTTAAGGCTTTAGACGCTTCAAATTCATAGCCTTCATTAGGCCAGTAACCGACGAACTGAACTCCGCACGACAAAAGTTCGTCGTGTAACAGTCCCATCGCGTCCAGATACCATTCACCATAGCCTTCCTGATCGCCCAAACCAAACAGGGCGATATGTTTACCGGCAAGATTGGGTTGTTTTATTTTATCCCATGCATCTCGCCAGTCTTCCTGGATTTCACCAAAATCCCAGGTAGAAATACCAAGAATCAGAAAATCATAGTCAGCCATTTTTTCTAACGGGGTCTCTTTGACATTATAAATATCAACCAGATCCTCACCGATAATGACGCGAATTTTTTCTGCCGCCATTTCTGTATAGCAGGTGGTGGAACCGTAAAATAAACCGATTTTCATAGCGTTGTTCTTGTTTGGCACTGAATGGCGGCAGTTTACCTTTATCTGGTTTTGTGCTCAAGAGAACAACAAAACTCATCCTGATGAGAAAGAGTATTGGTTGCAGGCAGGGGTTTTATGGTATTAAAAGGGAATTGTATGGATAAATAATCAGGTGGTTGTCAGCGTGACACAGTCGCTTTCCCCGGATTTCGGGCTGGTTGAGCAATTTTTAGACGCAATGTGGATGGAACGGGGACTGGCAGAAAATACGCTGGCATCGTATCGCAATGATCTGAATAAATTGTTGCACTGGATGGAACAGCATAACTATCGTCTCGACTTTATCTCGTTTTCCGGGTTGCAGGATTATCAGGCCTGGCTAATGGATCAAGACTACAAACAGACCTCCCGGGCCAGAATGATTTCCGCCATTCGCCGCTTGTTTCAATATTTACACCGGGAAAAAATTCGCGCTGATGATCCCAGTGCACTGCTTATTTCACCCAAGTTACCCCAGCGGTTGCCTAAGGATCTCAGCGAGGAGCAGGTCGAATCGTTACTCAGTGCGCCAAATGAGTCCGATCCGATTGAACTTCGCGATAAGGCGATGCTCGAACTTTTATACGCAACCGGACTGCGAGTCACTGAACTGGTGAGTCTGACGATGGAAAATATCAGTCTGCGCCAGGGGGTGGTCCGGGTTTTTGGTAAAGGCGGAAAAGAGCGGCTGGTTCCGGTGGGCGAGACCGCGATTGACTGGATTGAGCAGTTTATCAAACTGGGGCGTCCCGGCCTGTTGGGAGAGCAGACCTCGGATGTACTTTTTCCCAGTCGTCGTGCACAGATGATGACCCGGCAAACCTTCTGGCACCGGATTAAATATTATGCGGTTATTGCCGGTATTGATGTCGAAAAACTTTCGCCGCACGTTCTGCGTCATGCTTTTGCCACCCATTTGCTCAATCACGGTGCCGACCTCCGGGTTGTGCAGATGTTGCTTGGTCACAGTGACTTGTCCACAACGCAAATTTATACTCACGTTGCAACAGAACGATTAAAACAGATTCATAAAGAGCACCATCCAAGGGCTTAAGGGAGAATTTTTATGCATAGCTATATGCGCAAATTACGTCAGCTATTTCTGCTTACTTCATTATTCAGTCTGTTACTCGGTGCTGCGCCGGGATGGGCTAAGGAAGGCGATCAGATTCGCGAGAAACTGACGTCTATCGGTATCGGGGTGTCGGAAGTTGCATCGAGCGATATTGACGGTTTACTGGAAGTGCATACCAGTCAGGGCGTGTTGTTTGCGACTCCCGACGGTAAATATTTTATCGCTGGTACGTTATATCAGCTGGGCAACGACGGCAACGTAACCAATGTGATGGCTGCACGACAGGCACCTCTGAATGCCAAGGCGCTAGCGAAATACCGTGATCAGATGATTGAATATAAGGCGGATAATGAAAAATACGCCGTAACCGTTTTTACGGATACTACCTGTGGTTATTGTGTAAAACTGCACAGCCAGATGGCGGACTACAATGCGTTGGGTATTACTGTCCGTTATCTGGCTTTTCCTCGTCAGGGTCCGACAGGCAGCGTTGCAAAACAGATGGCACAAATCTGGTGCTCTGATGATCAAAAACAGGCACTAAATGATGCAAAACTGAAGCAAAAAAGCACTGCTGTTGACGGTTCCAGATGTGAGCCGATGATTGCCCGACACCACCAGCTGGGACGAGAGTTAGGCATTTCCGGCACACCGGCTATCTTTTTACCCGATGGCACCATGGTTGGCGGGTATGTTCCACCGAAAACCTTACTGGAACAATTAGAAAACCTGTAAGCGGCCGGAAAGATTGAGCATAACTATGATTGAAATTCAACGCAGGGCAGAGGTAGATCTCTCTCTGCTTCCCGATTCGATACCTGAACGGTTACGACGCATCTATATCTCACGTGGCATTCAGAATGAACAGCAGTTAGATAAAGGGGTTCGTTCATTACATAGCTATCAACAGTTGCATGGCATCGATCAGGCCGTAAAACTGTTGTTTCAGGCGGTCAGAAATCAGCAGCGTATTATTATCGTTGGTGATTTTGATGCCGATGGCGCGACCAGTTCTGCGCTTTCGGTACTGGCTTTGCGTATGCTGGGAAGCCACAATGTCGATTATCTGGTTCCCAACCGTTTTGAAGACGGCTATGGCCTGAGTCCGGATGTGGTGGATCAGGCGATAGCGCTGGGAGCGGAAGTGATTATGACGGTTGATAACGGCGTCTCTTCGATCGAGGGGGTACGTTATGCCAAAGAAAAAGGGTTAGTGGTTATCGTAACGGATCACCATTTACCAGGGAGCGTTCTGCCTGAGGTGGATGCGATGGTAAACCCTAATCTGCCGGACTGTCCGTTTCCTTCCAAATCCTTAGCCGGAGTCGGGGTGGCGTTTTATCTGATGATGGCGCTGTGTGTTGCGATGCGCAAGACCGGCTGGTTTGTTGAACAAGGCATGAGCGAACCAAAGCTCATGGAACTGATCGATTTGGTGGCACTTGGTACTGTGGCTGATGTCGTGCCTCTGGATGATAATAACCGGGTGTTGGTTCATCAGGGGTTACAGCGGATCAGGGCGGGTCTGGCCCGTCCGGGAATTCAGGCATTGATTGAAGTGTCTAAGCGTAATGCCAGCCGTTTGGTCGCCACCGATTTTGGTTTTGCTCTGGGGCCGAGGATCAATGCCGCCGGACGTCTGGATGATATGTCTTTTGGCGTTGAGTTACTGATGAGCAGTAACATTCAAGCTGCCCGCCAGATGGCCAGTGAGTTAGATAGCCTTAATCAGACCCGTCGAGAGATTGAACTGGGTATGAAACAGGAAGCGATGGCTTTTTGTGAACGCCTGCAATTCGGCGATAAGAGTGAGCTGCCTTATGGTGTTGTGCTGTTCCAGCGCGACTGGCATCAGGGGGTGATTGGTATCCTTGCGTCCAGAGTGAAAGATACGTATCACCGGCCGGTTATTGCTTTTGCCGATGGTGGAGACGGGTATCTGAAAGGATCCTGCCGTTCAATCCCCGGTCTTCACATGCGTGATGCACTTGATTTACTGGATACGCAGAATCCGGGCGTGATTGAGAAATTCGGCGGTCATGCCATGGCCGCCGGATTAACCATTAAGGAAGAGTGTTACCAGCGATTCTGCCAGTTATTTGATCAGATCGTGCGACGCTCTATTGATGAAAGCGCTCTGAAAGGTATCGTATTAAGTGATGGAGAGTTATCTCCAGAAGAATTTTCGCTTACAACGGCAGAAATGATTCGTGCCGGAGGTCCGTGGGGCCAGGCATTTCCTGAGCCGGTCTTTGACGGAGATTTCAAAGTTCTTCACCAGAAGCTGGTGGGAGAGAACCACCTTAAGCTTATGCTAGAGCCGCTGTGTAAAGGATTTGCAACCAATCAGATGGTCGATGCAATTGCCTTCAATATAGATGTGCGACGCTGGCCTGATCCGGCGGTAAAAACCGTTCATCTTGCTTATAGGCTCGATATCAACGAGTTTCGCGGTAATCAAACTTTGCAATTAATGGTCGAACATATCGAAGCACGATAAGGATATCCCGTCTACACTCAAACCTGTCTGGTAAAAGGGTTTGAGTGGTCAGTATTGCCCATTTTTACCCACATGGGAAAACCGCTTTTCAACAACAAATTGGTTACTTTTTGTAATTGGAAATATCTATATTTATGATGTTTTTTGTATACCTATGTTAAGAAAATGTGCATTTGTGACCACTTCTATGATTTAGGTCAATTTTTGTCTAGACATAAACCTTGGTCGTATGTTAATTTCTCTCGCAATTAAAATTGGTAATACCAATTGACTGCGAACTGAGAAGAATAACAATTATGACTTACCAAAGGATTCGCCAGCCAAAACTGTCAGATGTTATTGAACAAGAGCTAGAAAGACTGATCGTTGAAGGTACGCTTGCTCCCGGTCAGCAACTTCCTCCTGAGAGAGAACTAGCCAAACAGTTCGATGTGTCACGCCCTTCCATTCGTGAGGCAATTCAGCGTTTGGAAGCCAAGCGTTTGCTCACCCGCAAACAGGGCGGAGGAACATTTGTCAGCGAACAGATCTGGACCGGCTTTTCCGATCCTTTGTTAAATTTGTTGTCAAATCACCCGGAAACACAGCTCGATTTATTAGAAGCTCGCCATGCCCTGGAAGGTGTTTCCGCTTATTTTGCGGCATTACGTGGTACCGAAGAAGATGTTGGTCGGATCCAGGATTGCATTGCGCAAATTAATCGCCAGCAAGCTGATCAGAATATCGAAGCTGAAGCTTCGAGTGTGGTTGAATTTTTAATCGCGCTGACCGAAGCGGCACACAACGTGGTACTTCTGCACATTGTTCGCAGCCTCGCACCTTTGCTTGAGCAAAATGTGCTACAGAATTTAAGACTATTAAACCGTCGCCCTGAGGTGACAGAGAAAGTAAGTAAACACCGGGCCAGCATTGTCGATGCGATCGTTTCTGGAGAGCCAGAAAGAGCGCGGGAAATGTCGCATTCGCATCTGGCTTACATTGAAGAAACATTGCTGGACTTAAGCCGGGAACAAACTCGTCGAGAGCGTTCTTTGCGCCGGATTCAGCAGAGTAACGATCATTAAGTCAGTCGTTACTCCTTCGTTTTAGATCAAACCAACAAAAAGGAAAGATCGCCATGTCTGACATGAAGCATGACGTAGATGCACTGGAAACCCAAGAGTGGCTGGAAGCTCTTGAGTCAGTTGTACGTGAAGAAGGTGTAGAACGTGCTCAGTTTCTACTTGAGCAGGTTTTAGAGCAAGCTCGCTTAGGTGGCGTTGATATGCCTGCTGGTGGTATTACCACTAACTACATCAACACCATCCCGGCTGATCAACAACCGGCTTACCCTGGTGACACGACATTAGAAAGCCGTATCCGTTCAATCATTCGCTGGAATGCGATTATGATCGTTCTTCGTGCGTCGAAGAAAGATCTGGAACTGGGTGGTCACATGGCTTCGTTTCAGTCGTCGGCTGCTTTCTATGAGACATGTTTTAACCACTTCTTCCGTGCGCCAAACGAGAAGGACGGTGGTGACCTTGTTTACTATCAGGGCCATATTTCTCCTGGGATCTACTCTCGTGCTTTCGTTGAAGGCCGTCTGACTGAAGAGCAGTTAGACAACTTCCGTCAGGAAGTTGATGGTAAAGGTATTCCTTCTTACCCTCACCCTAAACTGATGCCTGAATTCTGGCAATTCCCGACCGTATCAATGGGTCTTGGTCCAATCGCATCTATCTATCAGGCGCGCTTCCTGAAATACCTGGAAGGCCGTGGAATGAAAGACACGTCTGAACAGCGTGTATATGCTTTCCTTGGTGACGGTGAGATGGATGAGCCGGAGGCACTGGGTGCGATCTCCCTGGCCGGCCGAGAGCGGCTGGACAATCTGGTGTTTGTCATCAACTGCAACCTGCAGCGTCTTGACGGCCCGGTTATGGGTAACGGTAAGATCATTCAGGAACTGGAAGGCCTGTTCCGTGGTGCCGGCTGGAATGTGGTTAAAGTGGTTTGGGGTACAGGCTGGGATGCGCTTCTGGCAAAAGATACTTCAGGTAAGCTTCTTCAACTGATGAATGAAACGGTCGATGGTGATTACCAGACATTCAAATCTAAAGATGGTGCTTACGTTCGTGAACACTTCTTCGGTAAGTATCCGGAAACAGCAGCACTGGTTGCAGATATGACCGACGATGAGATCTGGGCTCTGAAACGTGGTGGTCACGATACCTCTAAACTGTACGCGGCATTCAAAAATGCTCAGGACACCAAAGGTAAGCCAACGGTAATTCTGGCGAAAACCGTAAAAGGTTACGGTATGGGTGAAGCGGCAGAAGGTAAAAACATCGCTCACCAGGTTAAGAAAATGGATATGACGCACGTACTACACCTGCGTAATCGTCTTGGTCTGGAAGATTTGGTTTCTGACGAAGCGGTTAAATCTCTGCCTTACCTGAAACTTGAAGAAGGTTCAGCAGAATACGAATACCTGCACGCTCACCGTAAAGCGCTGCATGGCTACACGCCTAAGCGTCTGCCTAATTTTACTCAGGAATTTATCACGCCTGAACTGGAAGAGTTCAAACCTCTTCTGGAAGAACAGAAGCGTGATATTTCGTCTACCATGGCGTTTGTACGTTCACTGAATGTTCTGCTTAAGAATAAGAACATTGGTAAGAACATCGTTCCTATCATTGCTGATGAAGCGCGTACCTTCGGTATGGAAGGTCTGTTCCGTCAAATCGGTATCTATAACCCGAAAGGCCAGAACTATACGCCACAAGACCGCGATATCGTGTCTTACTATAAAGAAGATACAGCTGGTCAGGTTCTTCAGGAAGGTATTAACGAACTGGGTGCGATGTCATCATGGGTTGCGGCGGCAACATCATACAGCACCAATGATCTGCCAATGATCCCGTTTTATATCTAC
>JBNKRC010000064.1:0-10353 GCA_050296215.1 Vibrio sp. | reverse complement strand
AAAAAGATTAAATATAGGAACGATGATCAAGGAAAGTGATATAAAGCCAAATGATCGAAAATGAAAAAAAAGATGACCGTACGGGAACAATGATCAAGGGTATGTAAATAATGTATTCAATCATCGCAGATGACAGCCTCTGTCACTTAGAATCGGAACGATGATCAAGAGATATCATTTCACGGAAGCATGATAAATAGACACCTATTTACGGTAAACGTAATATCAATGGGGCTTGCACGCCATTTTTACCAGTGAAACCACATCAGACCGAATATCGGAAAGCGACCTAATGACAATAATCAGCTTGATCATGCTTTCGCAAAAGATCTTATCGTTTAACCGACTGAAATTAAGCCCATAATTAAAAAAAATCACATTGCTTGTGTCTGCAAAAAAAGAAAATTCATCGCTCTGGAGAACTCAACAGGCACGTTACCTTGATCATGCTTGGTGAAACATGTAAATATGATGTTTTTTTGTCCAGATTAACGGACAAATCGATACGACTGTTGTGGATAACTTGTTGATTGGCCTTGATCATCATTACGATAAATTCTTGATCATCGTTTTAATTTTACATTGATCATGTTTCTGATCAGAATTGATCATGCTTTCTGATTTTAATGATCATCGTTCGGAAATTATGTTGATCATCGTTTCAGTGGTGTCTTTTTTTATTTATTTAATAACAATAGGTTACAATTAAAACCACGGTTGGATCAATAGATCATCTAATCAAATATAGATCATATAAATCATTAAGATCAGTTATTAAAAAACCCAATAATTTTTCTTTCTTTTTTATTTTTTTCCTTTATCCTCGGATTAATATCTGTTTTACGATAAATGTCCATCGGATATAAATAATGAATAACTCTGACAAAATATTGATAAAAGCACCTCGTAATCACAAAGATGGCCATCTGTTCAGTGTAAATGAACAAGCGGCTGACTGGATAGAACAGTATCAGCATTTCAAAGGTGTAACGAAAAGTATTATCGAGTTATTAAATTTAACCGTACTGCGTGGTTTCAGCAGTAAAGATGGATTGGTTTCTACAACAGAATTAATCGATGCAACCGATGGAAAACTGACCCGGGCTGCTATTCAGCAACGTTTAAGGGCTGCGGTCAATATCGGTCTCTTTACTCAAACTCCGGTTCGTTTTGAAGAGGGACTTGCCGGTAAAACCATGCTGCATGAATTTGTTAATCCGAGTCAGTTGATTTCGTTGCTTGGTACTACCAGTCTGGTAACAGAAACGGTTAAGCAAACGGAGAAACAAAAACGATCCAAAGCATTGGCTCAGACTCAGGTTAATGCGCGTTTATTAAATGAACATGGTTTACATACACCGCCGGCAATGCGGGACGAAGCCGATCAGTTCGTCGTATCACCGGCAAACTGGGCCGGGATTATCGATCAGGCTCTTGCACCATCACGGACGCGTAAAAACTATCAAAAATCTATGGTTTCGATTTCCGGTACCCGTGCGGTAATTGAAACCCGCTCATCAAAGCATATTATGACAGTTGATGACATGATGACTTTGTTTGCGTTGTTTACTTTAACGGTGCAGTACCATGATCATCAGAAAGATCAATATCATCTGGACGCAAAGCAAGCGCCGAATAAAACACCGTTATATATTACCGATATCCTCTCGTTACGCGGAAAAAAAGACAGCGGACCGGCACGTGATTCGATTCGCGACAGTATTGACCGGATAGAATATACCGACTTTCAGTTGCATGAACTGACCGGACGCTGGCTTAGTGAGAATATGCCGGAAGGTTTTAAGTCAGATCGTTTTCGTTTCATCGCCAGAACGATTACCGCGTCAGAAGATGCTCCGGTAGAGGACGTACACAGCGGTGAGATCAAGATTAAACCTAATTTGTATATTCTGGTATGGGAACCGTCTTTTTATGACGAGCTGCTTACCAGAGATTACTTTTTCCTGTTTCCTCCCGAGATTCTTAAGCAACATACTTTGGTTTTTCAGTTGTATTCTTATTTTCGTAGCCGTATGTCGCGCAGACATTCAGACAGCATGCTTCTTTCTGAACTAAACCAAAAGCTGGCAAGAAATATCGAGTGGCGACGTTTTTCGATGGATCTGATAAGAGAGCTGAAAAAATTATCTGAAGGTAAAGGATCTGATGATATTTTCGTGGTTAACCTGTGGGGCTACCACTTAACGATAACTTCAGTTTATAAAAATGAATCGGTAGCGGATTATCAGGTTGATATCAAATGTGATGTAGAAGAAGTACTGAGATATTCAAGAGCAAAAACAACCAATGCAGGCAAGCGTAACATGGCTCCGACGCTGCCAAATCCATTGCGGAATGAAATGATATCCAGGCAGCGCCTGGAGGAGTTGTCCACCATCATTGACGGAGAGTTTGAACCTATTCAGCGTAAAGCATCTGCACCGAACGGTAAATTGGGGCGGCGGGTAAAACTCAGAAAGCACCTGGTGGAGATCAATGCCGATGAGATTACCATCAGCCTGACTAAATATACCTCTCCAGAGGCTCTGGAACGCAGTATAACGGCTTTATCTGTAATGACAGGACATTCCCCTTCATCCATCAAAGAAGAGTGTACGGAGTTGATTGACAAGCTCGACTGGCTCAAGGTAGAAGATCAGATCATTCCTTATGAAACATTAAGCCGGGTAATTGAGCTGTATAATACCCGGAGCAACAACAAGCACCTGTCGATTGAGAGATTGATTACCGGGCTGGCCGTTCGGCGTAAAGTCTGTCGGTCGATTATCGAAGGGCATATCGATGACCTGGTTTTTCAGGCTCTGGACGAAGTAGCCGCTGGTGGCTGATGGCAAGGTCTGACCATTATTGTTAATCCGGCGTTATCTATTTCGCTCAAAAAATATAACTATCAGTTAGTTATCGATTTAAGCGCGCTATATATCACAATATTTAATTAATTTACTTAACAATGTATTTCGTCTCCGCTATAGAATACGTGTTCTGAGCATGGTTTTTGTTGGAGGAGCTTATGTCCATTAATTCTATTGACCATGATGAAATGGCAGACATCGCCCATAAGTGGGAAGAGTCTGAACCTGTTGAGGCTCAAAAGCCGGTTAAAAATCTAAAATCGGCAGAGGCAAGACGTCGCATTGAAGCAATGAGAGAAATAAGAGAAAGCGGTTTAACGATAGAGGAAGCAAAAGAACTGGGATTACTGCTTTAAGTTAATAAAGAATATTTGTAAGGTGGCATGAATCAGGCCACCTTTTTTATGTCTGGCTGTCACTCCCCGGTTTAGGCTGGTTTTCTTGCCCTGATTTCTTGATTTGTTTCATTGAAAGCAACATTAACACTCCAAATTTCTATTCTTCCTGTGATATATTCCGTGGCTTAAAATCTAGATTGTGGGTTTACTGATGTCTTTTAACCTGGCGGAATTGGATGTAGAGCAAAAAAATCTGATTGAGCTTGATAAGCAGGCGGCTTTTTTGGTCTGGAAATTGAAGCAAGCGACTATTGGGCCGGATGCTATCGTTAAATATTCCCAGTCTTTAAAATCTGAAGCACAAAAGGCAGGCTTTGAACAATCAGTAACCAAGTATAAAAGGCAAATGGGATTAGTTTAACCGCTGTCAGCCAGCTAAGTACTAAACATTGCTATTTGCTTACGATCGTCGTAATAAATTGAACAAGAGAGAAGATCCCGATGGGAAGAAGTTTTGAAGTGCGCAAGGCCTCAATGGCTAAGACACAAGGCGCTAAAATTAAAGTTTATTCCAAATACGGTAAAGAGATTTACGTTTGTGCGAAAAACGGCGGTGCGGATCCTGATATGAATCTATCACTTCGCCACTTGATCGCTAAGGCTAAGAAAGATCAGGTTCCTTCTCACGTAATCGACAAAGCACTGGACAAAGCATCTGGTAACGGTGGTGAAGATTATCAGCCTGCTCGTTATGAAGGTTTTGGCCCGGGTGGCGTGAGCGTGATTGTTGACTGTCTGACAGACAATGGTAACCGTACTTTCCAGGATGTTCGCCAGTGTTTCGTGAAGACGGGAGCTAAGATTGGCAGCCCTGGTACCGTATCTCACATGTTTGATCATCAGGCTGTATTTCAGTTTAAAGGTGACGATGATGAAGCGGTATTCGAAGCTCTGATGAATGCTGACGTAGATGTTACCGATGTGGAAGCGGAAGATGGGGTGATTACCGTATTTGCGCCAAACACTGAATTCTTCAAAGCGAAAACTGCATTAAACAGTGAATTCCCCGATTTAGAGATTGATGTGGAAGAAATTACTTTCGTACCTCAGACTCAGACTGAAGTATCAGGAGAGGATGCGGAAAAATTCCAGAAATTCTTAGACATGCTGGATGATTGCGACGATGTTCAACAGGTTTATCACAATGGTGATATTGTCTGACATCTAAATATATCATTTTCTCTTAAGCCGCTCATTTTTGAGCGGCTTTTTGCTATTTCCCGGTCAAAAGCTCAGTTGATCCGGATCTCATTTTATAAAATAAAATTTATTGTCCATTATGATTAGCCATTAATCAGGGATTTTCTTGCCTATTATTACCTCATGTAATGTAAAAAAGACGTTAATCTACAATTAGTTATAATAAAAACATTTAATCTTGTAAGGTTATTGTTAATTATTGTTGATGTTTGATTAACTTTTGTTATGGAATTAAACTATGCAGGCCGATATGGCATATATTTGTTAATCTATTGTTATGTGGTAATAACTTAGCAAATACTCTTATTACAATTAACCGCAGCATCCGGAACGGGCATATGCTCACTGGATCGTTGCCAAATAATGAGAAAGTAAAAATGGAAGCCTCACGATATAAACGCATCATATTGAGAGCGGGTATGCTTATGTCTGCCGTTATGCTCTCAGGGTGCCAGTTTGCATTGTTGGATCCTAAAGGCCAAATTGGGGTAGCGGAGAAAGAGTTAATTATTACCGCTCTTTTTCTGATGCTTATCGTCGTCATTCCTGCAATTTTGATGACGGTCTTTTTTGCCTATAAATACAGGGCCAGCAATACACACCATGAGTATGAGCCAGAATGGTCACACTCAAACCGGATCGAGTTCGTAGTATGGATGGTTCCAGTTATTATCATAGCCGTTCTGGCAACGATAACCTGGCGTTCGACTCACAAGCTTGAGCCGTCAAAGCCGTTAGTTCATGAAGAAAAGCCGATGACGATCGAAGTTGTGTCTCTCGATTGGAAATGGTTGTTTATCTATCCCGATTACGACATCGCGACAGTGAACTATGTAGCTTTTCCGAAAGATGTTCCTATCAAGTTTAAAATTACTTCTGACAACATCATGAACTCGTTCTTCATTCCGCGTTTAGGCGGTCAGATCTATGCTATGCCGGGCATGGTGACCCGCCTGCATCTTATTGCTGACGAACCGGGTCAGTATAAAGGAATTGCAGCGAGCTATAGTGGTGATGGCTTTTCGGATATGAAGTTTACCGCCAATGCATTAGACAGCCGGGCTGACTTTGCTGATTGGGTTAATAACGTCAAATCGCAACCACGAGTGCTGCGTAATTTTGACGATTATCGTGAATTGGCTAAACCAAGTATTGCTGCGCCAGTGAGTTACTTTGCATCGGTGCCTCACGATTTATTTACTCAGGTTGTTACTCAGTTTGAAGGCGGAATGGTTCATGGTGATAGTCTGGGAATGGATACAGTGCAGGATATGCATGGTTCTCAACAACATGTTAGCAATCACCAGGCTATGACACAGGACTAAGGGTTTAGAGATTATGTTTGGAAGATTAACATTAGAATCAATTCCATATCATGAGCCGATTATCATGGTGACATTGTCCGTTGTTGCACTGCTTGGAATTGCAGTGGTTGCATGGGTGAGTCGTCTGGGTAAGTGGCAATATTTATGGAATGAATGGTTTACTTCGGTTGACCATAAGAAACTCGGTATGATGTACATCATTGGTGCCTTGATCATGCTTCTGCGTGGTTTTGCTGATGCCGTAATGATGCGTACTCAACAGTTATTATCCTCAGCCGGTGATGCTGGCTACCTTCCTCCTCATCACTATGATCAGATCTTTACCGCTCACGGCGTAATCATGATCTTTTTCGTGGCGATGCCATTAGTGATTGGTTTGATGAACATTATTATTCCATTGCAAATCGGCGCGCGTGATGTGGCCTTTCCGTATCTGAACAACTTAAGCTTCTGGTTATTTGTTGTCGGTGCGGTTCTGACAAACCTTTCTCTGGGTGTCGGTGAATTCGGACGCACAGGCTGGCTGGCTTATCCTCCTCTTTCCGGAATTGTCGCCAGTCCCGGGGTCGGGGTTGACTACTGGATATGGGCCTTGCAGATATCCGGGGTCGGGACCACGCTGACCGGCGTTAACTTCTTTGTCACTATTTTGCGTATGCGCACCCCAGGCATGCCACTGATGAAGATGCCGGTATTTACCTGGGCTTCTTTGTGCTCCAACATTCTGATCATTATTTCGTTCCCGATTCTGACCGTTACTATCGCGCTGCTGACTCTGGATCGTTATTTAGGAATGCACTTCTTTACCAATGATCTCGGTGGCAACATGATGATGTATGTCAACCTGATTTGGGCATGGGGACACCCGGAAGTATATATCCTGGTTCTGCCTGTGTTTGGTGTGTTCTCAGAAGTGACCGCGACATTCTCGCGTAAGAAACTGTTCGGTTATACGTCTCTGGTTTGGGCAAGCATTGTTATTACCATTCTTTCGTTCATTGTATGGCTGCACCATTTCTTCACCATGGGGGCCGGTGCGAATGTTAACGCCTTCTTTGGTATAGCAACCATGATTATCTCAATTCCAACCGGGGTTAAGATATTTAACTGGTTATTTACCATGTACAAAGGACGCATTACGTTTACCACGCCGATGCTATGGACGATTGGTTTCTTAATTTCGTTCAGTATCGGTGGTATGACGGGTGTGTTGCTGGCGGTACCCGGTGCTGACTTTGTGCTGCATAACAGTGTGTTCTTAATTGCCCACTTCCATAACGTAATTATTGGTGGTGTGGTGTTTGGCTGTTTTGCGGCAATTACTTACTGGTGGCCTAAAGCTACTGGTTTTATGCTGAACGAAGCCTGGGGCCGTCGTGCGTTCTGGTTCTGGTTGAGTGGCTTTATTCTGGCCTTCCTACCGTTATACGCGCTTGGTTTTATGGGTATGACCCGTCGTATCAGTCAGAATATCAACCATGAGTATTTCCCATTCCTGGCGGTAGCGGCATTCGGTACTGCACTGGTTGCAGTTGGGGTTGCCTGTCAGTTTATTCAGTTCTACGTAAGTATCCGTGATCGCAATGAAAACCGTGATGTGACCGGTGATCCGTGGGACGGCCGTACTCTCGAGTGGTCTACTTCTTCACCACCACCGTTCTATAACTTTGCCAAGTTGCCGAAAGGCGATGAACTGGATGCATTCTGGTACAGCAAAGAGCGTGGTGAACACGATCTGAATAAGAAAGAGACCTATGAACCGATTCATATGCCAAAAAACACGGCAACCGGTATGGTGGTTTCAGTGCTGTCACTGGTCTTCGGTTTTGCCATGATCTGGTATATCTGGTGGCTGGCGATCATTAGTTTCGTCGGTATCGTTGTGACATGCATCAAGCATAGCTTCAATGATGATGTGGATTTTTATGTACAGGTCGATGAAATCGAAGCGATTGAACAAGCTCATCGCGATGAAGTTCAGAGAGAGGCATCAATGCCAAACAAACATAAGAAACAAGATGGTGAGGTGAAATATGCACGCTAATGTTTCACATGATCATCACCATGACGCAGGTGGAAACAAGCTGTTTGGCTTTTGGATCTACCTGATGAGTGACTGTATTTTGTTTGCAACGCTGTTTGCAACATTTGCTGTACTCGCAAGCGCAACAGCTGGTGGAGTCAGTGGCAAAGATATCTTTGAATTGCCATATGTATTCGTCGAAACCATGTTGCTGCTGGTCAGTAGTATTACGTTTGGTTTTGGTATCATAGCCATGAAACGTCAGGATATCGCCGGCCTGAAGCGCTGGATGATGATTACGTTTCTGCTTGGTACCGGATTCATCGGTATGGAATTGTACGAGTTCAATCACCTGATTGAACATGGACACGGCCCTGATAAAAGTGCCTTTTGTCTGCATTCTTTACCCTGGTTGGTACCCATGGTTTGCACGTAACATTTGGTCTGATCTGGCTTTCGGTTTGCTTTTGGCAACTGAATACCAAAGGTCTGACCGAAACGATGGAAGTCCGTTTTAACCTGTTAAGTTTATTCTGGCATTTCCTGGATATCGTGTGGATCTGTGTCTTTACCTTTGTTTACCTGGTAGGAGTGATGTAATGAGTACTCAACATGCTGATTCAGGAGCAAAAGGTTACATTATAGGCTTTATCGCTTCTGTAATTCTCACTGCTATTCCGTTTTATTTTGCGGCAACGCAGAGTTTACCTAAGAGCACGACTTATGCGGTATTGTTTGCCAGTGCGATCATTCAGGTATTGGTCCACTTTTCTTACTTCCTGCATATGGAGTTGAAAACAGAAGAAGGGAAGTGGAATTTCCTCTCTCTGGTCTTTTCAATTATCGTGGTATTGATCATTATTGTGGGTTCTATCTGGATTATGTGGAACCTCAATGTCAATATGGCAATGTAAGCTTATGATTAAAGGCTACCTATCTATTACCAAACCAGGAATTATCGTAGGTAACCTGATTTCTACTGCCGCGGGATTTTTTCTCGCGGCAAAAACGGAATCAGTGTCTGCGGGGCTACTGGCGTTTACTTTGGTTGGTGTGGCATTAGTCATTGCATCGGGTTGTGTAATAAACAATATCTTTGACCGGGATATTGATAGTAAGATGGACCGGACTCAGAAGCGCTTATTAGTCAGAGGTGAGATCAGCCTTGATCATGCTTTCGTATTTGCGCTTATTCTGCTGGTTGTTGGTACCTTTATTATGTACCGGCAGACTAGCCCCCTTGCGGCGGTAGTGGTTCTGCTTGGTTACATTTTTTACGTATTTTTCTACACTATGTGGTACAAGCGGATGTCGGTATACGGCACTCTGGTCGGAAGTCTCTCCGGTGCCGTGCCGCCGTTGGTCGGATATTTATCCGTAACCAATTACATCAGTCTGGAAGCGGTATTGCTGTTTTTGCTGTTTTGCCTCTGGCAGATGCCGCATTCGTATGCCATTGCGATGTTCCGAATAAACGATTACCGGAAGGCGGGTATCCCGGTGCTTCCCGTTGTGCAGGGAATAGAGAATGCGCGTAAACATATGATGGGCTACGTTATGGCATTCAATCTTGTTGCTTTAGCGCTTTATCTGGTGGGAAATACCGGGTATGAGTATCTGGTGGTGGCTGCATTGGTATGCTTCGTCTGGACTCGGGTAACGTTCCGCAGGATTGAAAACGACAATTATATCCAGTGGTCAAAAGCGGTATTTAAGCAATCGCTGGTTGTGGTGATGGCGATTAGTGGCATTCTGGGAATTGAACTTTTATCCCTGACCTGAATGGCATCAGCCCTCAAATCATTTAGGCATCAGCCCGATCTCTGATGCCTTTTTTATGGATGAAAGGTTATCGGTGGTAGACCATCCGGATCAGCTGTTCGGTAAAATGTTTCGCAACTTTGCGATTCGGAATATCTAATTTCTGATACAAATTGCGAATATGTGTCTTAACCGTTGTTGGTGCCACATCGATCTTATACGCAATCTGTTCGTTGGTCATGCCCGAATAGATTAACCCCAGTACCTGCCATTCCCGATCAGTCAGCGGACTTGATTTCAGGACTTCCGGCAGGCGTTCATGCTGTAGTAGCTGTTCAATTAACTCTGCGTTTAATTCGTCCTGTTCTTTGTTTTCGGGGGAAAATTGTTCAAGCAGTGTTTTAATCCGGTGTTTAGTCATTGCGGGCTGATGGGATTTGGTTAACAGTGCTCTGAGCAGTGGAGCCAGAGTCTCCTGATAGAAGAAAAACTCGCCGGAATAATTCGTTTTCAGACTCAATTCCAAAGCCTTGATAAGTGACTGAGTCGCGGGTGCCGGTTGTTGCCTTAGCTGACAAAGGTGGGCCGACAGCAACAGATTTTTAAAATACTCCGAGGACAGGCAATGTTTATCTGCCTGCTCAATCAGACGGTTCAGGATATCATCGGCCTCATCGTATTGTGCCTGGCTTATATGCGCACGTACCAGATTACGTCCCTGTTGCTGGGTAAAGTGATTGCTAAAAGAGTCCGGTATCGTCGCCTGATTTAAC
>JBNKRC010000063.1:0-10367 GCA_050296215.1 Vibrio sp. | reverse complement strand
ATCCTTATCTGGTCGAAGGCTGGGCAGATGATCCGGTGATTGTTTCAGCCAGACAGGACAAACTATTCATTACTCTGCCATTTGTATGTGACACGTTATTGGAGGAATTACAGCGATGGCTGACCGGGCAAAGCGATTTCCCCGGTGACAAGATAATAGTAAATCAGGCAATAAAGCCGCTTAAAACGCATCAGGAACAGCGAGTAAAAGGGGTAAAAAACATTATTGCCGTGACCTCGGCAAAAGGGGGGGTGGGTAAGTCAACCACCGCCGCCAACTGCGCCCTTGCGCTGGCCAAAAGCGGAGCAAAAGTCGGGTTGCTTGATGCCGACATTTACGGCCCTTCAGTTCCCATCATGTTTGGTGCCCGTGATGCAGAGCCGGAGGTACGAGACGGTAAGTGGATGCAGCCGGTGATATCACATGGCATTGCGACACATTCTATTGGTTACCTGGTTGATGAAAATGATGCGGCTATCTGGCGGGGGCCGATGGCATCGAAAGCGTTAGGTCAGCTACTTAACGAAACAGAGTGGCCGGAGCTGGACTATTTGGTTATCGATATGCCTCCGGGTACCGGTGATATTCAGCTGACGCTGGCCCAGCAGATTCCGGTTACCGGCACGGTAATTGTTACAACTCCGCAGGATCTGGCCTTAGCCGATGCGAAGAAAGGTATTGCGATGTTCAATAAAGTGGACGTTCCGGTGGTGGGCATTATCGAAAATATGAGCTATCACATCTGCAGTCAGTGCGGTCACCATGACGATATTTTCGGAACCGGAGGCGCAGAAAAGATTGCACAGCAAATGGGGATTCCTCTGCTGGGACAAATTCCGCTTCACCGTAATTTGCGGGAAGATATTGATGCGGGTATCCCGACGGTTGCGGCAAGGCCTGAGAGTGAATTCAGCCGGAACTACGTCGATATTGTCGAGCAAATTGCAGCACGGATGTACTGGTCGGGGAAGGTTGATGTTGAGATGATCCCTACCATATCGATCCAGGATTAACGGCTTATTTTAATAACAGGGGATTTCATTTCAGCAATTCCCTGTTTGTCTTTGCGGGAGAAGCGATGGCTGAATATTAATGTAATCGGTTGTATCGCATTTTTTCTCATCAATCCCCTATTTAATCGGGATTGATGGCTATAGTTATCTGGTATATCTATTTACATCTCACTATAATTCCGCCGCTATAGAGAAACCAAATCGGGTAACGACATGTCTGAGAACAATCAATGCGTCATCATCGGAATTGCCGGCGCTTCAGCATCAGGGAAGAGCCTTATTGCGAGTACCATTTATCGTGAATTGTTAGCCAAAGTTGGTGATGATCATATCGGTGTGATTACGGAAGATTGCTACTACAAAGATCAAAGTCACCTGAGCATGGAACAGCGGATGAAAACCAACTATGACCATCCGAATGCTTTAGATCACGATCTACTATGTGATCATCTGGAAGCGTTAATGCGGGGCGAATCTGTTGCCGTGCCGGAGTATAGTTATGCCGAGCATACCAGAACTGAAAATGCGTCGGTCATGACGCCTAAACGGGTGATTATTCTTGAGGGGATCCTGTTGTTGACTGATCCCCGCTTGCGTGAACTTATGCATGCTTCAATATTTATGGATACACCATTAGATATTTGTTTGCTGCGCCGGATTAAAAGGGATGTGCAGGAACGTGGCCGGACGCTGGATTCAGTGCTGACTCAGTATAAAGAGACGGTTCGCCCGATGTTTTTACAGTTTATCGAACCCTCTAAACAACATGCGGATATTATTGTGCCGCGCGGTGGTAAGAACCGCATTGCTATTGATGTACTGAAAGCGCATATATCAAGATTATTAAAATCTTAACGCGAAAAATACAACTAAGAGCATGATTTTTGATTAAACTTAAATGGCACGTAATGGTGCCATTTTTTGTATTAAGGTGTTGAAGGCTAGGGAAAAGACAATGAAAAAACTGCTTATTATTGTCGCATTTGTTGTCGTTGCGATGTTTGCAGGATTGGCGGCGTTGGTGTTGTTGATCAATCCTAATCAATTTAAGCCGCTGATTGTTGAACAGACCAAACAGGCTACCGGGCTCGATTTGGTCATTGACGGAGATATCAGCTGGCAGCTCTTCCCCACACTGGGATTTGCAATTGGTAAGACCGAAATGCGCAACCCGGACGGGTTCGATAGCAAAAACCTGTTCCAGGTGAATGCGATTGATGTCAGCGTTGAAATCATGCCTCTGTTCAGCAAACAGCTGAAAGTGGGAAATGTCAGTTTAAACGGTGCCAATATTCAGCTGGAAACGCTTCAGGACGGGCGCACCAATCTGGATAATTTTACGGCTTCAGGCTCAACAGAAAACAGCAAAGGCGGGACCAACAATACCAACACGTCGGTTACGGTCAGTCGCAGCGAGCAACCTAAAGCGGCCGATGCTCAAAGCCAGTCTGACTGGACCATCAACGTGGCTGGCGTCTCGGTTCATGATTCGAGTCTGGGAATTAACAATCGTCAGGCCGGAAGCCAGATTAAACTTCAGATTGTTGATTTGAGCGTTTCCGAATTTTCTCCCGGAGAGTGGAGTCAGGTCAAATTTGACTTAAAAGGGAGCAGTAACGGGCAGCAGTTTGGCGCCAAAGGTGGTACGGCATTTAACCTGTCGAAAGATTTTCAGACTTACGCACTACGTGATCTTGCCGCCGATGTCTCGTTTAAGGACGCGACCAATGACATTAAGAACGCCAGATTATCACTCGATCAGTTTGAGCCAGGGAAGCCGGCTAACGTTAAGTTCAGTGTCGATGGCGTGGTAGCGGAAATGGCGTTGGCCATGAGTGGTCAGATGCAACTGTTGGTGGATCCGCTATTCAAGTCGGTTAAGGCCTCTGAATTACAGATGGATGCTGATGTTAAAGGCGAAGCATTACCGTCATCACCGCTGAAAGTCAGCCTGGATTCGGATGTGCAGTTTGATATCGGAAAAGGGAAACTGACGGCCATGGTGAATAAGCTGACGGCCAATGATATTGCGCTGGACGGTTCGGTCAGTGTTGCGTTAGCGGATGTTCCTGAGATTCGTTTTAATTTCCACAGCCCTGATGTCGATTTGGATAAATTCCTGGGTCTGAATAAAGCAAGTGATGTACCGGCAACAACTGATAGCCAGCCTGAGAATAATGATGCAGTGTCTCCGGCTGCGATGGAATCAGAACCTGATTTAAGTACCTTAAAAACACTTGATATTGCGGGGACGGTAGCGATTGATAAGTTAAAAGCCAACAATCTCGAAATGAGCAATATGTTGACTGAAATCGCGGTGAATTGTGGCGTGGTAACTCTCGAATCGTTTAAGGCGGACCTGTATCAGGGCAGTATGGCCGCCAGCGGGAAGCTGGATGCACGTAAGAGTCCGGCGGTCTATTCGATGAAGACAACAGCTTCCGGCGTGCAAATTGAACCGATTTTAGCGGCGATGGCAGACAGCGATGTCCTGTCCGGAACCGGCAATATTGTGGCAAATATCACCGGGAAAAGTCTGGTTCCTGGCGCGATGATGAAGAACCTGGCGGGAACGACTGAGATAAACTTTGCCGACGGTGCGGTCAAAGGGGCGAATATCGCTCAGATGATCCGTACCGGTTATGCAAAAATTAAAGGCCAGGCTTTGTCGGCAGACGATAAAGCCGAGAAGAAAACAGACTTTAGTGCGCTTACTGCGACGATAAAGATGAAAAATGGCGTTGCATCGACCAGTAATCTGGCGATGCAGTCGCCGTTACTGCGTATCCATGGTAAAGGAAATTCTGACTATATTCAGCAGACCATGAACTTCTGGCTTGATACTTCCGTGGTTGGTTCACTGGAAGGTCAGGGCGGTAAGGATGTTCAGGATCTTAAAGATGTCACTATCCCGGTTGAAATCAAAGGCAACTGGCTTGATCCGAATATTGATATTGCACTGGATGTGGTGTTCAAACAGCGGGCACAGAACAAAATTGACAAAGAAGTCTCTAAGCTACAGGACAAAATAGACAGTAAATTAAACGATGAGAAGACCAAAGAGAAAGTGAACAGTCTGCTCAAAAAACTGTTTTAGAGATACTTTTTCTCGTTCCCGCGTTATACGTTTCTTGTTCTCGCTTCCACGCTCCGGCGTGGGAGCGCTTATATTTTAGCCTACGTGGGAATGAGTAGATGAATAAGTTGGCATTCCGGCTGAGCCGGAATTTTTGGTTATTGATAATCTACATTTTGTTTAGCGGAATTTTAAGGTAACGAATTCCGTTTTCTTCTGCCGGTGGTAATTCGCCGGCCCGGATATTTACCTGAGCATATAACACACCCCGGAGGTGATATTACCAGTCGATGCCTTTACGAGCTTTTATCCCGTTTTCAAAGGCATGTTTGACGTTGCGGACTTCTGATACGGTATCGGCTAATTCAATCAGATTCCGGTGTGCACCGCGTCCGGTGACAATTACCGATTGCATCGGCGGCCGTCCGGATATGGCGTTCATCACTTCGTCAAGGTCGATATAACCGTAACTCACCATATAAGTGAGCTCATCAAACAGAACAACATCAATGGAATCATCCCGGAGCATTCGCTTACATTCCTGCCATACTTCCTGTGCTGAAGCGGTATCGGCTTCTTTGTTTTGGGTTTCCCAGGTAAAGCCGGTTGCCATAACCTGAAATTCCACCCCCAGTTTTTCCAGCAGGTTACGTTCTCCGTTATCCCAGGTTCCTTTGATAAACTGAGCGACTGCACATTTCTGACCATGTCCGACTGCCCGGGCGATCATGCCAAATCCCGAAGTTGATTTGCCCTTGCCATTTCCGGTGATAATCAGGAAAAGGCCTTTTTCTTCCTGAGCCGCCGCAATACGGGCATCGACGTTCTCTTTTACTTTTTGCTGACGCTGTTTATGACGGCTTTGTGATTGGTCATCATTTGTCATTGTTAATTCCTGTGCTAGTGTCATATCTGGTTAATCATAACGGATCATCGTAATGACAAAAACCATTGAAATTAGACGGAAATAGACTTCGGAAAAGGGTGTTGAGCGATGCTTGATCAAATTACACAGTACGCAGTCAATGAGTTTCAGACCGACCTGACTAAGGTCAGTCGTGTATCTGCGCAACAGTTACGACAAATTGCGCCACATTTTAAATTAACTCCTGAGCAGTGTTTGTTTGAACTTCTGCCACTGGCTGCCCGGTTCGCTTTGACGCCGGTTTCTGGTTTTAAGGTCGGAGCGATAGCGATCGGATTATCCGGAACTGCCTATTTTGGTGCCAATATGGAATGGGCCGGTGTGCCTTTAAGTCTGACCATCCATGCAGAGCAAGCCGCGATCAATCATGCCTGGTTAGCAGGAGAAACCGGTATTTCGGATCTCTACGTGAACGAAAATCCATGTGGTCACTGTCGCCAGTTTATGAATGAGTTATCAACCGCTGATCAGTTTACTATTCATGTGAAATCGTGTGTACCACAAACATTGCAACAGTTATTACCTGATAGCTTTGGCCCGGAGGATCTCGGTGTGATCGATAAACTCATGGCTCCCCCAACCAGTAGCAGTAAACCGCCGGGTTTAAATGATGAGCTGGCTGCCATCTGGGCACGTTGCTATGCACCGTACAGCCGGAGTCCTTCTGTCTGTGTGATCACTTTAGTGACCGGTGAGCGCTATTATGGTGCTTATGCGGAGAATGCGGCATTTAATCCGAGTATATCGCCATTACAGTCAGCTTTAATTATGCTGCGTCTGGATCATGCAGACGTTAAGCAAATAAGCGGAGTGGATCTTTATGAAAGGGAATATAATAAAATTTCTCATAAATCAGTAAGTAATGCTCTTCTGGATGCGATTTGTCCGGGTGCGGTTCTGCACTGCCATCTGGTGTGATTTTTGACCGGATTGGTCATATATCCGCCATTGCTATTGATGGAGGTCAATCTGTTGGCCCGCTATATGTATATGCTTAATGATTAGTACTCGATTATTAGGAGCCGGTATGGCAGGTATGCGCACTAGTCATTCTCATCCCCTTAAGATTGCAACTGTCCAGCTTCATTCCGATCATGGGCGTATTGGTATTACATTTTGTCCGGGCAAACATGATCAACTGGCAGCGACGGGCTCCTGGTCGCGTGATCTGGAGATAGATCTGGATGTCATTCAGGAATGGGGAGCAAGTCTGGTTCTGACATTGGTTGAGCCGGCAGAACTGGTTGCGCTGAAAGTTCCCCATCTGGGGGAAGAGGTTTTGCGCAGGGGCATGCAGTGGCTCCATATGCCTATCGCTGATTTTTCTGTGCCGGATGACGAGTTTGAAGCAAACTGGAATATCAGAGGGCGTGATATCCGCGCCATGCTACGCCGGGGTGATAGCATACTGATACATTGTAAGGGCGGACTGGGCCGGGCCGGGATGATGGCGGCCCGGTTGCTGGTGGAAATGGGAGCTGAGCCTAAGGAGGCGATCAGGACGGTGCGCCGGGAGCGGAGAGGGGCCATTGAAACTTATGCTCAACTGACATTAGTGAGCCATACCAGGGTGATTAGTGAGGAATAATTGTGACGGATACCAATATGCCGGTCGATATTTCGGTGATGCAGAGGATCGGTGGACAGCTTGGCAGTAATCCGGCCGGAGTTTATTCAGATGTTTGCGGGCAAAAATATTATGTAAAGAGTCTGGAATCTCCGATGCATGCGAGGAACGAATGGTTAGCGGCAAAGCTTTATCAGCTTGCGGGAGCCCCGACACTGATTTACCTTCCCAGTAAAGATGCCTGCCAGATTATCACGCAGTGGATAGATCTGGATAAAAAGCATATTGCACATTTCAGTGAAGAGGAACGACACCGGGCTCAGCAATGGTTTGCCGTACATGCCTGGACGGCAAACTGGGATGCGGCGGGATTTGATGGCGATAATCAGGGGGTTGCGGATAATATCGTTCTGACTCTGGATGTCGGAGGGGCTTTGGCTTTCCGGGCTCATGGTGATCCGAAAGGTAAGGCATTCGGTACAAGCGTGGAAGAACTTAATATTTTGCGTACCGATCAGGATAATCCACATGCGCTGAAACTATTTTCTGATATGAGTACAGACACGCTGAAACGAGCGATAAAAGTTGTTGTGGATATTGCTGATGCAGAGATAATCAGCGTGATTATCGAAAATGGCGGCAGTCAGAAACTGGCTGATAAAATGATTGCCCGTAAAGCCGACATGGTACGCCGTATGGAAGAACTATAATGGCAAATTTTTTTTTCAGATATTCCGGCTGATCTTCCTGAGGAGATCTTTGAGGATATCATTACAACACCGGGTATTCGAATCGAACGTATTCTGTCACATGGTCAGAGCTCGCCGGCGTCAGGCTGGTATGATCAGGATGAAAATGAATGGGTGATGGTGCTTAGCGGTCAGGGGGTTATTGAATTTGAAAATAATCGGATCGTTAAGTTGAATAAAGGTGACTACCTTAATATCAAAGCCGGACAAAAGCATAAGGTCGTGTCTACCTCACCGGATGAAGTGACTGTCTGGCTGGCTATTTTTTATCAATGAGTCATATCCGGGCAAGTCATATGTCATATGAAGTTAAATAAAAACACGTCAATTTTAGTTGTCTGTATGGGCAATATCTGCCGTTCTCCGACCGGGGGATTTGAACTGGTTCTGGATTTAGTTGAACAAGCGGCCATTTCAATTCTTGAAAAATGTCGTTAGTCGTAAACAATATGCTATCACCGCGATCGTTATGATATTTAGTTGTTTTAGGTATCACTAAATTATGTGGTAATTTTTTTATCAAATCCGCCCCAAAAGCAGCATATGACATAATAATTTGATGATATGGCGGTAAATCAACACAAAATTGATCTAATTCAAAATTCTGTAGCCGAAAGTCATTATATTAAGAGTTGTCATCTGGTCGGTCTTCTGACTGACACGTTGAGCAAGATGACACTTCCTTTTGAAGGCTGACTTTACTTTCTCCTAATCAGGAAACTGATTATTTCAATTGGCGTAAGTTAATTGCTTTATACATTCCAACCACACAGTCCTGTGTGGTTTTTTTTTCGTTCGATTTACAACTAGCACGATTAAGCCGTCTGGCTCTAAAACCTGAAGCCGAGTTTTAGAGAGATTTCTGCTGTAGATTTGATATCAAATGTTTTGTTTGAAAAGGAAACGTTGTTGTCTCCAGAAACCGGAATATGAAAGCCAACCCATGGGTTGAGATAGAAATAGTCATTGAGATAGTACGAGTAACCGCCGCCTATCGTGAATAACTTTGTGTCGTACTCTTTCTCAACTCCACTAGAAGATTCCGTCACCTTTCCTTGCCAGTTTTCCAGTCCGGATCCTAGCCAGAATCCCTTCAGGCTATTGTCAAAATAGTAATCAAGAATGAATGCTTTTACTTGGACATTATTATCTTCAAAACCACTTTGCAGATAGAAGTCAGGTGCATTGTATTCTGTAGTTACATATCTGAACTGGAAGTTTTCTAAAGCGACTAAAGCCGAGGCGTAGTAACCACCTAACAGGTATGGAACGGCATCAAGTTCCGCCCCAAATTTCAATTTAGCGTTTGCATGTGAGTTAATTAATACACAGACTGAGGCAAATAGTTTTACTTTTGAGTTTTTCATTACAATCTTCCTTTGTGTCACCATGTGGTGACATTGTGCGAGGTTCATTGTAAAGTGTAAAGTGAATTTTTAATGCATGAGAGACAAAAGAATCGTGCTTTGCTAAATTTGTTTATTAATTCAATTAATTAATATGAGTTGCTGAATGAAAAACAGAGAATTAACGAAAGCTAAGATATTGAATGCTTTTGAACATGTACTTGTTGAAGAAGGTTTCCAGCAACTAAAAATCAGGCGGATTGCGACAGTTGCAAAAGTAGATAAGGTATTGATATATCGTTACTTTGGAGGGTTGGAGGGGCTAGCCAGTACTTATGCTGAAAGTGTCGAATTCTGGCCTGATGTTGGGGAGAGTTTAAGTAACCTGTCAGAAACAGACTTTAAACTAAAACCGAAAGACGCAATACGTGCTGTAATTCATCAGCATATTTCGGCAATCAGAAGCAGAAAAGCGACGGCTGCTATTCTGACATGGGAACTTATAGAGACTTCTCCGGTATGTCAGATATTTGCTGATATAAGGGAAAAGCACGCGCAAAATATCTATCAGTTTTTGTACCGGACTGAGCTTTTTGACATACAATTTCTGAATTCATTTGGCGCTATTTTAGGTGCTACGTTGAATTATTTGATCATCCGTTCACAAAATGAAGCCGTGTTTTCCGGTATTTCGATACAGTCGGATGAAGGTTGGCAGCAACTTGAAGACGCGTTTGTGAATTTAGCCTTAGCCCAGATAAAATAGTTGTAAATTAAATAGTTGTTCATTGATGTATGGTTATTCTTTTGTCTCAATTCACCCGGCTGGGTAATTGGTTTGGTATTAGTGATGTCATTTGTAAATACTTTGGTTTACAAAGTTGTCTGATTTGATCTATAACGTATCGAAAACCATCGGAATATTTTTCATTCCAATAAAAAGGGACTGTCATTATGGAAGCATTAGAACTTCTTTTAAACCGGCGCTCGGTTGCCAGATTAGAAGAACCCGCTCCAGAAGGTAAAGTATTAGAGAATATCATTGCTGCAGGGCTTCGGGCTCCGGATCACGGAAATTTAACTCCCTGGCGGTTTGTTATCGCCCGGGGGGAAGGCCTGAAGAGATTGTCGGATATTTTCGTTGTATCGGCAGAAGCGAAGGATAGTGATGCTGCCACTATTGAAAAATTGAAGAATGCACCTTTCCGGGCGCCAATGATCATAACCGTTATTGCGAAAGTAACTCCGCACTCTAAAGTCCCTGCCACTGAGCAGTATTTATCTGCCGGATGTGCTGTACACGCGATGCAAATGGCAGCAATAGCCCAAGGGTATCAGGGGATATGGCGATCCGGCGAATGGATGTATGACGCTCATGTCCGACAGGCATTTTCTGTTGAAGGTGATGATAAAATCGTCGGCTTCCTCTATCTTGGAACTCCGGCAATTAAACCGATGAATGCCCCACGACGCAATATGACGGATTTTGTTGAATACGTGTAAAACAGGTCAGAGGGCTGATTGCCCTCTGATATTCGATTTGGGAATATACCGTTTTGTATCTAATGTGCGCTATACGAGATAACAAAATCGATAAAGAGACGTACCTTTTCCGGTAAGTGGTCTTTATGGTTATACAGCATATAGATATCTCTGGAGTTGGCGCTCCAGTCATCAAGGACGCGAACCAG
>JBNKRC010000062.1:0-10587 GCA_050296215.1 Vibrio sp. | reverse complement strand
TGGTATTCTTGGTATCTACCACTGCGCTGCCGGAGAAGATCATGCCCTGTAAATCCGGTTTCAAAGCTATGGGTAAGTGTTTCCAGTGCACCAGATCCTTGCTGACGGCATGGCCCCAGTTCATTGGTCCCCATACCGAAGTTAATGGGTTGTGTTGATAGAACAGATGGTATTCGCCATTCAGATAGAACATCCCGTTCGGATCATTCATCCATTTTTTTGCCGGACTGAAATGTACCTGAGGACGATAAGTTTCATGATAAAGTTTATTTGGACTTGATGTACTTGGTGTCGGGATTTGGCTATTGGAATAGGCCGTACAACTGATAAATACGGAGGAAAACAACAGGGCATTGAGATATTTCATAACTGTTCCTTGGTCAGATGATCCTGAATATTGATTCATTATTTAGCGGATACGGTCAGGTGACTGAATTTCACGTTACTGCCATTAGAAAATACGCCCCAGTTCCGGTTCTGCGCCCGATATGCGCGGGTACTGAGTGCTATCTGGTCGTCGACGTATATCACCATAACGCTGTCATCAATCAGGACTTTAAATTTCGTGTTATCGGTAATGTCGTGGCTGATGGTTATTTGCGGCCCGTACTCTTCAACTCTGTCCATCGGCACGTTGTAGAAATAAATTTTATCTTCAGACTTATCAAACACGATGTTCAGGCGGCCTCTGTCTCTTGAGACATTAAATGCCAGACCAAACTGATTGTTACGCCAGCCCGAGGTTTCCATTTCACCGGTGATTTTGGTGATCCCACGGATTTTACCCAGTGTCGTGACCTGCAAATCTCCTTTTTTGAACGATAGAGGATCCTTGCTGCTGTTGTTGGTGCTGACAACTTCCGGAGCCACGGCTGCAGGAAAGGATTTGAGTACGGAATCGGGAGCCGTGGTATAGAGTTCGCCGTCTGACTGCTGAACCAACTGATGGACGACGAGATTACCGGCCCAGGTAAAATCACCGTTATCCTTGTAAAGATGTTTTGATGGCGTCCATCCGGCGGCATACAGTCCGCCATTCATCCGTGCAAACTTGCCGGCATAGAAACCGTTACCGTCAATGGCCGGAGAATCCGGTTTTTTAAACGGGCCGGAAGGGCTTTTACCAATGCGGTACTGGGTGACCCGGTCCGGCCATTGATCCGAGAAAGAGAGGTACCAGTACTTGCCATACTTCAGCAGCGTCGGACATTCCAGGTTTGACTCCGGGGCTTTGGTGTCATTCTTAAACAATACACCTTCATCTTTCCAGTGGATAAGATCCGAAGAGGTCAGTTTCGCGATGACTCCTTTGCCATTCTGGCGGGCGGTAATCAGCATCCAGTATTTCTGGTCTTCAGGAATGTAGAGCACGTGCGGGTCCCGGAAGTCATTTTTTTCATAGCCTGCCGGCGCAAAAAAAGTGTGTTCCGGATGCTTGGTCCACGTTTTCATATCGTGACTTGTGGCATGAAGAATGGCTTCGTGGGGATTGAGATGCTTATTATGCCCGGTATAGAAGGCGTGATAGGTATCACCGACTTTTATCACCGAGCCGGTTCCGAGCGCCAGCTCCTGAGATTGCAAGTCTTCCACCGATGACAATGCCTCGCCATGATCTTCATAAGAGACAAAATCCCGGGTACTGGCATGGTACCAGGGGTGAAAGGACTCAGAGCCAAACCGTGCATCATTGAGATAAAAGATCTGCATTTCATTGCCATCGAAAAACGGCATGGTATCCCCGACCCAGCTATTACCGAATCGTGGATATATACGCTCGAGTATTCCATCGTTACTTGTTTCGGCACAAATACCGCTTAAAGAAACCAGTGACACTGTGATACCGGCTATTAGTTGTTTCATTTTTTTCATGAAAATACCCAACAAATTTAACTACGAAGGGGGAGGATGGTTAGACCTCCCGGAGAACGTATTTTTTATGAGACAAAACCGGTAAATGATCGAAGGCTTTTCTTGGTAGAGCATAAAAAAAGCGATCTTCATCGTGGTTAACGACAGGAAGTGAGATGTAACAATATATATTTGTTACAACACAAGTGAGTGCGGTGAAATATGATCATTTCTTGACATGAATAGCGTAATTAAAGGTGGCTGAAACGGTAAAACCAGCAAATATGTAACAAGAAAGCATGTTACATCACATTGTTGATGCGATATCTATGCGTTACGCTTGTTTTCACCCTTGTTACATGCTTCACCGCTTTTCTATATCAAAGCCCTTTATATAATCAAATCAGATTCAGTGAGGACGGTGTTATGGCAACAGTCAGAGACATAGCGACACAGGTTGGAGTATCAATAGCAACAGTGTCACGCGCATTAAATGAACCGGAAAAAGTGTCTCCGGAAACGCTTCGTGTGGTGAAAAAAGCGATGCAGGAAATGGACTATAAGAAGAAGGCCCCTGTTAGAAAGCGCACCAATCTTTTTGGCGTCATTTTCCCGAATATCTCCAACCCGTTTTTTGCTGAATTATTAGAAATCATTGAAAACGAAGCTTTTCATAATGGCCGTTGTGTGATGTTTTTCAACAGCCGCCATAACTTAAGACAGGAAAAGTTATATCTCCAGGAGTGTGAGAGTCATGGTGTTGACGGTGTTTTTCTCGTTCCTCACTGTATTGATGACGATTATCTGGAAACGATAAAGAAACTTAAATTTCATACGGTTTTGCTGACTCAGACGTCACATGTACTTCCCTCTGTTGCGGTCGATCATCGCGAAGGGGGGAGACTGGTTGCCAGTCACTTGCTTTCAAGCGGTCACACCAATATCGGTTATGTCGGACCGATTTCTCCCAGAGAAGATAAATATGTTGGTTTTGTTGAAAAACTGGAATCCCGTCATATCACCCTGAACGAGGTGGCAATGTTTGATACTGAAATTGGCGCGGATATAGAGGCGTATATCGAAAACCTCATGGCGCTGGACGATCAGAAAAAAGTCAGCGCAATATTCTGTGTTAACGATGTTTTTGCACAAAAGATTATCGAAGCGTTAGTCGGCAGGGGGGTGAAAGTACCCCAGGAAGTGGTTGTGGTTGGATTTGACAACTCACTGACTTCAAAAATCCTCAACATTTCGAGTATCTCCCAGCCAATGAGAGAGATCGCGCATGTCGGGTTTGAGCAGATGCTGACGCTGATGCAGGAAAACAAAAAATTATCAGGTTACACCCCTCAACTTTTGCTGCCACGTCTGGTGATGCGCGAAAGTTCAATTCAAATAAAAGAGGAACATCAAAGATGATAAAAAAATCACTGCCCCTACTAGCCGGTCTGATTACGATAGCGGCAATCCCGACGTCCGTTTTCGCTAAGGAAATTACCGCCTGGGTGATCGACGGAGACTCGGAGCGCCCTTATTTTATCCAACTGGAAAAAGCGTTTAATCAACAGTTTGCAGATAAAGATGTCAGCGTGAAAATCCAGCCTATTCCTGGTTATGACGACGCCATCCGTGCAGCCTGGATGTCGAATGATCTGCCTGATGTCATCATGGTTGATGGTCCGAATATGGCGAACTATGTTTGGTCCGGAATGCTCAAGCCGCTGAATGATCTGGTTGACCCTTCTGTTATGAAACAATTATTGCCCGGCATCATTGCTCAGGGGACCTACGGACCCGACCACAAAATTTACCTGCTGGGTCAGGGTGACTCATCGGTTGCGCTGTGGGGGAATAAAAAGTATCTGGATATGGCCGGTATCGTACCTCCGACCAAGCCATCGGAGGCCTGGACTTACGATGAATTTAGCACCGTACTTGACAAGCTGAGTCATGTTAAAGGGGTTAAGTGGCCGCTTGACATGAAGCTTAACTATGGCGGTGAATGGAATACTTATGGCTACTATCCGTTTATCAAATCTAATGGTGGCGACATAATTAACCAGAAGACCTGGAAGGCTGACGGTACGATCAATTCAGCGAAAACCATCGATGCCATTAAGAAAATGAAGGCCTGGATGACGAAAGGAGAGGTCGTTCCGGCAACCGCCGGGGATAACCGTTTCTTTGGTGATAAAACTGCGGCGCTCTCTTGGGTTGGTAACTGGATGTGGCGTGCTCATTCCGAAGCCTTGGGTGATGATCTGGTGATGATCCCGGCGCCTAAATTTGGCAACCGTCCTTATTCTCCGAATGGTGGCTGGGGCTGGGCCGTGCCATCCTCTGCTACCAATAACGATGAAATCAGCGATTTTCTCAACTTTGCTCTTTCTAAAGAACAAGTGGCGGAATGGAGTAATACGACCGGATATATTCCTGCGAGAGCGGATTCCATGGAACTCACTCCAATTTTCGCTGAGGGTGGCGTTGCCCATGTTATGGCTCTTCAGGCCAAAGAGATCGCAGTTGTGCGGCCGGTTCACCCTGCTTATCCGGTGATAACCAGTGAATTTGGTAAAGCACTGAAAAATATTTTCGAAGGTGCCGATGCAAAACAAGCTTTAAATAGAGCTGCACGGGCAATTGACGACGATATTGATGACAATATGGGATATCCTCCATTCGATAAATAACACATTAATATGTTAAGGGGCTTAATTTAATAAGCCCCTACATAAAAATAAGCAGAATTCATTATGATTAAATATAAACGTTTCTTACCGGAAATAGGTATGATATTACCTGCATTGTTTTTTATTACAGTGTTTGTATTTATTCCGTTTTTCCTTTCAGGTTATTTTTCATTTACCAATGAAAGGTTAATACCAAGACCGATACCAACTCTGTTTGTCGGTTTCCATAATTATAACCGGATATTAACCGACCCGGAATTCTGGCGGGCAGTCAAGAATACCGTTTATTTCGCGGTTATCGTTATCCCGGTTCAGTTAAGCCTCTCGTTAGGCAGTGCAATACTTTTGAACAGCAAGATTAAAGGCATTGCATTTTTCCGAAGCGTAGCGATTTTGCCGATGCTGACCCCGATTACGGTCATTGTCGCCATCTGGGCGGTATTGTTCCAGTCGCCTGACGGCCTGCTGAACGGTGCGTACCAGTGGTTAACCGAAACCCAGGATTACATTGACTGGTTAGGCGATCCGGATGTTGCCATGCTTTCTATCGTTATGCTGTCGGTCTGGGCTTCATTCCCGTTTCAGATGCTGATTTATCTGGCCGGGTTGCAGGAGATACCGGCGGACAGATATGAGGCCGCGTCTATTGACGGTTTTAATGCCTGGGATAAGTTCCGGTATATTACGCTGCCCGGACTGAGAAATACCAATATATTTGTCGTGATCATTACCACCATAGGAGCCTTAAGTTTATTTACTCAGGTCAATATTCTTACCGGAGGGGGACCGAATGGCTCAACCATGACAATTATTCAGTATATGTTTTCTAATGGTTATTCATCACAAAGAATCGGTTTCGCTTCGGCGGTTTCAGTAATCTTTTTTATCACTGTCGCCACTTTTGGATTAATTCAGCGCAGGCTGATGAAAAACGAATAATAAGGATTATCTATGAAAGCGTTTAAGTATTTTACTTCGACACTGTTGTGTTTGTTAATATTAATTCCGTTGATGATGACGGTAACCGTGAGTTTAAACCCTGACAATACCGATATTTTATCGAATATGGGATCATGGAAAAGTTTCGTCCCGCATGCTTTTTCTTTTGATAATTATAAAGCGGTATGGTCTGACCCGTATCATCCGTTCGGCCGTTATCTGTTTAATACCGCGTTTATTACCGCGAGTACGTTAATCTTGTCATTACTGATCAACTCTATGGCGGCGTTCTCGCTTGCCTGGGGCGAAGGGAAATGGCGGAAATATGTAATGGCGGCCATTATCTCCGTCCTCGCGATTCCGGGCGAAAGTCTGGTGCTTCCGCAGTTACTGATGGTGAGCCGGGCAGGGCTTGTGGATACCTACGCGGTACAGATTCTTCCGGGGATTGCCAATGCCTTCTTTATTTTCCTGTTCTATCAGTTCTTCAGCAAAATCCCCCGGGACTTAATAGATGCGGCAAAAGTGGATGGGTTTAGCCTGTTTAAAACCTACTGGCACATTGGTCTGCCTTCATCGAAACCTGTCTGCGTTACGGTTGCCATTCTTCAGTTTTTAGGTATCTGGAACAGCTATCTGTGGCCAATCATGGTGACCCGGGGAACCGAAGTGAGACCGCTGTCGGTAGCGATGTCGGCTTATTTTGGCAGTCACCAGACTGCGTGGGGGAATGTTATGGCTTTTGCTGTCTGCATGGCTATCCCCGTGATTATTTTCTTCTTAGTGGTTCAACGTCAGTTCATTGCTAGTATCACCGGTTCAGCGGTTAAGGGATAAATCGATATGTTTACAACGGAAAAATTCAAACCAAAAATTCACTTTTCTCCGGCATTCGGCTGGATCAATGATCCTAATGGTCTCGTGTTCTCTCAGGGTAAATGGCATCTTTTTTATCAGTATTACCCGATGAATACGATTTGGGGGCCAATGCACTGGGGGCACGCCGTTAGCACCGATCTGATCAACTGGGAACATCAGCCGATTGCGATTTGCCCAGATGAGTTAGGGCATATGTTTTCGGGTTCGGCGGTCATCGACAGAGAGAATGTGTCCGGCCTGTTCGGGCAGAAGTCAGAAGATAACCTGATGATTTTCTATACGGCCAGTATGCCGCGACATAATGTCTGTCCTGACGATTTACAGACCCAATGTGTTGCATATAGTCAGAATGGTGGTTTAACGTGGAGCAAATACGAGAAAAACCCGATTCTGCCAAACCCGGACTTATTCTGTTACCGGGATCCGAAAGTAGTGTGGTATGAACCGACCGGCAACTGGATCATGGTATTGACTCACGGACAGACGGTAGGAATTTATAAGTCGGGAGACCTGCTGAACTGGCAGTTCTGCTCAGAGTTTGGTGAAGGTGAAGGCCACCACAGTCTGGGGCCGTGGGAATGTCCGGATCTGTTCCGGCTTGAAGATGAAAATGGGGCCGAAAAGTGGGTACTGGTCGTTGGCGTGGGTCCTCATGATACCGATACGGATTATGGTCAGACACCGTGTACTCAGTACTTCATTGGCGAATTTGATGGTGAGCGGTTTATTAATCAAAACTCACCGGACAAGATTCTATGGCTGGATGAAGGCTGCGATTTCTATGCTACCCAAAGTTTTTACAATGCGCCTGAAGACAAGCGCATCGGTATCTCCTGGATGAGTAACTGGAGTTATGCGCGCAATACCGATACGGGTGTATTCCGTGGCGTCATGACGTTACCGCGAGAGTTTCACTTAGTCCGAAACAGCGCTGGCGAGAATGTTCTGGCTCAGAGCTTTATGTTTGATGTGGATGGCTATTTTGATAATGAAGTAGTGATTGAAGAGCTCGGTTTTATCGATCCGAAAGGAAGTGTATTCCGCATCAACGCCGAGTTGTCGCTGCCCGTGAATGACACCGCTAGTCTTGCCTTATTTGGTTTGCCAGAGCCGGTGGTTCAGATAACACGAGTTGCGGAAGGTTATGAAATTCGCAGCATCCGGCAATATATCGGCACCGATGAAGTGATGCAGAAGGAGTTTCCACATGATTACAAGCTTGATTACCCGACAAACAGTCAGACGATTTCGTTTGAAATGATTGTTGATCACGGTGCAACCGAGTTACTGCTTGATGGCGGCAGGCTGAGTATGACCCAACTGCACTACCCGGAACGGCTGGATGGCATTGTTGCACTGCAGGGGCAGGGCTGGACCGATGTTAATATTCAAACTAAAACAAAACAGATGGTATAGGTGAGCGGAATGGCAGACTTAACTCTGAGAAATGTAAATAAATTTTTTGATGACACACAAACAATACACGATGTAAATCTGGACATTCAGGATGGTGAGTTTGTGGTGTTTGTCGGTCCGTCAGGTTGCGGTAAGTCGACGTTACTCCGACTGATTGCCGGCTTAGAAACCATTACTACCGGTGAAATCGAGATTGGCAATCAGGTTGTGAACAAACTGGACCCTTCAAAGCGCGGAATTGCGATGGTGTTTCAGTCATATGCGCTCTATCCGCATATGACAGTGCGTCAGAATATGAGCATCGGTCTTAAAGTTTCCGGTGTTGCTAAAGAGGAAATAAAAGCGAAAGTTGACGAGGCATCCCGAATATTGCAACTGGAAGCTTTAATGGACCGGAAGCCCTCGCAGCTCTCCGGCGGCCAGCGCCAGCGTGTGGCTATCGGGCGTGCGATTGTGCGTAATCCGGAAGTGTTTCTTTTTGACGAACCATTGTCAAACCTTGACGCAGAATTACGCGTTCAGATGAGGCTGGAGATTTCCTCCCTGCATGAACAGCTCGGTTGCACGATGATCTACGTGACGCACGATCAGGTCGAAGCGATGACCATGGCCGATAAAATTGTGGTTCTGAGATCGGGACGGGTTGAGCAGGTGGGGACGCCGATGGAACTGTATCACCACCCTGCGAATCAGTTTGTTGCCGGTTTCATCGGTTCACCGAAGATGAACTTTATTCCGCTGATTCTTGAAAGCCAGGAAGGACGGAATGTGACTCTGAAAACCGTGGAAGGGGAGAAAATTAATCTTACTTTGGCTCAGGATCGGAAATTAGAGAATTTGCCTCTGTCTATGGGAATCCGGCCGGAGCATATCGCCCTTGGTGACCGGCACTCTGTGGCAATGAACCTGACTATTAATGCGATTGAGTTATTGGGTGGAACGAGCTTTGTCCATGCCAGTCAGGGCAAATCGAAAGAACTGATCATCGAAGTGAAGTCGGAGCACGTCCCCGAACGTCATTCCGTTGCGAGATTTTCATTCTGCCCGTCAAACTGTCATCTGTTTGATCACAAAGGTTTGACTATCGAGTTAGAGCGGGAGACGGTACACGAAGCTCCGGCAATACTTTCTGTTGCAGCGGCAAAAATTGGATAAGGTTGACTGATGAAAGGATAAACCTCAATATACGAGCGAAGGCCAGCGAGAAGCTGGCTTTTTTGCATCCAAAATCCAACGTATGGTATCGGTGCTATGCTTAAGCGATCACGGATAGTTATTAAATTAAGTTGTTTTCATCTCTGTTTTCCGGTGCTTGTTTCGAATTTTTTCCTCTATGATGGATGACTATCGGAATCCTGCATTTAATTAAGGATCGCTATGCCTAATCAAAGTAACCAATTGACACTCATTTCGACGGCGATCGCACTTGTTGCATTTGCAGGAAATTCTGTTTTGTGTCGTTTGGTGGTCTGATCTATTTAGTACTTCCTACATTAAGTTCTCCCTCTGCCTATGGTGCCAGTTTTATGACCTTCGCGGGCATCGCCTGCGGCTGGTCGTTGCAAGTGTATTGGTGCTCGGGGGGCTGCTGACCGTTTTTTTGCAACGTTCGGTATCAGACAATCGTTAGGGTCATCATGGTACGGGCGTCGCTAACCATTCAAATTTTATCGTTATTTCAGTGAATCGAATGGCAAATCTTTGACAGGAATTTTGTATTCTGTTCAAAGTATCATATTCTCTTAAAACCCACATTATAAGTATTGATTTGGTGTTATGGTTATACGTTCGAGTACGGTTGTTCAATTAAGTTGTTTTTTTATTATCTGAAAGTTATTTTCAGATAAAGTGAGAATATGATAATGAAAAAAACACCTCAATTTTTTTGGTACTTCTTTAGAATTTCGCTTCCTTTAAGTTTGATAACAGTTGTCATCTCCTACGTGCTATTTAGCCTCAATAGCATTGCAGATCATGCTTCATTAATGACTCAAGAGTTACTGATAACCGAACAGCAAGAAAAGCTGATCAATCATCAGATGCAATCTATCGTGACAGATTTAAAGTATCTTTCCAAAACTCGTTCCCTTATCGGTTTTGAGGAAAATTATGAAGTAAATAAAAGCCAGATCGAGGAAGTGTTTCTTACGTATTTGGAGACCGAAAAGATATATGATCAGATTCGATTCATTGATATGCATGGTATGGAAAAAGTGAGAGTGAACTGGGACTCCGGTCATCCTGATGTCGTACCTGATGATCAACTCCAGGATAAATCCAAACGGTATTATTTCCTCAATAGTATTACTTTGAAGCAGGGAGAAGTTTATATCTCGCCTTTTGATTTGAATATAGAACACAACAAACTTGAAGAACCGTACAAGCCTATGATTCGTTTTGCGACGGCTGTATTTGATCGACAAGGTAAAAAAATTGGTGTTCTTATCCTTAATTATCTTGGGACAAACTTATTAGAGCAGCTTTCTGGCCTTGATAAATCCGTTTTGGGACATATTCTGTTACTGAATCAAGACGGGTTCTATCTTTTCAGTCCTGAGAAATCAGATGAGTGGGGATTTATGTTCCCTGACCGAGTAAACAGTAATTTTGCTGTTCATCACCCACAGGCATGGGACATTATTTCAGACGAAAACAAGGGACAATTCCAGCTGAAAGGTGAGTTATTCAGCTTTACCACCATTCGTCCGCTGCAGGATGAATTACATTCAACCTCCAAGGCTTCCTCAACGTTAAGTCAAAATGACACCTCACTTCCGGTTGATAGCCTTATGTGGAAGTTAATTTCTTATAT
>JBNKRC010000061.1:0-10594 GCA_050296215.1 Vibrio sp. | reverse complement strand
GGAACTGATTTCCGGAATGGTATAGATGCCGCTCGGAATATCTTCAATAAGGTGAGTCTGAAGCTGTCCGGTAGCAATATGCTGGGCGACGAACCGTCCCTGATCATAAGCGGCAGAAGCCAGACTCGGATAGCCAATCACATCACCCACGGCATAAATATGCTCAACCCCGGTCTGATAGTTGCTGTTGACCTTAAGCTGTCCCCTTGAATCCGCTTTGAGTCCGGCATGCTGCAGCTCAATTTTATCCGTATTCCCGGTCCGGCCGTTGGCAAACAGCAGGCAATCGGCTTTCATTTTTTTGCCGGAGTTCAGGTGAATGATCACGCCATCGTCAACACCTTCAATTTTATCAAAGGTTTCATCGTTACGTATGACCACTCCGTTATTCCAGAAGTGGTAGGAAAGTGCATCCGACACTTCATTATCAAGAAACGAGAGCAGGCGATCACGGGTATTAATCAGATCGGTTTTGACACCCAGTCCGCGAAAGACCGAGGCATATTCGCAGCCAATGACACCGGCACCATAAATAATGATATGGCGCGGATCATGTTTGAGGCTGAGGATAGAGTCACTGTCGTAAATTCGTTCGTGGCTGAAATCGACGTTATCGGGCTGATAAGGACGGGAGCCGGTTGCAATAACAAATTTATCGGCGGTATAGCGTTCATAAGATCCATCTGGCAGCTCGACATCGACACTATTTGCATCGGCAAAACGGGCTTTCCCAAAAATCAGACGGCACTCATTGCGGTCATAAAATCCCTGACGGAGGCGGGTTTGTTTATCAATGACTGCTTTGGCATGGGAAAGAATGTCGGAGAAGGTGGCGTGAATGGTGGAGTTGTTTTTACAGAACAGCGGGTTGCTGTTGAATTCGATAATCCGGCTCACGGCATGGCGTAATGCCTTGGAAGGTATGGTTCCCCAGTGAGTACAACCACCACCCACACTCTTTTCTTTTTCAATGATGGCGACGTTTAATCCGGCTTTGGTCAGTCCCATAGCTGCGCCTTCGCCGCCGGGGCCGCTACCAATAACAATGACATCGAAATGGTTAGAGTGTGGCATAAGAGATCCTTGTGTAGGACTGATCATGTAATACAACCAGTTTAACAATATATTATCCAGACTGTAACATAATCAATTCAATTATATATGTGATAATTGGCATAGATAAATTTCCAGCATCACTGAGATACTGACCGGAGTGTTAAATTAAAGAAAATTCGCTGATTAAGTGCAGAAACTGTCTGATTGTTCAAACTCCCTGCTTTGGGTTTTCGACAACGAAACAAATCGCGCTATAGTAAACTTTAGTCTAATCAGTTTTCGGGTAAGTGAATGGGCATTCGCGCTCAACAAAAAGAAAAAACGCGTCGTTCACTGGTGAATGCCGCGTTTAGCCAGTTAAGTGCCGACCGTAGTTTTTCGAACTTAAGTTTAAGGGAAGTTGCCCGTGAAGCCGGAGTGGCACCGACATCGTTCTACCGTCATTTTAAGGATATGGATGAACTGGGATTAACGATGGTTGACGAAGGCGGGCTTTTACTCAGGCAACTGATGCGTCGGGCCCGGCAGCGTATCGCAAAAGACCGCAGTATGATTCGGACCTCGGTTGAGACCTTTATGGAATTTATCGAAAGCAGTCCCAACGTCTTTCGTCTGTTGCTGCGCGAACGTTCGGGAACCTCGCATGCCTTCCGGGCAGCAGTCGCCCGGGAGATCCGGCATTTTTCGGCAGAATTGACGGAATATCTGATTCTGACCGGACTGAGGCGCGAAGAGGCATCTACTCAGGCGGAGGCTTCGGTTACTCTGGTGTTCAGTTCCGGTGCGGATGCGCTGGACTTAGACAAAGAGGAACGGGACCTGCTGGCGGAACGATTAATTATGCAATTACGATTGGTGGCCAAAGGGGCGCATTGTTGTTGCAATTCGAGTGAAAAACAATAGAAGGGTGGGGATAAATTTATGTCCAGCGAAAATTATCAAAGTTCAGAACGTAAAAATCTCTTTATGGCATTGGTAGCCGGTATCTGTGGTGATCAGATTTTATCGGCAATGACGATGAGTGAGGTGACGTTTTCAATATTTCCATTGATTGCGCTGGTTCTGGCGCTACAGGCACTATATACCGATTATTTACATAAACCGGCTTCGGAGGATTTCCCTCTGCTTGGTTTAGCCTGCTTCTTTGTCGGAGCGTTTGGTCATTCTGCTTTTCTCAAAGCTCAGTATCCGCATGAAGGGTCGAACTTTATTTCAATTATGGTCGCATTGGTATTAACTGCGTGGGTGGTTAAGAAGCTGGGATCTTCAAGTAAAACCAAAGCCTGATCAGACAAAGGTTATTCTTTTTAATTAATCAAACCACTGAGGGCATCAATGCCCTCTGTAAAGCGATATCGGGATATTCCAGTCTGCCGCACTGAACGCGCGATGTAGAGTTTAAGCCTTGCGTTCCAGAAGAACACCCGCTTCCATGTGGTGGGTGTACGGGAACTGGTCAAACAGTGCAAACCGGGTGATATGGTGGGTTTCGCCAAGGATTTCCAGGTTTTTCTGTAAGGTTTCCGGATTGCACGAAATATACAGAATACGGCGGTATTTCTGCACCATTTTGCAGGTATCAACATCCATACCTGAACGCGGTGGATCGACAAAGACGGTTTCGCACTGGTAGTCGCTCAGATCGACATCCGCCTGTTTCAGGCGGTTAAACTCGCGTTTTCCTTCCATTGCCTGGGTGAACTCTTCTGCCGACATGCGGATAATTTTGACATTATCGATGTGGTTCGCCGCGATATTATATTGAGCTGAATCTACCGATGGTTTAGCCAGTTCTGTTGCAAGAACACGGTTAAAGTTTTGTGCCAGAGCCAGAGAAAAGTTGCCGTTACCACAGTAAAGTTCAAGCAGATCACCTTCACTATTACGGGTACAGTCAACGGCCCATTCCAGCATTTTCTCTGCAACCTTGCCGTTAGGCTGAGTAAAACTGTTTTCGACCTGCTGGTAGATGTAAGGTTTGCCGTAAACCGAAAGCTGTTCGACCACATAGTCACGATCCAGAATGGTTTTTATTTTTCTCGCGCGGCCAATCAGATTCAGATTAAACCCTTTATCGGTTAAACGTTGTTTCAGAATCCGGGCTTGTTCGGTCCAGCTTTCATCAATCTGGCGGTGGTAAAGCATAGAGACCAGAATTTCCCCGCTCAGAGTTGACAGAAAATCGACCTGGAACAGTTTGTTGCGCAGTAATGGCTCATCTTTTATCTCTGTAATCAGTTCCGGCATCAGTTTATTAATTAAAGCACTGGCGGCAGGAAACTGATCGACCCGGTATTTTTCACGTGTCTGCTGGTTAAACATGATGTAGTAAAGATCATCACCTTCGTGCCAGATCCGGAACTCGGCGCGCATCCGGTAGTGTTCAGGTTGTGATTCAAACACTTCCAGTTCCGGTGCAGAAAAAGGAGCAAACATCTGCTGCAGACGAGTAACTTTTTCGGCTAATTGAGAGTGGTAGTGTGCGGGATTAACATCAAGGGTCGCCATGATTGTGCCTTTGCCTGAATGGTGGATAACGATTGCGAGCGCAGATTTTAGTCAATTGAGTCATGATGTCCAGTATTCCGGGAAATTAACTGGCAGTAGACCGGAATAATGGAGTCGATTCCGCAAACCGCTCAAGACATCCATGTATCGCTAAGCAGAGGGCATCCATGCCTATTGATGTTTGCTCCATCGAATCCATCATCCCTATCTCATCGTAAATAATGCACATGTTAATTTTTAATAATATGAGTCTGGACAACTGTGATTTAGATCAATAGTATTCCGCTCCAGTTGGTGGCATTTGTTCTCTTTTTAACCAGTTGAAAGAAGGCGAATGACTTAATAGGGAATCTGGTGCAATTCCAGAACTGACGCGCAGCGGTAAACAGAGAACGAAGATTCATTATGACACTGCAATCCGGTTGATTGTGGGAAGTCGAATCCAAGGCGGTGGTAACACGATGCTCTCAAGTCCGAAGACCTGCCAACAGCCGGGTTCAGTGGTATCCGGTATCATTACGCGAATATAGGACAATATAATGCAAAAAACACTTCTGGCGGTTGCAGTTGCATCGCTATTCTCTTCTGTACCTGCCGTTCAGGCAGAGGAAACTCAGTCTCAGGAAACCATTGTTGTTACGGCTAATCGGTTTGAGCAGTCAATAAAAAATGTGATTACGCCTGTCGAAGTAGTTACAAAAGAAGAAATAGATTCAATTCAGGCTAAGTCACTTACGGAAGTACTGAACCGCTTACCTGGTATTCAGGTTTCTGGAAATGGTGGTGTTGGTCAAAAACAAAGTGTTTTTGTCAGAGGCACAAACTCTAGCCATGTATTAATGCTTTTGAACGGTGTGCGAATGGGAAGTGCTACTCTCGGATCCGGTAATTTTGGCTCGATTCCACTAACAGGAATTGAGCGTATAGAATATCTAAGAGGTTCTCGCGCAGCTGTTTACGGTGCTGATGCTGTGGGTGGCGTTATCAATATTATTACGAATTATCAAAAAGGACAGGAACTGTCAGAAGTTACTGTAGGTATGGGTAGTAATAGCTATTGGTTGGGAAAAGTATCTTCTGCAGGTGAAATTTCTGAAAATTTGTGGGGGAAAGTTGCAGTAAATACAGAGAACTCTGATGGTTTTTCTGCAAGTAGCTACAGTGGTCAAGAAGATGATGATGGCTATGAAAACAGAGATATAGTTGCAGAGTTAGGCGGTTATGTCGTTCCTAAATTATCCTTACGTGCAACAGCCTATTACCATGATGGATATGTTGAATTCGATGTTCCGGAAACTTCTAATAAAGATGTTCTAATAACTGATTTTTCAGTTGGTGCGGAATATTCGGGTGATAAGTTAGGATCAAGCTTAACTTTTGCGACCAATACTGATAGAGACAAGATCCATGATACAGGTAATGATGGTATTACTGAGACTGACCGTCAAACGATAAACTGGCAAAATCTATATAAGCTTAATGATGTGTATTCTATTGGTGCTGGTGTAGATTGGTATGAAAGCGATATCTCAGAGTCGACTAGTACCTATGATAAAACGGAACAAAGTAATACTGGTTACTATCTGATGGGTTTTTATGAAGCTGATGCTGTACAAGCTGAGGCTAATGTTCGGTCGGATGATAATGAAGAGTATGGTGTAAATAATACTTGGCAATTAGGGTTAGCTTGGAAGCCTGTTGATGATTACAGAGTAACAGCGAGTGCTGGAACCGCTTTTAAAGCGCCATCATTTAATGATTTGTATTATCCTGTAACCTGTTTTGGTTCTTGGGGATGTTTTGGCGGTAATCCTGACTTACTGCCGGAAGAGTCAGAAAGTGCAGAGTTGGGATTTGACGCTAACCTAGCGATAGTTCAGTTCAGAGCTGCTGTGTACCAACAGGATATTAAAAACCTTATTGTGTGGGGAAATACGCCTGAAAATGTGTCAGAAGCAAGAATTCGCGGCATAGAATTATCGGGTAGCTTTAATACAGGTGTTGTGGAGCATAACTTAACCTTAGAGTACATGGATCCAAAAGATCGCGAGACAGGTAACCAATTACAGCGCCGATCTAAAGAATCAGTAAAATGGAACGTTAGTTATTTAGCTGAGGCTTGGCAATTTGATGCAATTTACCGCTATCAAGGCAAATCATATGATGATGCAGCTAATGACGATAAATTAGGTAGTTACTCTCTCGTGGATATTTCTGCTGGCTACTTTGTTACAGACAACATCACTATTCGAGGTAAAATCCAAAACCTATTTGATGAGGATTATGTCGTATCAAAAGGGTTCAACACTGCTAAGCGTAGCTATTACGCGAGTGTTAGCTACCAGTTCTAAAGAACTGTTCCTAAATGTTAATCATTGACTCAGGAAAACAGAAGGGAACCCAGTGCTAATTTGTGCGATCCGATATGCCGTCAAACTTATTAGACGAACAAGAAACACAGCATCCGACGATTCTCACATTATCTGACTGTACATAAAAAACTAAGTCATCCCGGCCATTGAGCCGGGATCTTTATAAGAGTGAATCGAAGGTGGTTTTTGTTCCAATCATGACTTAAGGGAGTGATTTTTACCCGCACTGATAAGATAATTATGGAATAAATTAAATATCAATTTCTTTCCTATAAATCTTACTTCCGTCCCTTCGCGTCTTAAGCAGAGGCAAATTCCACATATAGTGTTCTTCCCGGCCAGTCAGCAATTCTTCTATTGCCGCATTCATCATCCGCGCATCCTGCTCTTCATCCCCGGTTGGAAAATTTTCCAAAGCGGGAAGGATAAATACTTCATATTTGTGCAATTTATCATTGTAAGCGGGCAGGATAGGGACCACTTTCGCCTTGGTCAGTTTTGCCAGTTTACCAAAGCCTTTCAGGGTTGCTTTTTCGGTAGCAAAAAAAGGAGCGAAGACGGAATTTTGTGGCCCGTGATCTTCATCAGCGGCCCAGTAGCCGATATAGCCTTCCTTAATCGATTTGAGAAAGGGTTTGATTCCTACCTTGCGATCGAAAATGCGGCCGCCATACTGCATACGCTGTTTATGCATGATCCACTCACCAAGTTCATTTTTCTGTGGCCGCATGATATTGGTGACTTTATAGCCACGGGAAGCGAGCATCACAGCCGGGTAATCAATCGCCCAGGCGTGCAGAGCCAGAATGATGACTTTCTCTCCCGATTCCAGTAACGGGAAGAGATTTTTCTCACCATGCATAATCCCTTTGTTCTGATTGAACTTAGTCGAACGAACTAACAGCTCGGAGTAACCGAGCATATATTGCGCGGCCTTGGCAAAGGTCTCTTCCAACAGTTGTTTACGTTCCTGATCGGATTTTTCAGGAAAGCAGGTTTTCAGATTGATTTTTGTGCGGCGAATAATCCGGCTGCCATCCCGGTTTGCCGCAAAACGGGACAACTTACGAGCCAGTTTGTCTCTTAATGTTGCCGGGCAGTAGGCTAACAGAACCGCAATAGCCAGACCGAACCAGGTCAGCCAGTATTTTGGATGGAGTAACCCCGGCTTAAACTGCGGGTTATAAAGTTGTTCATTTAATTTTTCGTTGGACATGTAGGCTCTAAATATTCTTGTAACGTGAATTTCTTAACGCATCATCAGGGTGGGTTTTAAATCTCCGGTGCATCCACATCCATTGTTCAGGTGCCCGCATAATCACTTTTTCCAGATACTGGTTGATATAAGTAGCGGCAGCAACGTCATCTTGATACGGAAAACCGGCTTCAATCGACTCATCGGCGATAATTTCATAATAGCCTTCGGCATTACGGAATCCCGAACCGGGAACGAGCGCACACCGGGTCGTTTTGGCAATGATCGATGTGCCGGTGGTGGTGCAGGCGTCTTCAACCGCAAAGAAAGGTGCAAATACCGATTTACGTTTTCCATAGTCATGATCCGGCAGATACCAGAGACGTTCGCCTTTTTTCAGCAAGCGGATCATTCTCTTCAGATCCTTACGATCAATAGCACCATTGCCGCAATGGGTGCGTCCCCAATATTGGATAAAGTCATAGGCCGGGTTGTTGTGGGGCCGGTAGACGCCATATCCGGGAAAACCTAATAGTGAATAGGCCCGGCCGGTAACTTCCAGATTAAGCTGGTGGGAGCTGATAACCAGGACACCTTTGCCGGTAGCGGCATGTTGCTTAAATGGCGTAATATCTTTTTCGATGATCAGCCGTTTAAATCGCCATGTCGGCCAGAACCAGGCCATTCCGGTTTCAATTAATGCCAGTCCGGAGTTTTTGATATTCTCTTCGACAAAGCGTTCCACTTCTTGCTCAGATTTATCCGGAAATGCGAGCCGGACGTTGACTCTGGCGATATTCACCCGGCGTTTAGCGACAGAGGCGCTCAGTTTCCCCAGAAAACGTCCTAAACGTAACAGTAGAGGATGAGGCAGAAGATTGACGATTAATGCTAAAAAACCAAAGCCCAGCCAGACACCCCAATATTTAGGGTGCAGCAGAGCGCGGGAAAATTCGGGTTGTTGCTGACTAGACATAAAACACTAAGCCTACCTTTAAATTATAGAATCTGTTGCTGTAGCAAAGTCCAATATTGCGCGAAATTAGCCGTCGGCAAGTATTTAAAATCGGAGCGGACATACCGGTTGAGACTGCCTTCTACCTGCCCGAGTAACTGGGCGGCCAAAATGGATTCTTCGACAGGAAATGATTTTCCTTCCCGAATTTTTCGCTCGCGCAGGATCTGACGCAGGGAAGCTTCCATGCGTTCATAAAGCTGGTTGATGCGATCCCGTAAGCGTTCGTTTTCAAACATCAGCGCATGCCCGGATAATATACGGGTTAAGCCGGGATTGCGCTCGGCAAAAGTCAGAATTAGCTGCAATACCATCTCAATGCGGCGCAGAGTGTCTTTTTCTTCATCAAGAATATAGTTAATGCGCGACATTAACGTCTCCTCGATAAATTCAATCAACCCTTCAAACATGCGCGCTTTACTAGGGAAATGACGATAGAGTGCGGCTTCTGAAACGCCAACCTGTTTCGCTAATTTGGCGGTAGTAATGCGTGATGCGCCGTCGTGAGATTCTAACATTTCCGCCAGAGCCTGCAGTATCTCTTCGCGGCGGTTTGAACGCTTATTCGCTGCCATTTTGTTTTCCTTTGAAGACTGAGGACCTTATACCAATCGCAGTAATTATCTGTTCATTTTTGTCTTTGTAAATTCTGATCATCTAATTGCTGTGACTGGTATCAGACCATTCCCGGTTTGCGTATTATTCGGGTTATTGTTGTAATCTTTGCTCAATAATTTTCATTATATCAAAGGCAAGCTCAGCTTTAGAAGCGAGGGTAAGTGCTTGCTCACCATCCTGCCAGTAAACGGTTAACGCATTGTCGTTACTGTTGAATCCTTGCCCCTCAACCGAGACATCATTGGCACAAATCAGGTCGAGATTTTTATTTTTCAGCTTGCCACGGGCGTACGTTGCGACATCCTGGGTTTCTGCCGCAAAGCCGACAGTATAAGGCCGGCCTTCTTCAAGTGCTGCGACAGAAGCAATAATATCCGGATTTTTAACCATAGAGATAGTCATGCTATCGCTATCCGCTGTCTTCTTGATTTTTTGTTCAGCGACGGTTGCCGGACGGTAATCGGCCACGGCTGCGCAGCCAATAAAAATATTGTGGCTGGTGGCATGCTCCATCGCACATTCATACATCTGTTGGGCACTTTCGACATCAAGACGTGCCACACCTGCTGGCGTGGCAAGTGATACCGGTCCTGCAATTAAGGTTACTTCTGCGCCTAACCGGCTGGCCGCACTGGCCAGTTCGAAGCCCATTTTGCCTGAGCTGTGATTACTGATATAACGCACCGGGTCGATAGCTTCCCGGGTCGGGCCTGCCGTAATTAATATCCGTTTACCTTCAAGGATTTTCGGCTGAAAGAACTGCTCACAGAATTCGACAATTTGCATCGGTTCCAGCATTCTTCCCGGGCCGACATCGCCGCAAGCCTGCTCACCGGTTCCCGGTCCCCAGATATGCATACCACGGCGGGTCAGAGTAGCGATATTTTCCTGAGTGGCGATATTGCGGTACATCTGCTGATTCATCGCCGGAGAAACGGCAACCGGAGCTTCACTTGCCAGAACAAGCGTACTTAACAGGTCATTGCCCAGACCACCGGCAACACGTGCGATCAGGTCCGCCGTTGCCGGAGCCAGTAAAACCAGATCACTCCATTTAGCCAGTTCAATATGATTCATGGAACGTTCCGCTTCCGGATCAAGCAGGCTGTAAGCCACCTGATGGCCGGATACGGCCTGCATGGTTAATGGTGTGATAAATTCTTTTGCCGCTTCGGTCATGACTACTCTGACTTCAGCGCCGCGTTCAATTAATCTGCGGGTCAGGTCGGCACATTTATAGGCGGCAATCCCGCCGCTCATGCCGAGCAGAATTTTCTTTCCTGCTAATGTTTGCATTTTATTATCCTTAATGTATTCCAACTATCGTACCGGGCTGCAGAGAGCGAGTCGATATCATCACTGGGTTTTGCTATATCATAGTGAAACTACATAAAGGATGTAAGCCCTTACTTACATGTAAATTTCATTCATGTTTTGATGTGGCCCGAAAGGGATTGACGTACTACTTGTATCAAATGACGATTCACGGCCTGATATCTTTTGTCTATATGATGTTGCGGCATTTATCTGCTGTCATACCATCCTAATAAAGTGTTAGCTCAATGAGCTTTCCCGTTTGGTATAACATCGTTTATTTATCAGGCTTTGCACCTGATCATTGTGGAGAGGTTATGGTTCCGAAGAGTTCTATGCCCAGAGAAAAATTACTCAGTCATGGTGCGGTTTCACTTTCTGATGCAGAATTATTAGCGATTTTTCTGCGGACCGGGACAAAAGAGGTTAATGTTCTGCAATTAGCTGACCGGCTGATTTCGCATTTCGGCAGTTTACGTCAGTTATTTTTAGCGCCTCAGGATCAGTTTTGTCGCT
>JBNKRC010000060.1:0-10713 GCA_050296215.1 Vibrio sp. | reverse complement strand
GTCACGCGACGCCAGTTCCGGTACCACACCACCGTAATCAGCATGCAATTTAATCTGACTGTAAAGCTTATGAGCCAGCAACCCTTTTTCATCATCGTAAATGGCGATACCAGTCTCGTCACACGAGGTTTCTATACCAATAATGCGCATAATTTTTTCGCAACGTTTTTCATTAACAGGAAATTGGCGACATGTTACCTTGGCTTGCGGTGACAAACAAATTTTGTCGCGTCTAAAATGGACAAAGTGCTTTACAAAGCCCATTCGATCGGATTAAAATTCCGCACCATTTTTGATCTGGCTGATTAGAGGTCAAGCACGAGTTTTTCCCTTACGGACAACTTCACGTTTTGACCAGAGGAAATCAGCATTGACGAATAACCCCTGAGGTGAAAGGCATATGCCAGTAGTTAAAGTACGTGAAAACGAACCGTTCGACGTTGCACTACGTCGTTTCAAGCGCTCTTGCGAAAAAGCAGGTATCCTTTCTGAAGTGCGTCGTCGTGAGCACTATGAAAAACCAACTACAGTTCGCAAACGCGCTAAAGCAGCAGCTCAAAAGCGTCACGCTAAGAAGCTTGCTCGCGAAAACGCTCGTCGCGTTCGCCTGTACTAATAACTGAATCCGGATAAGGACTTAGTTATGGCTCTTATTGAACAACTCAAAGAAGAGCAAAAATTAGCGATGAAAGCCAAGGACAAAGCGCGCCTTGGCACTATTCGTTTGGCCATGTCAGCCATTAAGCAACGTGAAGTTGACGAGAAGATCACTCTGACCGACGACGATATCGTTGCCGTGCTGACTAAAATGGTTAAACAACGTCGCGATTCTGTCGCTCAGTATGAAGCTGCGGGTCGTCAGGATCTGGCAGATGCTGAAAGCGCAGAAATTACCGTACTCGAAGAATTCATGCCACAACCACTATCAGATGATGAAGTTGCCGAACTTGTTAAAGCGGCAATTGCAGAATCCGGTGCACAAGGTATGCAGGACATGGGTAAAGTAATGGCTGTTCTTAAGCCCCAGATACAAGGGCGTGCAGACATGGGTAAAGTAAGCGGACTGGTTAAGTCTAACCTTGCTTAATCCCACCATAAAAGATTAATAAGCCGTGCTATTCTTCAGAATGCACGGCTTGTTTGTATCTAACATTGTTAGTATTTTAACTGGCAGTTTAACGTTTCTTTTTGGGTTTTATGGCCGGACACATCCCTCGCAGTTTTATCGATGACCTGTTAGCTCGACTCGATATAGTCGATATCATCGACTCGCGTGTAAAACTTAAAAAGAAAGGTAAAAACTACTCTGCCTGCTGCCCGTTTCACAACGAAAAAACCCCCTCTTTCAGCGTCAGTCAGGAAAAACAGTTCTACCACTGTTTTGGCTGTGGTGTTCACGGTAATGCCATTGACTTCATTATGGAATTCGAACGCCTCGACTTTGTTGAAGCGATAGAAGAGCTTGCCGGGACTCTGGGACTTGATGTTCCCCGCGAACAGCGCAGCGGTCCGCAACAGCAAAGCTCCGGCCCCCGGGCCAACAGCGAAACCAAACGCACACTTTATGATCTGTTAGAAAGTGTCGCCCAGTTCTATCGCCAGCAACTGAAAAAACCAGTGGCTAAGGTAGCGATTGACTATCTGAAAAATCGTGGCGTATCGGGAGAAATTGCCCAGAAATTTGGTATCGGCTATGTGGCTGACGAATGGGATTCCGTTCGCCAGCAATTTGCCCGTTCGCGCCAGAGTGAAGATATGCTGGTTGAAGGCGGACTGCTGATTGAAAATGATCGCGGAAACCGCTATGACCGTTTTCGGGGCCGGGTCATGTTTCCGATCCGCGACCGTCGCGGCCGTGTGATTGGATTTGGTGGCCGGGTTATCGGTGAGGGTACACCGAAATATCTCAACTCACCGGAAACGCCGGTATTCCATAAAGGCAAAGAACTTTATGGTCTGTATGAAGTTTTACAGGCTCACCGTGAACCAAAACAGATATTAGTCGTCGAAGGTTATATGGATGTGGTTGCCCTCGCCCAGTTTGGTGTGGATTATGCGGTTGCCTCCTTAGGCACTTCGACCACAGGGGATCATCTGCAGTTACTCTTCCGCCAGACTAACACGGTCGTCTGTTGCTATGACGGAGACCGGGCTGGCCGGGATGCGGCATGGCGGGCACTGGAAAACTCACTGAACTACCTGACAAGCGGCAATATTCTGAAGTTCCTGTTTTTACCGGATGGAGAAGATCCGGACAGCTATATAAGAAAGCACGGACAAGCCGCATTCGAACAGCAGGTTAAGCAGGCTGAACCCCTGTCGACCTATTTGTTCAACCATCTGCTGCAACAGGTAGATGTCGGTAATTATGAAGGTAAAGCGGCGCTGGAAGCCTTGGCCTTACCTCTTATTTATAAGATTCCGGATGAATCGATGCAATCACAGCTTTTAAACTTGCTGGAACAGAAGACCGGAGTTTATAAAAAACCCAATGTAAATCATGAGGATAAAAGAAAACTTCAACCTCACAAAGAGATAAAACGGACCCCAATGCGTGAAGTCATTGCTTTGCTTCTGCAAAATCCGAGCTATGCTCTAAAGATACCGGATCTTACAGGCGTACAAGCCTTGTCTATCCCGGGTCTCGGTTTATTAGTTGAGGTACTTGAAAATTGTCGAAATAATCCCCATATCACAACGGGTCAGTTACTCGAACACTGGCGAGGTAGTAAAAATGAGTCACTGGTCTCCCGCCTCTCGGGCTGGGAAATACATGTAAATGATGACAACCAGGAAGAACTCTTTTTAGACTCGTTAGATAAAATACTTGCACAGTGCATAGAAAAACAAATTGAGAACTTGCAGGCGAAAGAAAGAAGCGTCGGTTTATCATCCGATGAGAAGAGGGAGCTACTAGCTCTGATGCTAGATTTGAAAGCGTAACCCTGATTTAATAGTCAGCAATTTATAAGTTTGTTATAATACGTGGTTTGCATTTCGCATACTTATTTCCGTCACCAAATATAAAGTTGGATACCGTCTATGGATCAAAATCCGCAGTCACAGCTTAAACAACTTGTCCTGAAAGGCAAGGAACAAGGCTATCTGACCTACGCCGAAGTCAATGACCACCTACCAGCTGAAATCGTAGATTCAGAGCAGGTAGAAGATATTATTCAGATGATCAACGACATGGGTATCAAAGTAGTTGAAACTGCTCCTGATGCCGATGACCTTGCTCTTAATGATGACACCAATATTACAGATGAAGAGGTTGCTGAAGCAGCCGCTGCGGCCCTTTCTAGCGTAGAAAGTGAAATTGGCCGCACCACCGACCCGGTACGTATGTATATGCGTGAAATGGGTACGGTAGAACTTCTGACGCGTGAAGGCGAGATCGATATTGCCAAGCGCATTGAAGAAGGTATCAACCAGGTTCAGAGCTCAGTTGCTGAATACCCGGGAACTATCCCATATATTCTTGAACAGTTTGACAAAGTTCAGGCCGAAGAGCTTCGCCTTACCGATCTAATCTCTGGTTTTGTTGATCCTAATGCAGATGAAACTGCTGCACCAACGGCAACGCATATCGGCTCAGAACTGACAGGCGCGGATCTCGAAGATGAAGACGTGTCTGAAGATGAAGATGAAGACGAAGATGAAGACGGCGACGATTCAGATGATACCGAAGAAGAAGTAGGTATCGACCCTGAACTGGCTCAGGAAAAATTCAATGAGCTAAGAGCCCGGTTCCAGAACTATCAGCTTGCCCTCAATGAACACGGAGACGGAAGTAAGCACTCTTCAGCGGCTTCTGAACTGGTTCTGGACTCGTTCCGCGAATTCCGTTTAACGCCAAAACAGTTTGATCACCTTGTTGATAATCTGCGTACGTCAATGGACCGCGTTCGTACTCAGGAACGTCTGATCATGCGCTCAGTCGTTGAATACGCAAAAATGCCGAAGAAAAACTTTGTTCAGGTATTCACCGGTAACGAATCCAGCGAAGCCTGGTTAGACAAAGTACTTACATCGGATAAACCGTATGCGGAAAAAGTACGTCTGCACGAAGATGATATTCGTCGTTCAATTCAGAAGCTGAAATCAATTGAAGATGAAACATCACTCTCTGTTGTACGTATTAAAGATATCAGCCGTCGTATGTCGATTGGTGAAGCGAAAGCCCGCCGTGCGAAGAAAGAGATGGTTGAGGCGAACTTACGTCTGGTTATTTCTATCGCGAAGAAATACACCAACCGTGGCCTGCAGTTCCTGGATCTGATTCAGGAAGGTAACATCGGTCTGATGAAAGCGGTTGATAAGTTTGAATACCGTCGCGGTTACAAATTCTCGACTTACGCAACCTGGTGGATCCGTCAGGCAATCACCCGTTCTATCGCCGACCAGGCGCGTACGATCCGTATTCCGGTGCACATGATCGAAACGATCAACAAACTGAACCGTATCTCGCGTCAGATGCTACAGGAAATGGGTCGTGAACCGTTACCTGAAGAACTGGCAGAACGCATGCAGATGCCGGAAGACAAGATTCGTAAAGTACTGAAGATCGCCAAAGAGCCAATCTCGATGGAAACACCAATCGGTGACGATGAAGATTCGCATCTGGGTGATTTTATCGAGGATACCACTCTGGAACTGCCTCTGGATTCTGCAACCGCAACCAGTCTGCGTGCAGCAACCCGTGACGTTCTGGCCGGTCTGACACCTCGTGAAGCGAAAGTACTGCGTATGCGCTTTGGTATCGATATGAACACCGACCATACTCTTGAAGAGGTTGGTAAGCAGTTTGACGTTACCCGTGAACGTATTCGTCAGATCGAAGCAAAAGCTCTGCGTAAATTACGTCACCCAAGCCGCTCAGAAACCCTGCGCAGCTTCCTGGATGAGTAATCTTTGAGCAAGGTGTAGAAAAGGTGAGCGCAAGCTCACCTTTTTCATATGTAGCGGGTTTAAGTGAATAAAATCTAAACAGATTTACCCCATATTCGCTCTGGACACCCTATCCCGCTTCACCTATAATCGTTCACCTGTTTGGGGCCTTTAGCTCAGTTGGTTAGAGCATCCGACTCATAATCGGCAGGTCCTGGGTTCAAGTCCCGGAAGGCCCACCATATATCAAGGACTTAGATGATTTTCATCTAGGTCCTTTTTCTTTGGTTTCTATTTATAATACTGCTACAGCCCCTCTTAAGCTAAGTCTTACATTTCCCTCTTCAAATATTCTAATAATTCCATATTTATCAAATAAACTAAGTTCATATGGAGTTCTATCGAGTAGAACCTTAACAAGGAAATTATTGGAGCTCTATCATTTTGTTTGGCCGCAACGTAGCTATAACACAGCCCCGAAACTAGCGGCAAGGCACTTTAGCAGAAAAGAAAAGCAAGGAAGGGATAAATCTAAATGAAAGGACAGACAACGAGAAAAACGTACCCACCAACATCAAAAAGATGGGTACGCCATTAAGGGAGGGAAAACTTACCAGTCGACTTCGACGGTTTGGATTTCATTATCGGTATAGGCGGTCACAACTGCGTGATTTGAATCACCAGATGTAGTTATATTCGAGACATGATAATGAAAATCAGAGCCAAGTTGCTCTCTGGCAAGCATTCTTGCCTGGCGGGCCTCGTCGCTGTCCTGAACACCGCTGGTTGATACCAGAACAAAAATCATATACGCACCACCCAGAATATAAGCCATCTTCGGTTTTCCGGTTCTGTAACCGGCGTCGGCAATCCGCTTTAAAGAATCAGCAGAATTGAGCTGAAGATGAACCCAGATCAGCACACCAACGATAATGAAACCAAGCGCCAGCGGGCCGACGATTGATAACGCATCCAGCTTTAACTGAGTAAGCAGCAAATCAAATGGTAAGGTAACCGGCATTGCGATCAGCAAACCGATAAATGCCATAGCGAAAAATGCACTTAGCCAGCGAACCACGCGCGCCGTTTTTACTCCGCCCCGCACCAGAAGTGCCCCTGCGATCAATGCAAAAATAAAGAAGCTGGATGCGTAAGTAATTTCATTCAGATAACAATACACCATCACAGCGATATCGATGATGCCGACAATCAGCAGCGCAAGGCCTGCTTTTTTAAAAGGATTAATACTGTCTACCATGTAGATACTCTCTGTTACTGCTAACACCTTAATATGGAGCGCTACAATAGCATAAGCCCCTATATTTAGTCAGTTCTGAGCACCGTAAACGTGCCGGACGTCTTACTTCCATTAACAACATTATCTGACCGCTGGTAAGAAACGTTACTCCCAAAAGTCTCAGCAAGCGGACGTCATTAAACGATCACAAGCCTGACACAAAAGCCTCATCCAACTGTTGCATCGCTGCAACAAACTAAGCCTAGCATTTCAGGCAGAATATAAACATGAGGTTACTATGCTGTCTAACAGTCCGTTTAAGTTGCCAAGAAAAACGCCATTTGGTCTTGGTGAACATGTTGCTGAGTGGGCAACCGGTTTAAGCAAATTAGATAAATTCTATGCACAACGCCCAGTAGGCTGTAATACTCAGGAGTTCCTGCGCTTCACGCTGGAAGTGCTTGGCATTGATTATAAAATCGTACGAGGCTCACTGGATCGCGTTCCGGCAACCGGCGCCACCGTTGTGGTCGCAAACCATCCGCTTGGTTGCGTTGAAGGTGTTATCCTGGCTGAATTGTTACTGATGATCCGAAGTGATGTACAAATCCTTGCCAATCAATACCTGAAAACCGTTCCGGAATTAGACTCTCTGTTCATTGGTGTGGATGTATTAGAAGGGAAAAATGCCCGTCAGGCTAACCTGCATGCCATGCGTACGGCTCACCGTCATTTAGCCAATCAGGGATTGCTGCTGATTTTCCCAGCCGGTGAAGTGTCTCACCTGGTTGACCGCAAACAACAAAAGCTTCAGGACAAAGAGTGGAGCCAGTCGGTCAGTAAGCTCATCAAAAAACATGAAGCGGTTTCTCTGCCAATATTTATCAATGGCTGTAACTCAACTCAGTTTTATCTGGCCGGAAAAATTCACCCGCTGCTGAGAACGCTGATGCTGGGCCGGGAACTGCTGAATAAAAAAGCCAAAACCATCGAAATTTCGATTGGTCATGAAATCAAGTACAAAGAAGTGCGCGAGTTATGTGATCAACAGTTGGTTAACTACCTGCGTCTCAATACCTATCTGCTTAACCCGGCGACCAAACAAAAACGCGACAAAGATGCCAGCGATCAGCAGTTGCCTCCGGTTGCGGACCGATTATCGGTTGAAGAACTCAAGCATGATATCAATAACTTAGCGTTCGAAAACCATCTGCTCGGCTATAACGAACTTGATGTTTACTGTGCAAAGGCGGAAGAGATCCCATGTATTCTGCATGAAATTGGCCGCATTCGCGAAATCAACTTCCGCGATGTTGGCGAAGGCACCGGACTGGCGCTGGACGTGGATAAATTTGACCGCGATTATCTGCATCTGTTTATCTGGGACAAAACCGCCGATCAACTGGTTGGTGCATACCGTTTAGGTCTGGTTGACCATCTGATGAAAAAACGCGGCACTGCCGGACTCTACTCCAATACCCTGTTCAATTACGATGAACGGTTTATCAATAATATGGGTAAATCGATCGAAATGGGACGTTCAGTGGTGGCGAAAGAGTATCAGAAAAGCATGACGTCGCTGCTGCTGCTGTGGAAAGGCATTGCGACGTTCGTCAGCCGTAACCCGGAATACACCCATCTATTCGGTCCTGTCAGCATCAGTAATGACTACAGTGATAATGCACGTCAGTTGCTGGCGGAAACGATGTCACTGCATTTTTACGATCAGCATCAGGCTAAACTGGTTGCCGCAACCAATCCGCTTCCTTCAGCGAAGAATCCGGACTGGAATACCAGCTTGTTAAACTCACTGGCCGATTTGCAGTTGCTGTCCAAAGTGATCGCCCGCATTGACGAAGGAAAAGGCGTACCGGTCCTGTTACGCCAGTACCTTGGTCTGAACGGTAAGTTTGTCAGTTTTAACGTGGATGCCGAATTCAACGATGCGTTAGACGGACTGATCGTGGTCGACTTACGTAAAGTCGAGTGCAAGACTCTGGGACGCTATATGGGCTCGGAAGAAGCCGCTGAATACTTATTCAGTCACAAAAAATAGCTGCCGGTACAAACCAGATAACATAATAACAACGTCAGCCTCTGGCAGGAAATAACAAAGCCCTCTCTTGAGGGCTTTGCTTTTTTATTGGATTTATGACTTCGCCACACCGAACCATCCCAATGTCCGCTTACAGATACCCACCAGCATCAGCATCACCGGAACTTCAATCAGCACACCGACAACGGTTGTAAGAGCCGCGCCGGATGACAGACCGAAAATCATAACCGATGTTGCAATCGCGACTTCAAAATGATTAGAAGCACCAATCATTGCCGCAGGGGCGGCATCTTCATAATTAAGGTTCAACAATTTAGCCGCGCCGTAACCCAGGCCAAAAATAAACACCGTCTGAATAAACAGCGGGATTGAAATCCATAAAATGGTCAGCGGATTATCCAGAATCGTTTCACCTTTAAAGCTGAACAGCAGCACAAGAGTCAGCAGCAACGAACCAATCGTTATCGGTGTCAGTACATGCAGGAATTTCTCTTTAAACCATGTCTCACCTTTATGGCGAATAATCCATCTTCTCGATAAATAACCGACAATCAGCGGTAACGCGACATAAATGGCAACAGACAGCAACAGCGCCTGCCAGGGCACCGGCAGCTTACCTATGCCTAACAGGAATCCGCCCAGCACGCCGTACAGCACCAGCATGGTCAGCGAATTAATCGCAACCATGACCAGCGTCAGCCCGTCATTCCCGCGGGCCAGATAGCCCCAGACCAGCACCATCGCCGTGCAGGGAGCAATACCTAACAGAATGCATCCGGCAAAATAACTGCGCCAAAGCGGGATCTGCAGCATTTTAACCCCATCTTGCAACACCACCACTCCGTCGCCATAGGTCGCACCAACCGGCAAATCAAGCCCGAATGGCATCTTAACCAGATCGACCGCATCTGCACCGATAAACCCGTGCAGCAGGCTTCCCAGAAACAGCATCGCAATCGCATACATCGTAAATGGTTTGATACACCAGTTGATAAAAAGCGTCAGAAAAACAGGTTTACCACTTTTTCCGGCTTTAACGACACTGGCGAAATCGATTTTCACCATGATTGGGTACATCATAAAAAAGAGGCAAATGGCAATCGGGATAGAAATTACCGGCGCACCGTTCACGCTAATCGCCATCCCATCCAGGGTTTTTGCCAGTTCTGGCGCGACTTTGCCAAGCGCGATACCGATGACAATACACAAGCTGACCCAGACGGTCAGATACCGTTCAAACACGCTGTTCATCTTCCGGTCGTTCGCCGGACTTTTAAAACTATCCATCGTTGTAATCCCTTATTTCCTGATATCAATGCATCGCCGAAGCAGATTTTATATCATGAGTTTAGGTGATGTTTACGATTTTCAGATCAGTTTTATTCTGCCGATAACCCCTGCTATCACAAGATACCGGAGGCTATCGACGGATTACGATGAACACAGATTAATTCTGGCCGCCGCTAATCGCGGTTCCGCCCGGCCAGAACCTCCTTAACCACAAACATGCCATTTACTGCGGCGGGAAATCCGGCATACCCCGCCATCTGGAGGACCACTTCTTTGACTTCTTCTTCGGTACAGCCGACATTCAAAGCGGCATTGATGTGCACTTTAAGCTGAGGCTGACAGTTGCCCATCGCGGTCAGTGCCGCGACGGTGGCAATTTCACGGGACTTTAAATCCAGACCGCTGCGGCTATAAATATCGCCGAATGGAAATTCAATCACAAACCGGGCCAGATCCGGGCATACGTCCTTCAGACTGTCGACAACCTTATGTCCGGCTTCTCCATCTATCTGAGACAGCAGCTCAAGCCCACGTTCATATCTTGTCGTACTCATAGTTGTTTCCTCTTTGTTCATCAGTTGATGCTCAAAAGGCTACAAGTTAGAGCTTACTCTAAGTCAAGAAGAAATTTTTTCATCATAAAAACAGATTTTCTGTTCTAACGCGTGCAAATGATTCTTCTGCCTGTCAATCAGACGCTTCAGGTTCTGATGGTGATCGACAAGAAGCGCTCTGCGCGCTGACATGGTGCTGTTGCCGGTTTCCCGTAGATCCGCATATTCTTTGATCTGTTCAAGCGGCATCCCGGTGTCTTTTAAACGCACGATAAACCTGACCCATTCCAGATCTTTTGCGTTGTAAAAGCGGTGTCCGTTCGAGCCACGTTTCACATCCTTCAGCAGACCTATTTTTTCATAATATCTGAGTGTATGAGGAGATAAACCGGATTGTTCAGCAAAGGCCTTAATGTTCATATTAGCTCCGAGGTTAATACTGCCGACTGAATAAAAAATCCTACAGTCAAAGTGAGTTATGACAACGTTAACCTGCGCTGCAGATAATCCACCAGCACTTTTAACTGGTTGGGAATAAATCGCGACTGAGGATACTGAGCCACAATCTTGCCCTGATAGCGACTGAGAATATCCCAGTCCGGGAACAGCTCAACCACTTCGCCCGACTTCAGTAGTCCGGAAATAGAAAATTCGGGAAATATAGAAATGCCCATCCCCCGCAAAAC
>JBNKRC010000059.1:0-10826 GCA_050296215.1 Vibrio sp. | reverse complement strand
TGAGAATAAATATTTAAGTCCCGCATCCATACCTTAACCACCGATATATACTTTTTTTTGATCAACTAACCCACTATTAAGCAAAGAGTAAATAATCATGTCTGACAATCATTTTTTATGTGTTGCCGTTTTCACAGCTAAAGAAAATCAGGAATCAAAACTGACCGGCGAACTAAACTATTTAGTTGAAAAAACACAGCAGGAGCCGGGTTGTGTTTCATATGAATTATTCACAAGCAATCGAAATCCGCGAAAAATGCTGGTACACGAACTGTATAAATCCGAAGCCGACTTTAATACCCACTCGGAATCCGACTACCTTCAGTCCTTCCTCAAACGGGTCCCTGAACTGACTGATCATGTGGATATAAAAACGGCCTAGATCCTAATGCTATTAAGTTAAGAGCAATCATACCCATGCTTTTTGAAGTGACTCCATAAAGTTGCACATTTGCTGCTTATTTTGCTCCGGTATGCATTCCCACGGAGAACCGTGGGAACTAGTGCTCTGCCTTTTTAAGCTTAACTGACCAACATTAGCCCAGACCCGGAATAAATCGGGGAACGGCAAAAAAAAAAGCCATCTACATGATGGCCCAAAGGAGGAAAGGACGTAAAAAATCAGCTCAGCAACGCCACTACGGTATGCCGACGTACATTCGCCTGGACATTTAATGCCTGATAGGTAGTCGTAAAGTTACCCGATACCGCGTTGAACTGAGCCAGTTTCTCCGTAATTTGCTCGGAGGAAAGTACCTGAGTCTGGCTTCTCAGGGTTTGCATCTGATCATTTAGATGACTCTGATACTGCTTCACCTGTTCTAAACTGCTCTGGACTTTCTGAAGATGCTGATTAACCTTAGCAATACCCTGTTTCAGGCTATCGCGGGAGCTGAGATCAAAACGCAGCTCTGTGATGCCATCAGGTTCTGATTTCAGGTTCAGCATGTTCGCCTGACCGGCAGGGAAACGGTGTCCCTGCCCGGTTACCATCACTTTCTGATTCATCTGCCGGTAAGCACTCTCCTGCACTTCAAACAAGATCGCACCGTCCTGACGCACACTGGCACGCATACCAAGCGGAATCAGGCTTCTGTCGAGCATTTTGACCGTTCTGCTTCCATCGGAAACCCCGTCAAACTGGATCATGACCGAATTCCCCTGAGGGAAATCAAGCCGGATCTGCTCCGCTTTGTCCTGCAAGCGGTTAACATTCAGTCCGGGGATCGAAAAACGGCGGATATCCCTACCGTCAAGCTGCAGGTTAAGCTCATTATCCACAACCCGCTGACCGTCAAAGCGCGCCTGATTAAGCACCGCATCGATCTGCATTTTCGAACGGGTCAGATCCTCTTTCAGATTCGGGACATTCCCCGCGCCCTGAGTCATTGCCTGAGTTAAGCCACGTTTGATACCCGTGAGTTGTTTTCCGACAAACTGAAGTGATTTAGCCGCAATCTGTACCGAAGTTGCCTGTTGCTGACCCTGAGTAAGCAGAATACCGGAAACAGAATAGGCAGATGTACTTCCCGCCTGAGAACTACCGGAACGAGTGGTTGGTACCGTTCCGGACTCTAACGTTCGTGACGGCGTAACACTGGCTTTCTCGTGGCCGGTTAACCGAATACTGTGTGAACGGACTTCCGTCGTACTCATTACCATTTCAGAAATCCTTAAATACGGTCAAACAGTGACAGGCCGTCGATTTTGACATAACTGGCCTGAGTAGCCTGCAATGCCGCCATGTAACTATTCAGACGGACCGAGGCTTCTCCGTAATCCAATGCGGATAAGTCATCCGTCACCTTATCCACAAACAGCTTGTTATCAGTATGTGCTGAATTCATCAAATCGAGGTTATTATGACGGCCACCGATTTCTGTCATTGCGCCTAAGACGTTAGACACGGTTGAATCGAGCGCTGCCAGCGAATTATCAACTTCGGTACGAAAGTTAGCGGTCGGGACCTGAAATTCCGCTATCAGCGAATCCAGCGTACCAAGCAGGTTACTGCCGCCACCTAAGTCGAGAATTTCCTGAGCCGTCATATTTGATTCCATCGTCACGCCTTTAGCGACGGTCACTACCCGTTTATCACTGTTTCCCTGCAGCACATAGCTACTATCCAGAGCCGCGGTACTGGTCGCAGTGCCGGAAAACAGATAATGCCCTTCTTCATCCTGTGCATTAAACGACGATGCAATGGAATCGCGCAGACTTTGCAATTCAGTGACGATACCCACCCGGTCATCTGCCGTCATGGTTCCGTTCGCGCCCCAAAGTATTCTATCTCGCATACTTTTCAGGCTTTCATTAACCGAACCCAGGTAAACCTCCTGACTCGACAACGTAGTTTTCACGTTAGCAATATTGATCTGGTACTGTGTAATCGCACTCTCTTCACGATCCAGATTAAGTAGTTTGATCGATGCCATCGGATCATCAGAGAGTTTGGTCAGCCGGTCGCTGGTCGACATCTGCTGCATGACATGCCCCAGTCCGGCATTATTTGTCTGCAGACTTTGCAGCATCATTTTGCCAAATTGTGTATCACTGATTCTCATGCGGATTCCTTAAAATAGCTGCAGTACCGAATCAAACAGCTGATTCGCGGTACTGATGACTTTCATGTTGGCATTATGGGCATTGGAAAAGGACATCAGATTTGCAGCTTCTTCATCGCTGTTAACCGCGCTGATGTTATCTCGGGCCGCGATCGCCTGATCATTCATACTGGTTTTTGCCTGATAATCTGACTCAGCCTGACGGGCTTTAATCGCAATCTCGCCCACCATCCCGGTAAACGCATCATTCAGCGACAACGAACCGAAACCGGTAATCGAGAATGGCTGATTAGCAATGCGAATCAGAGAGGTCAGGTTATCACTGTTACCCGGATTGCCGTCGCCGGACAGTCCAAGCTCATTCGGGCTGATATCGGTAATCGTCAGACTCGAAGCCGGATTCGCGGCATCATAGGTAAACAACGCTTTACCCGGTAATCCCCCAAGATCCAGCCCCATTGCCAGCTCGACATTAAAGGCATCGGCCATTGATGACGCCATATCATCCAGCGCCGTCATATAAGGTTTCAGCATTTCACGCTGATAATCATTGATTGCGCCCAGCTCGCCGCCCACATCGCCGGCAACGGTAAAACTCTGCTTGCCTAATTCCACGTGCAGCGTCGCCAGATAGGCGTCGCTTGCATCGGGAACAGATTTAAGCACGCCGCTTTCACTTCCCATCACCAAAGGCTGACCGGAACTGAGTGTTACCTGCATGCTGCCATCGGACTGTTCAGTAGTCTTCACCTTAACTAACTTCGCCAGTTCGCTTACTAACGAGTCTCTGGTGTCCATTAACTGAGCGGCGTTGGCTCCGACACCCTTGCTTGCGACAATCTGCTTGTTTACATCGGCGATATTCTGCATCAGGCTGTTTGCCTGTGACACTGCCGCAGTGCGCTGATCACTCATGTCTTTATTCTGATTGTACAGCGACTCTGTCAGCGTATTAAAACGACGCGATATGGCTTCCGCTTCATTGATAATTTGCTGTCGCAACGGTAAAGACTCTGGCTTGGAAGTAGCATCGTGCAGGGCAGCAAATAGATTATCCAGACCAGCCGACAGATTAAATCCATCCGAGCCTAAGGTATTTTCCATATAGCTCATGCTGTTTGTGTAACGCGATGAGTAGGATTCCGCGCTCCCTGTCGTCCAAGTCTGTTTAACAAGAAATTGATCCGTTACACGACGAATACTGTTCACCTGAACCCCCATGCCCGCACTTAAACTGTCATTTTTTGCTCCGCCGACAGAAGACATTAACGCCTGCTGGCGACTGTAACCCGGGGTATTCACGTTCGCGACATTCTGTGCCGTGACATCCAGTGCAACGCGGTTAGCATTCAGTCCGCTTAATGCAATATTGACGAGATTCATATTCGTTACCGCTCCAATTTGCGAATCAATGGCTGACTAAAGGCATTACTCACCTTCACTTCGGTTTGTCCCTGCTTAACAGAGGCGTCTATATTTGTTGTGCTGTTAACCAGGCTAAGATGATTACCATCCGCCAACCTGCGTTTTTGTGATATCCGTGCAGAAACTGAAGCTAAACTTACTACGTTCGATTCTGTACTACCGACTGTCGGACCCAGTTGTTTCACCAGCATATCCGCAATTCCGCTACTCTGTTTTTTCGCCATTTCGATCGACATCTGCCCATCGTACATATCGCGAAAAACACCTTGCTGCTTACTGCTGAACGGACTGTCTTTATCCGCCATCACGTCGCTGCTACTACGCATCTGACGTAATACCAGTTGCAGAAACATGGCTTCAAACTGTTTGGCTACCGTTTCCAATGCAGATTGCGGATCAGAGGCCTGTCTGATGTTAACCAGTGAATTAGAATCGTGATAAAGAACCGAATTAGCCTGCGTACTGTCACCGGGAAAATCTATTTTCATTGTGACTCCTTAAATCACCACTAATTCAGCATTAAGCGCACCAGCTTCATGCAGCGCCTGTAAAATGGACATCAGATCCGTCGGAGTTGCACCCAGACTGTTGACGGCATTGACAATAGTATTCAGTTCAGTGCCAGCCGGCCAAATCATCATCTGCGCATTCGCTTCATTAATATCTATCGTTGACTGATTAACGACCTGAGTATTTCCCTTACCAAACGGATTGGGCTGACTGACCTGTTGGGATTCGGATATGCTGACTGTCAGGCTGCCATGGCTCACCGCCGCTTCACCGACTTTGACGTTCTTGCCAATCACCACGGTCCCGGTACGGGAGTTAAATACGATACGCGCCGGCTTACGTCCTTGCTCAACACTGAGATCTTCAAGCATCGACATCATCGTAACCCGTTGCTGCGTATCTTTTGGCGCGCGCATTTCCACCCGTGCTTTGTTAATGGCTATCGCGACATCGGGACCAAATACGCCGTTAATTTCACGGGCAATATTTTTCGCCGTGGTGAAGCTGGGATCGCGCAGGTTGAGCGTGATCTTATCGCGTTTGTTAAAATCGGTCGGAATCTCCCGCTCAAGAATGGCACCATTCGGAATACGACCGGTTGTCGGGGTATTTACCGCAATTTTAGATCCGCTGCGTCCGGAGGCAGAAACACCGCCGACAACCAGATTTCCCTGAGCAACCGCATACACTTCGCCATCGACACCACGCAACGGTGTCATCAGAAGCGTACCGCCTCGCAGACTTTTGGCATCACCTATTGATGCCACCACGATATCCATGTTCTGCCCGGGCCCTAGCATAGGATTGACTGTCGCCGTTACGCTGACGGAAGCCACATTGCGCAGTTTCGGATTGGTTGAGTCATCGAGCTGTACACCGAACTGACGCAGCATATTGGTAATCGACTGGGCGGTAAATTTAACCTGATTCCGGTCACCCTGACCATCCAGCCCGACCACCAGGCCGTAACCCACCAGTTGGTTATCCCTTATGCCCTGAACGTCCACCAGATCCATAAGAGGAATCTCAGTTTCTGCTTCAGCTGAACCAACTATGGTCAGACTCACCACCAGCATTACGGTGACAAATAAAATATCCGGTATCCTCATCAGAATGGCATCCATGGACTGTTAAAGAATTGAGTGAGCCAGCCCGACGCATTGCTGTCAGCCAGAGCTCCTCGGCCCGAATAGGTGATACGAGCATCACCTATTCGCTGAGACGAAACATGATTGCTGCGGGTAATATCATCAACACGAACGATCCCGGTAAGGCGGATAAATTCATCCCCCTGATTCAGACGAATCCATTTTTCACCACGAATACGCAGAACACCGTTAGGTAACACTTCACTGACCGTTACGGTTATTGCGCCCTGAAGTTTATTTCCCTGTGAACTGGAAGCGCTGCCGTCAAAACTACGATCACCGCTTACCGCCGCACTGAGATCATTCAGCGTATTATTCCCAATCACCGGCGCGCCTAAACCGACACTGGCATTTTTTCCATACTTGGTATCAGCACTTTTGCTCGATTCGGTTTCTTCAGACAGTTGCACCGTAAGCACATCGCCAACCCGGTAGGCGCGACGATCCTGAAACAGGGTCATCGCATATTGATGGCGATAAAGGCTGCCGGAGTCAGGTTCAGGCAGCGAGTAATCCAAAACCGGAGGACCATACTTATCATTGTCAGGTGAGGCCGGGCTAAACTCTTCCCGCCCGGCACATCCGGACAGAATCAGTATACTGACCAGTCCGGTTAAGCTCAGTTTTGTCTTTACTCTGATCTTCATCGCCGCTTATTCCTTACAGTGACTGTGAAACATACTTGAGCATATCGTCAGCCGCTGACACCACTTTGGCATTCATTTCATATGCACGCTGAGTGGTGATCATATCGACCATCTCTTCCACAACCTGCACGTTCGACCCTTCCAGCACCCCTTGCTTGATGCTGCCGACACCACTCTCACCGGCGATGAGTTCATCAGGCTGACCACTGGCTTCGGTTTCGCGAAACAGGTTTCCGCCCAATGCTTCCAGACCGGCGGGATTAATAAACTTCGCCAGAGTGATTTGTCCCAGTTGCGTCGGAGTCGGATTGCTTGCCGATGTTGACGTTACCGTTCCGTCTACCCCGACAGATAAAGAAATCGCATCGTCCGGAACCTGAATCTGCGGCTGAAGCGGTAACCCCTGACTATTTACGATCAGTCCTTCTGAGCTGACGTGGAACTGACCGTTGCGGCTGTACATAATCTGACCGTCTGAGTTTTCAATCTGGAAAAATCCCTGCCCCATCACGGCCAGATCCAGATCTTGCCCGGTGTTCTGAGTATTACCCTGAGTAAACACTTTTTGAGTGCCGACAACACGAACACCACTCCCCAGCTGAACCCCTGTCGGCAGCTCGTTAACCTGATCGATCTGAGCGCCGGGCTGACGCTGAATGCTATAGAAAAGATCTTCAAACACGACCCGGTCGCGTTTAAAACCAACCGTATTGAAGTTTGCCAGGTTGTTGGAGATAGCGGTCATTTTAGTGTCCTGTGCCGCCATCCCGGTTTTGCTGACCCATAATGCTGAGTGCATTGGAGACTCTCCTTATTGCGTAGTTGCTTATCTCACGCTCATTAATTTATTACCGGCCTGCGCCAGCGTTTCTGCTGTTTTCATCATCCGGACCTGCATTTCAAAGTTGCGGGTCAGAGACATCACATTCAGTAGCTCGTCAATCGCAGAAACGTTACTGCCTTCCAGATGTTCCGGCGCCAGTTCCACGGTTGCATCCGCAGCGAATGGCGCTCCGTTTACGCTATGCAGCAGGCTGTCACTCTCTTTTTGCAGTTGACCGGTTCCCGGCTTGACCAGTTTAAGCGTTGCCACCTCAATTTCGGCACCGCCCCCCGGTGGTGTCACAGAAATCCGGCCTCGTTCCGTCACTTCAACCTTCTGGAAATCGGGTAACACGATCGGGCCGTTTTCCCCGACAACGGCAAAACCGTTAATGGTTAACTCACCCTCCTGACTGACAGCGATATTACCGGCCCGGGTATAGGCCTCTCCGCCGTCGGAAGACTGAATCGTCAGATAACCATCCCCCATGATGGCAACGTCCAGTGCCCGGCCGGTTTTCATTACATCGCCGCTGTCAAAGCGGGTAGACGCTGAATCCGTTACCACCATGGTCCGGCCGTCAAATCCCGATCCCTGTAACGCAACACTGCGGATCCGTTCCATATCGGCACGAAAACCGGCAGTATCGGCGTTTGATAAGTTATTCGAGCGTACGTGCTGCGCTTTCATAACCCGGCTGGCGCCCGAGGTGGCAGTAAATAGCAAACTATCCATGTCCGGCTCCGTTAAATCGCGTTAAACAATGCTTGCGTCAGTTTATCTTCTGTAGAAATGGTCTTCGCATTAGCCTGATAATTGCGTTGTGCGGTCATCAGACTGACCAGTTCGCCGGTCAGATCAACGTTGGATCCTTCCAGTGCTCCCGGAGTCAAATCACCTAATATTCCGGTTCCCGGTACACCGATAGTTGGCGAGCCGGAGCTGTAACTTTGTGTCCAGGCCGTCCCTGTCACTTTTGCCAGTCCTTGCGGGTTCGCAAAGTTGGCCAGTACTACCTGCCCCTGTAACTGAGATTCACCATTGGTGTAGGTCGCGTATACCATGCCGTTATTCTCTACGCGTACACCCGATAGTTCACCGGAAGTGTAACCATTCGGATTATTAGTGCTGACGCCGAAATCGGCACCAAACTGAGTGCTGCCTTGCAGGCTGATATCAATGCTCATCGCATCCGCACCTGCCGCGGGGAATGAAATGCTATAACCGGCAGGAGACAACAGGGTTCCGTCAGTGTTGAAAGTGACCGGCAGCGTGGCAACGGTGCTGCTGCTCCCATCCACCTGAACATTCACTTCCCAGGTATTAGCTGCCGTTTTAGTAAAGTACTGCGTCACTGCATGACTATTACCCAATGAGTCATAGGTTTTGGAAGTGTAAGAAGAGTTGAAAGAGTTTGGATCATCCGGAGAAAACGCAACGGCACTGGAGTCATAAGCCGGATCCAGAGGATCAAGCGACGGGTCACCGGCCGGAACCAGGTTGATTGCATCCGCCCCGGCATTAAAGTTCGCGATAAAATCAAGCGAATCGGTTGCCTTTGCCATCAGTGATGACGTTGCGATCTCAATATTACCGATCGAACCGCTCAGAAGAGTATTATTGGCATCGACACTATAGCCCTGTAATTTGGCGCCATTATTACCAATCACATTGTTATCTTTGTCGGTGCTGAAAACACCTGAACGGGTATATAGCGTCTGGCCCATGGTGTCTTTAGTAACAAAGAAACCATTACCGTTGATCGCCAGATCCATCGCTCTGCCAGTTCCGGTTACCGAACCATTCTCATCAAAATTTTGCGAAATAGACGCGACTTCAACACCGCCTGGCTGCATACCATTGTATACCGCAGAAAATTCTGTCCGCGCACCTTTAAATCCATAAGTGGATGCGTTCGCGATATTATGGCTGATCGTGCTTAATTCCGTGTTGGTTGCATCCAAGCCACTTAGAGCAATGTTAAAACTCATAATTAACCTCTGTTTCCTTATGGGGTATTAGCCGCCAAATTGAGTAATCTGATAAAAAGGTACACTACCGACACCGGTAACATTTACCATGGCTGAACCACCGGCAGCGGGAATACGAACCTGTTCAACAGCACCAGCCAGCAGTACATCCGGTGATGACTGGCCGTCCTGCACTTCAACCGACACCTTATATGTGCCGGATTTAAGACCGAGTTTCTCTGGATCAATCGTAAAATCCACGTCACCAGCCTGGTGGGCACCAAGCGGGAGTTTCGTCGTCTGTCCGAATTCATCGGTAATGTTCAGGTTAACCTGATTCGACGCATAGCCCAGTTCAACTTTGCCGCTCTGCGCTGCTCCGTCGAGTTCAAATTCGTTACCGGACACATAAACCGTCTTACCAACTAAACCGGCGGTAGCAAGCACTTGCAGGTTGTCAAGCAGCACGGTGCTGTTCTGCATCAGGCCCGACATATTTTCGGTACTCTGAACCTGTGAAAACTGAGCCAGCTGACCGACATATTCCGTACCGTCCAGTGGGTTAAGCGGATCCTGATTCTGAATCTGAGCCACCATCAGACTGATGAATTCGTTCTTCAGGGATGTCGCGTTGTTCGCATCTAACCCATTAGCGCTGACGCCGGAACCGTTAAGTGTCGCACTGCCAGACGTATCACCGGATAGCGCGGTATATTGTGCAATAGTCATTAGCTACCCTGTCCCAGTCTCAGTAATCCCTGCTGCATGCTTTTCACATTGGTCAGCACTTCGACATTAGTTTCAAAGCTGCGTGTCGCCGCCATCATGTCCGCCATCTCTGCCACCACATCGATATCCGGGTAGTAAACATAGCCTTCACTGTCGGACAGCGGGTTACCTGGTTCAAAGCGTTTTTCCGCCTGTCCCTGACTCTGCACAACGTCAACAATGCGCACTTCCGCACTCGGGTACGTGTTATTGGCTGTCGAAAGCTGGCTCTTGTTATACACCGTGGCAAATACCGGCTTGAGCGCACGATAGGCATCATCAGGATTGGCTGATACCGCATCCGCGTTGGCCAAGTTACTCGCCACCGTGTTTAACCGCACGGTTTCCGCCGTCATGGCAGATCCTGCAATAGAATATATATATGTAAATGACATGATTAACGTCCTTCGATCGCTTTGGCTAATCCGTTAAATTTCATATTGAGAAATGTCAGACTGGTTTGAAAATCCATCGAATTCTGCGTGAACTTGGCCTGTTCAACCCCAAGCTCAACAGTATTTCCGTCTTTGCTGTTCTGATAAGGCATCGAATACTGACTTCTGACCTGCAACGCCGGCACCTGCGCATCAACACCAAAATTGCCGACAGAGTTCATCACTGTGGTAAACCTCAGGTCTTTGGCCAGATATCCCGGAGTGTCAACATTCGCTAGGTTACTCGCGAGAACTTTGGTACGCTGAACACGAAAATTAAGTGCCTCGGGATGGACGCCTAACGCAGTTTCAAATGAAATAGCCATGCATTTTCCTTACAGGTTGGCTTAAGCTTCCCTTAAATCAAACAAGATACATGCCATAAAATAAGAACATACATATCAATGAGTTACCAGATAAAAAGGAAGCATTACTTCCGCCTATCGGAAGCAAAATATACGAAAAAGGAAGTATTTTTTTCCCCCGTTCCTTTTCTGCTTGCCGTCATAACCTGCCTATGGATGGTCAGCCTGTCGG
>JBNKRC010000058.1:4712-10858 GCA_050296215.1 Vibrio sp. | reverse complement strand
TATTAGAATGGTATAACCACAGTGGACAGGTAAATAAGGTATGCAAAGCAAAGTACGGAATTGCCTTCTTTGCTGTCTGAAGCGAGTAATAGGAACAATGTATCAAAGCATCAAGCTGACAAAACAGCCAGAGATGAAGGGGAATGCTATCGCATAAAAAAGCCCCGGCTTATCACCAGGGCAAACTTTATGGTAGGAAGGGATTAAATTCGGTTTAAGACAGCTCTGCGCTGGTAACCAATTCATTATCAATACTGCGTTTCTTCTTCATCCGGAATGCAATACCCAGGACAACCAGCCAGGCCGGCAACAGGTAAACCGACAAGCGCATACCGGGAATCTGATACATCACCACTAAGATGCCAAATAGGAAGGCGATACAGATCCAGTTGGTGAGCGGATACCCCCAGGATGGATAGTGTGTCTGTTCACCGGCCCGGATTTTTGCCCGTTTAAATTTCATATGAGTAATCGTGATTATGATCCAGTTCAGAACCAGAGCTGAAACAACCAACGCCATTAAGAAACCGAACGCTTCATGCGGCATAAAATAGTTCAGTACAACGCAGGTTCCGGTTGAGATTGCTGAGATGGCAAGTGCAGTAAGAGGTACACCTCTTTTATTTACGTTTAATAGTGATTTTGGCGCATTATTTTGCTTGGCTAAACCAAACAACATCCGGCTGTTACTGTAAACACAGCTGTTATAAACCGACAGGGCAGCCGTGAGGATGATTACGTTTAATACGTTCGCCACCCAATTGCTGTTTAATGCATGGAAGATCATTACAAACGGACTGCCGCCTTCTGCGACTTTTTGCCACGGGTACAGAGACAACAGAACGATTAGAGAACCAATATAAAAAATCAGGATACGGTAGATAACCTGATTGGTTGCTTTAGGTATGCTTTGCTGCGGATTTTCGGCTTCAGCAGCGGTAATGCCAATCAGTTCCAGACCTCCGAATGAGAACATAATGGCAGCCATTGCCATGGTCAGACCGCCGACACCATTCGGGAAAAAACCTCCCTGCGCCCATAAATTGGAGAGCGAAGACTCTTCACTGCCTGTTCCTGAAATCAGCAGATAGCCACCAAAGCCAATCATACCGATAATTGCTGCAACTTTGATGATCGAAAACCAGAATTCAAGCTCACCAAACATTTTTACGTTGCTCAGGTTAATCGCATTAATAACCACAAAGAAAATCGATGCAGAAACCCAGGTCGGCAGCTCCGGCCACCAGTACTGCATATAGATGCCAATGGCCGACAACTCAGCCATCCCCACTAATATATAAAGAACCCAGTAGTTCCATCCTGACATAAAACCGGTAAATTCACCCCAGTAACGGTTGGCGAAATAACTGAAGGTTCCTGCTACCGGTTCTTCCACAACCATTTCGCCAAGCTGACGCATGATAAAAAAAGCAATAGCGCCTGCCAGAGTATAGCCCAGTAATACGGAGGGGCCTGCACTTTGGATGGTTTGTGCTATGCCCAGAAAAAGCCCGGTGCCGATTGCGCCGCCCAGAGCAATGAGCTGAATATGGCGGTTTTTCAAGCCTCGTTGCAGGGACTCGGGATTGGAGTTTCCTTTCATATCTTGTTCCTGAATATCTGTGTGCAATAGTTTGCGTATATTGACTGAAATTTACTCAATACGTGAGTTATATGGATAAAAACAGATCGAATTTTGCAATTAAGATGCCAGTTGGAAGAAAGGTGTGCAGTGTAATGAAAAAAAGAGCGATAATCACGCATCTTTGTTAGACTCTGAACACCGTGATCGAATGGAAAAAGGAAGCACATGTCGAGTATCGATGAGTATGATGTAAAAATTCTCACGCTGTTACAGGAAAACGGACGTTTAACTAATCAGGAATTAAGTGAACTGGTGGGGTTGTCGCCATCGCAATGTTCGCGCCGCCGTATCAGTCTGGAACAGCAACAATTAATCCTGGGGTATCATGCCCGGCTGGCTCCTAAAGCTCTGAAGCAGGAGATTATGGCAATGGTGGAAGTCAAACTGACCAGTCATGAGGATGAAAATTCAACTCGCTTTCACGACTTCATCGCTAATCAAGCAACGATTATTGATGCCTATAAAACGACAGGTGACGCCGATTACTCGTTAAAAATGGTCGTGGCTGATCTTTCAAGCCTGAATGATTTAATTTCCTGCCTTTTTCAGACCAAATTGATCTCTCATATCAAAACGTCCATTGTTCTGGAACGGGTGAAAGAAAATGGTATGACAACGCTCTGAACTGAGTACCCCACCCCAAAATGAATCCCCATTATGGGGGGTTTGCGTTTTTAGTGCATGATAATTTATTTTGGTGCTTGATAAATGCAATGTGTAAACAATGCTTGCGCGATGTGACTGTTGTGATATTAATATTGCACAAATTACGCATTGTGGTTGTTTTCAACGGTAAGGTAGGGTGCTATGTCGGAGATGACATTAACAGAAACACAAAATACAATCGGACATCGCTGGTTTGAAGATGTGATGGCATTGCTGATGGGGGCCAGCCTGGTCTCATTTGGCGTACTGTTCCTTAAGCAGACCGGTCTGATCACCGGAGGTTCTGCCGGACTTTCTCTGTTTCTGCATTACAAACTGGGCGTGGAATTCGGGGTTGCCTTTTTCTTAATCAATTTGCCTTTCTATTATCTTGCCATTCGCAGGATGGGCTGGGTTTTTACGGCAAAAACGTTTACCGCAGTCCTGCTGGTTTCAACATTTTCAACGCTGCATGGTAAATTTATTGACATACAGGACCTGAATCCGGTTTATGCTGCGCTTTTTGGTGGATTTTTATTTGGCGTCGGATTTATCATTCTGTTCCGCCATAAGGCAAGTTTAGGCGGATTTAATATTCTGGCTCTTTATCTGCAGGACAGGTATGGAATTAAGGCGGGTTGGTTACTGATGGGCATTGATATCACGATTATGTTGATCTCTTTGTCAGTTGTGTCACCTTATCTTTTGGTCCTGTCTATTTTATGCGGATTGGTGCTTAACCTAATCATCGCCCTCAATCATCGTAATGATCGATATAGAGTTTAAAAGGAGAATCGCGAGTGCTTAGTCATGTTACCCCTTATGCAGGGGACCCTATCTTATCGCTAATGGAAACATTCATGGCGGACAGCCGTGCCGATAAGGTAAACCTCAGTATCGGTCTTTACTACGATGAAGCGGGTAAAATCCCGACATTAGAATGTGTGCAGAGTGCGGAGAAAGCCGTATTTGACGCGCCGAATGAGCCCTGCTTATATCTTCCGATGGAAGGAATGGCACCTTACCGTCAGGCGGTGCAAAAACTGGTATTTGGTCCGGAGCACCCGGCTCTGAATGAGAAACGAGTCGCGACAATCCAGACATTGGGTGGTTCCGGTGCATTGATGATTGGTGCGGACTTCCTGCATTACTATTTTCCTCAGTCAAAAGTATGGGTAAGTAATCCGACCTGGGAAAATCATAACGCTATTTTTGCCGGTGCGGGTTTTGACGTGGGTTTTTATCCATACTTTGATGCGGCGACTCGGGCTCTCGACTTTGACGGTATGTTAAGTGCGTTATCTTCTCTGCCTGAATACGATATCGTATTGCTGCATCCGTGTTGCCATAACCCGACGGGCGTGGATCTGACCAATGCTCAGTGGGATGCTGTGATGGATGTGCTTGAAGAGAAGAAACTGATTCCTTTCTTTGATATGGCTTATCAGGGTTTCGGTGAAGGTATGGCGGAAGATGCTTACGTCATCACTGAATTAGCCAAACGCGCGAATATGACTTTTTTAGTCAGCAACTCATTCTCTAAGATTTTCTCTCTGTACGGTGAGCGTGTCGGTGGTCTTTCTCTGGTTTGTCAGGATGAAGAAACGGCAACACGGGTATTAGGCCAGTTGAAAGCTACGGTACGGCGCAACTATTCGAGCCCGGCTAAACATGGTGCAGTCTTAGTTTCAAAAGTGCTGAATGATGCGGCGCTGAATCAGCAATGGTTATCTGAAGTTGAAAATATGCGTACCCGTATTGATACGATGCGTCACTCTTTACATCAACAACTGAAAACACTGGCATCTGAGAAAAACTTCGATTTCTTAATTCAGCAAAAAGGGATGTTCAGCTATACCGGTTTCAGTGCTCAGCAAGTGGATGAATTGCGTGAAACGCATGGCATTTATCTGATTGCCAGTGGCCGTATGTGTCTGGCGGGGCTGAATGAGTCTAATATAGAGAGAGTAGCTCAGGCATTTGCTGCCCTGTAATCTACCGGGAGCATTTATCTCTTAAGAAACAGCAAGCCGGAGAGATTTGGCTTGCTGTTTTTTTATATCCACGATGGCGTCATACTCGTTAACAATTATTCGGGTTACTTATTACACCAGAATGGTAAAGTTAATCTGTGCGGTTTTCTTCGGTATATATCAAATCGATATCCACGCTTAATGAGGTTAAATATGTTAGATAATGCCAAAATCTTAGTCGTTGATGATGATGCCCGGTTACGTTCGTTACTTGAGCGTTATCTGTCTGAACAGGGCTTTCAGGTGCGAAGTGTAGCCAACGGTGAACAGATGGATCGGCTATTAACCCGTGAGACATTTCATCTGATGGTGCTGGATCTGATGTTACCTGGTGAAGATGGCCTGTCGATTTGCCGGCGTTTACGTAGTGCCAATAATAATCTGCCAATCTTAATGCTGACGGCAAAAGGGGATGAAATCGACCGTATTGTCGGGCTTGAGGTTGGTGCGGATGATTACCTGCCAAAACCATTTAACCCGCGTGAGCTGCTGGCCCGGATTAAGGCGGTATTACGTCGTCAGGTAGTTGAGGCGCCGGGAGCGCCAAGCGCTGAAGAATCGATTGTTGAATTTGGCGAGTTCCGGCTGAATTTAGGTACCCGGGAAATGTTTCGCGGGGCAGAGCCGATGCCGCTGACTTCCGGTGAGTTTGCCGTACTTAAAACACTGGTGACCAATCCGCGAGAACCGATGTCTCGCGATAAACTGATGAATATGGCCCGGGGGCGTGAATATTCGGCTATGGAGCGTTCGATCGATGTGCAGATTTCGCGCCTGCGTCGTATGTTAGAAGAGGATCCAAGTAAGCCTCGTTATATTCAGACTGTGTGGGGATTGGGTTACGTGTTCGTCCCCGATGGGCAGGCCTGATGTCATGCGTGTCACGACCAGTTCTTTTACTCAGTCCATCATTCTGTTTCTGATTCTGCTGATTGCCAATCAGCTCTACTCCTATTACGCGGTATTTAACTACGCGTTATTACCCAGTCTGCAGCAGGTAAACAAAATACTGGGGCATGAAATTCATCTGATGCTGGATAACTCAGATAACGAAGAACCCGGACAGTCGCTGGATCTGCCGATGAGACAGAAGGTGCTGAAAATGCTTGGTGTCACCATGCACTCAGAAGACAGCGAGCTGGCTCAGGAATTTGAACTCGCCTTCAGTATCGATCTGATGAGTGAGCAGATGAGCCGGGAGTTAAAGACCCGGACTGAGGTTCGCCTTTATCCGGGCAAAGAGAGTTATGTGTTGTGGTTGAAGATAGACGCTTTACCTCATAGTTTATTGCGGATTCCGCTATCAGAGTTACAGGATGAAGATTTTGCCCCGCTGTTTCGTAATAGCCTGTTGATGTCGCTGATGATCATTTTTGGCGGCTGGCTGTTTATCCGCTTGCAGAACAGGCCGCTTAAAGCGCTGGAAAAGGCGGCGAAGCAGGTCGGTCACGGAGACAATCCTCCGCCGTTAGCTGAAAAAGGGTCATCTGAAATTCGTTCCGTCACCCGTGCTTTTAATCAGATGGCGAATGGGATTCGGGAACTGGAAGAAGACCGGACTTTACTGATGGCAGGTGTGAGTCATGATTTACGCACACCATTAACCCGTATCCGGCTGGCGACAGAGATGATGTCACCGGAAGATGATTATCTGGCGGAAGGGATTATCAGTGATACTGAAGAGTGCAATGAAATTATCAGTCAGTTTATGGATTTTCTTAAACCGGTCGATGTTCAGACTTTTCAGACGGTTGATTTGAATGAAATCGCACATGATGTGGCAACTGCTGAAGGCGGTTATGAACTTCAGATTGAAACGGCAT
>JBNKRC010000058.1:0-4702 GCA_050296215.1 Vibrio sp. | reverse complement strand
GGCATTCTCATCCTCACTACAGCCTGCCTATGGCAACCCGATTGCGATTAAACGTGCAGTCAGCAATATAATCGTAAATGCGGTTCGTTATGGAAACGGCTGGGTACAGGTGTCGACCGGAATGACAGCAGATAATGCTTTAGTGTGGGTAAGTGTTGAAGATAATGGTCCGGGGATTGAGCCGGACCAGATCAGTAAAGTATTTCAGCCATTTACCCGTGGCGATACCGCCCGTGGCAGTGAAGGTACGGGACTGGGACTGGCGATAGTCAAGCGTATCGTTAATCAGCATCACGGCTCGGTTCTGGTGACCAATCGCCGGGGCGGAGGACTGAAAGTTCAGCTGAGCTTCCCCGTCCGTTAAGTTCAGTCATGGTCATGCTTTGGCATAGCTGTTTTTGTCGCCAAGCCAGCGGTCAATAATGGCACTGGCATTTTCCGGATAGTGCTGGTGGATGTGACGAGCCATCCGCTGTACTTCAGGTATAAGGCTTTGATCGCGTAACAGATCCGCAATCTTGAAGTCGGCCAGTCCAGTCTGTTTAGTGCCGAGCAGCTCACCCGGCCCGCGAATTTCCAGATCGCGCTGAGCAATCACAAAACCATCATTACTTTCCCGTAGCACACTCAGGCGTTTCTGTGCGGTTTTGGACAGAGGGGCGTGGTAGAGTAATACACAGTGACTGGCAACCGAACCCCGGCCGACCCGTCCGCGCAGCTGATGGAGTTGTGCCAGGCCGAGCCGTTCCGGGTTTTCGATGATCATTAAACTGGCATTGGGTACATCCACGCCGACTTCAATTACCGTCGTCGCGACCAGGAGCTGTAACTCATTTGCCTTAAAGCGGCTCATTACCTGCTGCTTTTCGGCCGCCTTCATTCGTCCGTGTACCAGACCTATTTTGATTTCCGGTAAACGGGAACGGAGCTCCTGAGCAATATCTTCGGCTGCCTGCGCTTCCAGTACTTCCGATTCATCGATCAGCGTACATACCCAATAGGCTTGCTTGCCTTCACCGGCGCATGCATGACGGATGCGTTCTATAATGTCATCCCGCTTGGTATCGGGAATGGCGACGGTCTGAATTGGCGTACGTCCCGGCGGTAATTCATCGATTACCGACGTATCCAAATCCGCATAAGCGGTCATGGCTAAAGTCCGGGGGATCGGCGTTGCGGTCATGATCAACTGGTGCGGATAAAAGCCCTGTCTGGCGCCTTTTTCCCGTAACTCCAGCCGCTGGTGGACACCGAAACGGTGCTGTTCATCAATAATCACCAGAGCAAGATGTTTGAATTCGACCTGCTCCTGAAAAAGCGCATGAGTGCCGACAACCATCTGAGCTTCGCCGGATTCGACTTCCGCCAGAGCCTGCTCCCGGGCTTTTCCTTTCAACTTACCGGCTAACCAGCCAACCTTGATTGATAACGGCTCCAGCCATTGAGCAAAGTTCAGTGCGTGCTGTTCGGCAAGCAGTTCTGTCGGTGCCATTAAGGCGACCTGATAACCTTGTTCGATAGCTCTGATTGCCGCAAGCGCCGCTACCAGTGTCTTGCCTGAGCCGACGTCGCCCTGAACCAAACGCATCATCGGATGTGGCTGGTTCAGATCGTTTTCGATCTCATTGACCACTCTGGTCTGTGCATTGGTTGGCTTAAAAGGTAACCGAGCCAGGAAAGGTGTTCTTATCCGGCCGTCAGACAGGAGAGGGATGGCTTTATCCTGATTGCCCTGATTACGAATTGCCAGCATAGACAGGTTTTGCGCCAACAGCTCTTCGATAATCAGGCGCAGTTGTGCCGGATGACGTCCCTGATCGAACAATTCAAGATTGATGTCTGCCGGTGGACGGTGAATGGTGTGCAGTGCCTGATTTAAGGTTAACTGGTTCGGATACAGGCCTTGCGGGAACAGCTCCTGAACGGCGGACTTTTCCAGCAGAGCCAGTGCCTGATCTGTCAGGTTACGTAAGGTTATCTGGCGTAAGCCATCGGTCGTCGGATAAACCGGAGTCAATGTCGGTTCTGTTTCAGCCTGTGGTTGTTCCTGACTGAAAAAGGAGTAGTCAGGGTGAATAATTTCCAGCCCGCCCATTCCCCGTTTTATTTCGCCGTAAGCTTTAACAACTTTGCCTTCTGCGAAATTGTTCTTCATGCCGGCGGTAAAATTAAAGAAGCGTAAGGTCAGCGTACCATTACCGTCGCTGATTTTGACGGTCAGCATTTTGCGACGGCCAAAAATGGTATCGACCGCCATCACCCGCCCCTGTACTGCGGCCCAGATTCCCGGATGAAGTTTGATAATAGGATAAATCCGGCTACGGTCTTCATAGCGCAACGGAAGGTGGAATAACAGATCCTGAACGCTGACCAGCCCGATTTTTGCCAGCTTCTCAGCGACTTTTGCTCCGACTCCAGATAATGAGGTTAGAGAAACAGCGGAAAGCAGTTGTGACATAGCCGGGCCTTGTAACGTATTGACTTAGCAGTTATTCAAGCATTGAACTGTTTTTTTGTACAGGATTTTTTTATCCGTTATCTGCTCTGCATCGCTTTCCACCATACCTGGTCAGCAATGATTTGCCCTTGCTCGTCGAGCGAAGGATAAGGTAATCCTTTTTGTTTGGCGACCCGGGCCAGTACCGGATGACCGCGTTCAAACAAAATCCGGTTAATGATTTCATCGCTGAGCTGGCTGGTTTCACGCTGGTACATACCGGCCTGTTCACGCTGGCGCTGAGCTTCATACAGGATAAGCGCTCCGGCAACCGAGACATTTAATGACTGAACCATACCCACCATAGGAATGATGATATCCTGGTCGGCCAGCTCAAGTGCTTTTCCGGAGATCCCGTTTTTTTCGCTGCCAAGGATAATCGCCGTTGGTCTGGTGTAATCCACTTCTCTGAAGTCGACCGCGGTTTCGGACAGATTAGTGACCAGAATCTGCATGTTCTGCTGTTTCAACGCGCTGACGGCATCTTCGATACGATCGTGAGTCTCTACTTCAACCCAGTTACGGGCACCGGCCGAGATATGGCCGAGTGTGCGCATATTTTCATAGGGCCAGACAGCATGAATTTTATGTAATCCTGTGGCATCGGCGGTACGGACAATCGCCGAAATATTATTCGGTTTATGAACTTCTTCTAAACACAGGGTCAGATCAGGCTGGCGGGCTTTTAAAACTTGTTGGATTCGGTTGTAACGTTCAATATTCATAACAGAAAATAGGTAAAGAGTCGCTATCCTGGTTAAGAGTTAATCCTGATAATCAAACTAAGATGGAGTCGGGCCGATTATCGTTCAGGGAAATGATCGGACGGAATAAATCTCCTGAGGCTAAAAAAGTGAAGCCCTTGATATCTCGTTAATATCAAGGGCTGTTTAAATTAAAATGCGATTAGCTTTTCTTACGACGGACTTTAAGTGCCTGAGGCATAACACGAATTTTTTTCATGATCTCTGCCAGATGGACTCGATCTTTGGTCGTGAGCAGCACGGTGACCGTATACAGCCGGCCATCCCGCTCTTCGGTGGATAAGCCATGAATGTTGGATCCGGTTTTAGAGATGACATTGGTCAGAGATGCCAGAGCACCCTGATTGTTGAGCATGTCAACTTTAAGCTCGGTGATAAACTCCTGATCGTAATCATTCGACCATTCGACCGCCATGTATTTATCCGGTTCGCGCTGATAGCCACGTACGTTGGCACAGGTTTCCCGGTGGACCACCAGGCCTTTACCCGGTGAAATATGTGCAACGATATGATCATCCGGGATCGGATGACAGCAGTTGGCGAAGTTGAGCAGAATGCCTTCGGCACCTCTGATCGGAAGCTTACGCTTAGGTGCGCCATTATCTTTAACGATAATACCTTCTTCGTTACCCAGAAGACGGCGGGCAATGACGATACTCATCAGCTCACCTAAACCGATTGCTGCCAGCAGATCGTCTACTGAGGCAACCTTCAGATCGGTGAGTACCCGGTTTAGCTCGTCGGCAGTGATATCGTTGATTGATCGGTCACCCAATGCATGGTTCAGCAGACGGCGGCCTAAGCTGACGGATTCCTCGCGTCGCATGGTTTTCAGTACCTGACGAATCTTGGTCCGGGCGCGTGATGTCACGACATAGTTCAGCCAGGCGGCGTTAGGCCGGGCTCCCGGTGCACTGATGATTTCAACGGTCTGACCGTTTTTCAGCGCTTTACTCAGAGGGTATGGATTTCGATCCACCCGGGCTCCGACACAGGTATTACCAACATCGGTATGGACCGCATAGGCAAAGTCAACGGCCGTTGCGCCCATCGGAAGCTCGACAATACGACCTTTCGGCGTGAACACATAAATTTCGTCAGGGAACAGATCCGATTTAACGTTTTCAATAAATTCAAACGAGTTGCCGGCACTCTGTTGCAGCTCAAGCAGGCTTTGCATCCAGCGTTGGGCTTTAACCTGAGCGGTTGTTCCGGTCCGCTCTCCGTTGGCTTTATAGGACCAGTGAGCCGCGACCCCTTTATCCGCCATTTGATCCATATCTTCAGTTCGTATCTGAACCTCAACCGGAACACCGTGCGGTCCGACCATGGAGGTATGAATCGACTGATAGCCGTTGGCCTTAGGTACGGCAATATAGTCTTTGACCCGGCCGGGGCGTGGTTTGAACAGGCTGTGAACCTGACCAAGTGCCCGGTAGCA
>JBNKRC010000057.1:0-10862 GCA_050296215.1 Vibrio sp. | reverse complement strand
CACCAAATCCTTCCAGGATTGCAGCCACTTCCTGGCGGATTCGTTCCGGTGAAGCATACAATACAGACGGATCCATATTGCCTTGCAAGGCTACTTTGTCGCCTATCCTTCTTTTAGCTTCACTGATATCAATCGTCCAGTCTAATCCGACCGCATCACAACCGGTTGCCGCGATTTGCTCCAGCCACATCCCGCCGTTTTTGGTAAATAACGTCACAGGCACCTGACAACCTTCATTATGGCGAATTAGCCCTTCCACAATCTTATGCATATATTGCAATGAAAATTCGTTGTAATCACGCGGAGTCAGCACACCACCCCAGGTGTCAAAAATCATTAACGATTGAGCTCCGGCCTTTATCTGAGCATTTAAGTACTCAATCACACTATCAGCCAGCTTATCCAACAGAGCATGTAACACCTGAGGATCACAGTACATCATCTGCTTAATTTTCGTAAATGCCTTTGAGCTCCCGCCTTCAACCATATAGGTAGCTAACGTCCACGGGCTGCCCGAAAAGCCGATCAACGGAACCTCTCCGTTCAAATCCTTACGAATCTGACGAACCGCATTCATAACATATTGCAGTTCATCTTCAGGATCAGGCACCCCGATTCTGTCGACGTCAGCCCGGCAAGTAATCGGGGCGATAAACTTAGGCCCCTCACCCTGCTCAAAATGAAGTCCTAACCCCATCGCATCTGGGATAGTTAAAATATCTGAGAACAGAATCGCAGCATCAAGAGGAAAACGACGCAGTGGCTGCAAAGTCACTTCTGAAGCCAATTCAGCGTTTTTACATAGCGACATAAAATCCCCGGCCTGAGCTCTGGTCGCCCGATATTCCGGCAGATAACGCCCGGCCTGGCGCATCATCCATACCGGCGTATACTCTACCGGCTGCTTGAGCAAAGCGCGCAGATAAGTATCATTTTTTAATTGTGTCATTCTATTCTTCCATTTGTCGGTATATACCGATCTCAGTAATTTTAGGCTGTTTAAATATTAATCCTGGCTATTATCAATGGTTATGAAAATAAGCTCAAACAACAATCGCAAATAAACTGATAAACCAAAGCTTTGCAAACCAGATCATGTTATTAAAGTAAACTTTGCCGGCAAAATTGAAACTTGCAGGCAATGATGTTAAAAATCTGATCGTTAGCGAAAACTACAATTATTAAAATACTGAGTGATCCTGACTCAGCATCTCATAACGACATCTTACTTACCCCCTCCGCGCCGGAGGGTTTTTTTTATCAGATAGCCGGGAAGCGTTAACCTAATCGCTAACGCAAAGATTTTATATCAGAGACAGTCTGCTCAATTAGCGCCCGGGCAATCGTCCCGACCGGAGCGACAGGCGGCATATCTTCGGGTGTAAACCACGCTGCATCACTAAGTTCAGAGTAATCAGGTTTGATCTTACCTGACTCATAGTCCGCGAGAAAAGCCATCATCATACTTGAAGGAAATGCCCAGGGCTGACTACCGAAATAACGTATATTAGTCACATTAATCCCGGTTTCCTCTTTAATCTCACGTGCAACACATTGTTCAAGAGTTTCACCTGCTTCGACAAACCCGGCAATGACCGTATACATACCATTGCGATGACGTGGGTGTTGTGCCAGTAAAATTTTATCCTGCTGCCGGACGGCAACAATAATACACGGAAAAATACGGGGATAGTGAAGCGTACGGCAGTCCTGACACTGCATTGCCATATCGCGATGATTCAGATGCGTCCGTCCGCCACAGTGAGAACAAAAACGCTGCGATTGTGCCATATGCCCATACTGAACTGCTTTGCTGGCGGCTAAAAACAGAACTTCCTCTATTTGCAACAGATCCCGCAATGACCCCATATCAAGCTCTATGTCGATATCTGCCTCATTAAGCCAGTAGATAGGATAGCCGCCATGTGAACCAATCTTAATGGCTTTGTCTTCCGGCAATGCAAATTGCTGAGCAGAACCAAAAGGGAGCGATCCATCAATAGTCCAAAGATCACTTCCGGAAACCACACACCAATAAGCCGTTTTAATGTCACTATTTGATAACATGATCACTCCTAATTCCTTGCAGTACCTTCATTTTACTGGCAATCTAAATCTATACCAGAGTTTATACCCTACTATTTTTTATACAATAAACTCTTGTATCAACAATGGGTTGTGTTTACTAACACCCCCGCCAAAGGTGATCATCCGTTTAGGTTGATCTGATCATGAGGGCACGGCCATGCTAAACAAATTTAAAAGCGTACAAGAACAGTGGGGCGGCTCAAGTGAAGTTATTGACCATTGGTTGTCAACAAGGCAATTCCTGATCGTAGAGTATTGCAAGTTGGCAGCATTACAGCCTTGTATTGCAAAATCTGTCATTTCAGAACTACCTTCGATACATGAAATCGATAACTTCTGCCAAACTTTAATTGATTATATTTCTGCCGGACATTTCAAAATATACGACATGGTAATGGAAAAGTGGCAATCAACCGGATTCAGAGCTACTGACGAAATCAACCAGACTTACGCAAGTATATTGAAAACAACCGATCCACTGCTGAACTTTGCCGACAAATATCTCGACCTGACCGAAGAGGATGATCTGGACGGTTTTGATAAAGATATTTCACGGGTTGGTGAAATATTAGAAATCCGTTTTGAGTTTGAAGATCACCTGATTCAGCTTATTGCTGATAGCCTGGCGATACCACCCGGAGCTTAATGGTATCATTTGAATACGGGGTCAGAGTCAGCTTTGCTGACTCTGACCTCAAAAGTTATACACAAAAAAGGCACCTTACGGTGCCTTTTTTCGTTATCAGAAGCAATTACTCATCATCAGACGATGAGAAACCAGCATTCAGCAGTGCAGCCAGGTTATCTGTTGCTTGTTCAACAGAAGGACCTTCCTGCTCTGCTACACGTTTAGCCTGACGATCCTGGTGGTAGGCAAAACCTGTACCAGCAGGGATCAGACGACCTACGATTACGTTCTCTTTCAGACCACGCAGATCATCACGTTTACCAGATACTGCCGCTTCAGTCAGTACGCGGGTCGTTTCCTGGAATGATGCCGCAGAGATGAAGGATTCAGTTGCCAGTGACGCTTTAGTGATACCCAGCAGTTCGCGCTCGAAACGAGCAGGCTCTTTACCTTCCGCCTCAAGTTTACGGTTTGCAATCTTAACTTGCGCGTATTCCAGCTGCTCACCAGGCAAGAATTCAGAATCACCTGCAAACGTAATAGTACATTTGCGTAGCATCTGACGAACGATAGTTTCAATTTGCTTATCGTTAATCTTAACGCCTTGCAGACGGTAAACTTCCTGAACTTCGTTAGCGATGTACTGAGTAACTGCATGGATACCACGCAGACGCAGGATATCATGTGGAGACTCAGGACCGTCGGCGATCACATCACCACGTTCGATCTTCTCACCTTCGAATACGTTAAGCTGACGATGCTTAGGAATCATCTCTTCGTAAGTTTCACCACTTTCCATAGTGATAACTAAACGACGTTTGCCTTTCGTCTCTTTACCGAAGGAAACCGTACCAGTGTGCTCAGCAAGAATTGCCGGCTCTTTAGGTTTACGCGCTTCGAACAGATCGGCAACCCGAGGTAGACCACCGGTGATATCTTTGTTTCCGCCAGATTTCTGAGGAATACGAGCAAGAGTATCACCCACACCAACTTCCGCGCCATCTTCGATGTTCACGATCGCTTTACCAGGCAGGAAGTATTGAGCTGGCATATCGGTGCCAGGAATCATTACATCGTTACCTTTCTCATCCACAAGTTTGATAGCTGGACGCATATCTTTACCTGCTGCAGGACGAGCGGCTGGCTCCGTTACTTCACTTGAAGACAGACCGGTCAGATCATCAGTCTGACGAGAAACGGTTACACCATCGATCATATCAACGAACTGGATACGACCTGCCACTTCAGTGATGATTGGCATAGTGTGCGCTTCCCAGTTTGCTACGGTTTCACCGTTTTCAACTATCTCGTTGTCGCCTTTATTCAGAATCGAACCGTATGGCAGTTTGTGTTTCTCTTTCGTACGGCCGAACTCATCGATGATGGTCATTTCAGATGCACGAGAGGTAATTACAATCTTACCGTCTTTGTTGGTTACGAACTTAGCGTTATGGATCTTAATCGAACCTTTGTTCTTCGCCTGGATGCTGTTCTCTGCTGCTGCTGTAGATGCCGCACCACCGATGTGGAACGTACGCATGGTTAGCTGTGTACCAGGTTCACCGATAGACTGAGCAGCGATAACACCAACCGCTTCACCCTGGTTGACCAGGTGACCACGAGCCAGGTCACGACCGTAACATTGTGCACAACAACCGAAGTCAGATTCACAAGTTACTACAGAACGCACTTTCATCTTATCGACGGAGTTTTCATCGATGATCTGACACCATTTTTCGTCGATCAACGTGTTACGCGGGATAAGAATCTCTTCGGTACCAGGTTTCAGTACGTCTTCAGCGATTACACGACCAAGCGCCAGCTCAGTAAGCGGAACTTTAACGTCACCACCTTCGATGTGTGGCATCATTTCCACACCTTCGTGCGTACCACAATCGTGTTCGGTAACCACAACGTCCTGAGCAACGTCTACAAGACGACGAGTCAGATAACCTGAGTTCGCTGTCTTCAATGCCGTATCCGCAAGACCCTTACGAGCACCGTGGGTTGAGATAAAGTACTGAAGTACGTTCAGACCTTCTTTAAAGTTCGCCGTGATCGGAGTTTCGATGATCGAACCATCCGGACGAGCCATCAGACCACGCATACCGGCAAGCTGACGAATCTGCGCTGCAGAACCACGAGCACCGGAGTCGGCCATCATATAGATGCTGTTGAATGACTCTTGTTGCTCTTCTTCACCATCACGGTTAATAACCGTTTCAGAAGAAAGGTTTTCCATCATCGCTTTCGCTACGCGATCGTTGGTTGATGCCCAGATATCGATCACTTTGTTATAGCGTTCACCCGCCGTTACCAGACCAGACTGGAACTGGTCCTGGATTTCGCGAACTTCTTCTTCCGCTTCAGAAATCTCAGTGTATTTAGCCGGTGGTACAACCATATCGTCGATACCAACAGATACACCAGACAGTGCCGCGTAAGCAAAACCGGTATACATGATTTGGTCAGCAAAGATTACGGTATCTTTCAGACCAAGCTTACGGTACGCCTCGTTAAGCAGGTTAGAAATTTGTTTCTTACCCAGTTTTTGGTTAACGATGCTGTAAGGAAGACCTTTAGGTACGATTTGCCATAGCATTGCACGACCGACAGTAGTGTCCATCATACGAGTGTCAGTGGTTTCGTTGCCGTCTTCATCACGAACAGTTTCAGTGATACGTACTTTAACGCGGGCATGCAGATCAGCCATCTTAGTACGGTAAGCTTTCTCGGCCTCAGCAGGACCGGAAAGGTACATACCTTCACCTTTCGCGTTAACACGTTCACGTGTCATATAGTAAAGACCCAATACCACGTCCTGAGAAGGTACGATGATAGGATCACCTGACGCTGGCGACAGAATGTTGTTCGTCGACATCATCAGAGTACGCGCTTCCAGCTGAGCTTCCAGAGTCAGAGGAACGTGTACCGCCATCTGGTCACCATCGAAGTCTGCGTTATATGCCGCACACACAAGTGGGTGTAGCTGAATCGCTTTACCTTCGATTAGTACAGGTTCAAACGCCTGAATACCAAGACGGTGAAGTGTTGGTGCACGGTTAAGCAGTACCGGGTGTTCGCGGATGACTTCATCCAGGATATCCCATACAACCGCTTCTTCGCGTTCTACCATTTTCTTCGCAGCTTTGATTGTCGTCGCCATGCCACGAGTTTCCAGCTTGCTGTAGATAAATGGTTTAAACAGCTCAAGTGCCATCTTCTTAGGAAGACCACACTGGTGCAGACGTAAGTATGGACCTACTGTGATTACAGAACGTCCTGAGTAGTCTACACGTTTACCGAGCAGGTTCTGACGGAAACGACCCTGTTTACCCTTGATCATATCAGCAAGAGATTTCAGAGGACGTTTGTTAGAACCGGTGATCGCACGACCACGACGACCGTTATCCAGCAGCGCATCAACAGACTCTTGCAGCATACGTTTTTCGTTACGTACGATGATGTCCGGAGCAGCCAGCTCTAGAAGACGCTTCAAACGGTTGTTACGGTTGATCACACGACGGTATAGATCATTCAGATCCGATGTCGCAAAACGACCGCCATCCAGTGGTACCAGTGGACGAAGATCTGGTGGCAGTACCGGCAGTACCGTCAGGATCATCCACTCTGGGTTGTTGCCTGATGCAACAAACGCTTCAACCAGCTTAAGACGCTTAGTCACTTTTTTGCGTTTGGTTTCAGAGTTAGTTGTTTGTAACTCTTCACGCATGATCTCAACTTCGTGAGCAAGATCCATGGTTGCAAGCAGATCTTTGATCGCTTCTGCACCCATCTTCGCAGTAAATTCGTCACCCCACTCTTCCAGACGATCCAGATACTCTTCTTCAGTCAGAAGCTGAGCTTTTTCCAAATCAGTCATACCAGGTTCGGTAACCACGTACATTTCAAAGTACAGTACGCGCTCAATATCACGTAGCGGCATATCCATCAATAGGCCGATACGGGATGGCAGCGATTTAAGGAACCAGATGTGAGCTACAGGTGAAGCAAGCTCGATGTGGCCCATACGGTCACGACGAACTTTAGTTTGAGTAACTTCAACACCACATTTTTCACAAATCACACCACGGTGTTTCAGACGCTTATATTTGCCACAAAGACATTCGTAGTCTTTTACCGGACCAAAGATACGCGCACAAAACAGACCATCACGCTCAGGTTTGAACGTACGATAGTTGATGGTTTCAGGTTTTTTAACTTCACCAAATGACCATGAACGAATCATGTCAGGTGAAGACAGACCGATTTTGATCGCGTCAAATTCTTCGGTCTTATGCTGTGCTTTTAGAAAGTTTAATAAGTCTTTCACAATCAGCTCCTGTAAGGAGTTAAAAAGGGCCAGCCAGTTGCTTGGCTGGCACCTTTTCTACCAGGTAACCCTTTTCCTTGATTTCAAGAAATCGGATTACTCTTCGTCTTCTAGCTCGATATTGATACCCAGTGAGCGAATCTCTTTCAACAGTACGTTGAACGATTCTGGCATACCAGGTTCCATGCTGTGGTTTCCGTCGACGATGTTCTTATACATCTTCGTACGACCATTAACGTCATCCGACTTAACAGTAAGCATTTCTTGTAGAGTGTAAGCCGCACCGTATGCTTCCAGTGCCCATACTTCCATCTCACCGAAACGCTGACCACCGAACTGAGCTTTACCACCAAGTGGCTGCTGAGTTACCAGGCTGTAAGAACCGGTTGAACGAGCGTGCATCTTATCGTCAACCAGGTGGTTCAGTTTCAGCATGTACATGTAGCCCACAGTAACAGGACGTTCAAACGCGTCACCAGTACGGCCATCGAACAAGGTTAGCTGGCCAGATTCTGGCAGATCGGCTAGTTTCAACAGACGTTTGATTTCTGGCTCAGTTGCACCGTCAAATACTGGGGTAGCTACCGGTAAACCTTTACGCAGGTTTTCTGCTAAGGTACGAACTGCGTCGTCACTTAGCTCAGCGATGTCGACCTTCTGACGAATGTCATCACCCAGGCTGTAAACCTCTTGCAGGAATTCGCGAAGTTTCGCCAGTTCTTGCTGCTCTTTCACCATCGCATTGATCTTATCGCCGATACCTTTGGCTGCTGCACCTAAGTGAACTTCAAGGATCTGACCGATGTTCATACGAGATGGTACACCTAGCGGGTTAAGTACGATGTCGACAGGATTACCTTTTTCATCGTATGGCATATCTTCCACTGGGTTGATCTTCGAGATTACACCCTTGTTACCGTGACGACCCGCCATCTTATCACCAGGCTGGATACGACGTTTAACCGCCAGGTAAACCTTAACGATCTTCAGTACGCCCGGTGCTAAGTCATCACCCTGAGTGATCTTGCGACGTTTCGCTTCGAATTTCTTATCGAAATCGGCTTTTAGCTCATCCCATTGCTCAGCAAGTTGCTCAAGCTGGTTTTGTAGCTCTTCATCTTCAACAGATTGTTCCAGCCAACGCTTACGTTCGATACCGTCAAGTTTCGCTTCTGAGAAACCACCGGCCAACAGAACGGCACGAACACGAGCAAGCAGACCGCCTTCAAGAATCTGGAATTCTTCAGTCAGGTCTTTCTTCGCTTCTTTAAGCTGCATCTGTTCGATTTCTAGTGCACGTTTGTCTTTTTCTACGCCATCGCGAGTAAAGACCTGAACGTCAATAACCGTACCGGTTACTGAGTTAGGTACACGCAGAGAAGTATCTTTAACGTCAGACGCTTTCTCACCGAAGATTGCACGTAGAAGTTTTTCTTCCGGAGTCAGCTGAGTTTCACCTTTTGGTGTTACTTTACCAACCAGGATGTCGCCGCCTTTCACTTCTGCACCGATATAAACGATACCGGATTCATCAAGTTTAGACAGTGCTGCTTCACCTACGTTTGGAATATCGGCAGTTATTTCTTCTGCGCCTAACTTAGTATCACGAGCCACACAAGACAGTTCCTGAATGTGGATAGTCGTGAAACGGTCTTCCTGAACAACGCGCTCAGATACTAAGATCGAGTCTTCGAAGTTGTAACCGTTCCAAGGCATGAACGCGATACGCATGTTCTGACCAAGCGCCAGCTCACCAAGGTCTGTAGAAGGACCATCAGCAAGAACATCACCACGTGCTACCGGTTCACCAGGCATCACACATGGGCGTTGGTTAATACAAGTGTTCTGGTTAGAACGAGTGTATTTAGTAAGATTGTAGATATCGATACCCGCTTCGCCAGGCACCAGCTCGTCTTCGTTAACTTTAATAACGATACGAGAAGCATCGACAGACTGAACCATACCACCACGTTTTGCTACCGCAGTTACACCCGAGTCAACCGCTACGTTACGCTCAATACCGGTACCAACCAGCGGTTTATCCGCTTTCAGAGTCGGTACAGCCTGACGTTGCATGTTCGCACCCATCAAGGCACGGTTTGCATCATCGTGTTCCAGGAACGGGATTAGCGATGCCGCAATCGATACTACCTGGTTCGTCGCAACGTCCATGTAGTTCACGTTTTCACGCGGGTGCAGACCAGATTCACCTTTTTGACGAGCGGTAACCAGCTCATCAGAGAACGTACCTTCGTCAGACAGTTTCGCGTTCGCCTGAGCGATAACGAACTGGCCTTCTTCGATAGCAGAAAGGTAATCAACGTCGTCTGTTACCACACCATCAATAACACGGCGGTATGGGGTTTCAAGGAAACCGTACTCATTACAACGTGCGAACGCAGACAGTGAGTTGATCAGACCGATGTTCGGACCTTCAGGCGTTTCGATCGGACACAGACGACCGTAGTGAGTTACGTGTACGTCACGTACTTCAAAGCCGGCACGTTCACGAGTCAGACCGCCAGGCCCAAGCGCTGAAAGACGACGTTTGTGCGTCACTTCAGAAAGTGGGTTTGTTTGGTCCATAAACTGAGAAAGCTGAGAAGAGCCAAAGAACTCTTTCACTGCCGCAGAAATTGGTTTGGCATTGATTAAATCCTGAGGCATTACTGCATCAAGATCACCAAGGCTCAAACGCTCTTTTACAGCACGTTCAACACGAACTAAACCAACACGGAACTGGTTTTCAGCCATTTCGCCAACGCTACGGATACGACGGTTACCAAGGTGGTCGATATCATCGACTTCACCGATACCGTTACGAATCGCAATCAGCTTTTTCATCACTTCGATGATATCAGTCTCATCAAGTGTGCCCTGCTCTTGCGCGTCTTCACGACCGATTGAGCTATTGAACTTCATACGACCTACGGTTGACAGGTCGTAACGCTCTTCAGAGAAGAACAGACTTTCAAATAGCGATTCAGCCGCTTCTTTTGTAGGTGGCTCACCAGGGCGCATCATGCGGTAGATTTCAACCAGCGCAGAGATACGATCGGTGGTGCTGTCTACACGCAATGTTTCAGACATGAATGAACCATGGTCTAAATCATTGGTATAAAGAGCTTCTAGTTTCTTGTAGCCAGCTTGTGAAAGGTTCGCAAGTGTCTCAAGGCTAAATTCTTGGTTAGCCGCAATGATAACTTCGCCGGTCACTTCATTGATGTAGTCTTTCGCGGCAACTTTACCGACGATGTACTCAACTGGAACTTCAATGAACTCAACGCCATCTTTTTCAAGCTGGCGGATATGACGCGCTGTTACACGACGACCTTTTTCAACGTATACGTTACCGTTAGCTTCGATATCGAAGCTTGCCGTTTCGCCACGCAGACGTTCAGGAACCAACTCCATCATCAGAGTTTGTTCTTTTACTTCGAAATTCACTTTTTCGAAGAACAGATCTAAGATTTCTTCTGTCGATTTATCGAGTGCACGCAGAATGATCGAAGCAGGTAATTTACGACGACGGTCGATACGAACGAACAGGTTATCTTTAGGATCGAATTCAAAATCCAACCATGAACCACGGTAAGGAATGATTCGAGCGTTATATAACACTTTACCTGAAGAGTGGGTTTTACCCTTATCGCTGTCGAAGAACACACCTGGGCTTCTATGCAGCTGGGATACGATAACCCTCTCGGTACCGTTAATTACGAAGGTACCATTGTCTGTCATGAGTGGAATTTCACCCATGTAGACTTCTTGTTCTTTAATGTCTTTTACAGTACCCGCTGGTGCATCTTTATC
>JBNKRC010000056.1:0-11060 GCA_050296215.1 Vibrio sp. | reverse complement strand
AGGTTACTGTTCCTGACAGCGATAACGTGGTACAAGACGTTTCTGAATAACACAATAATACCGTGACAGAGTGAATCATCAATGCTGAACTCAACCAACCAACATTGGTTCAAATCATTCTTAGCAGTCCTGTCGGGTGCGGGCGCGTCCTTTGCATTTGCACCCTATTCTATCTGGCCTCTGGCTGTCTTTACTCTCACTATTCTGTTAATCCTGATCGCCCGGCGAAAACCCGGACAGGCGTTTTTTACCGGCTGGTTATGGGGTATGGGATTATTTGGTCCTGGCTTAAGCTGGGTTCACGTGAGTATCGATACTTTCGGCGGTGTTCCGCCGGGAGTCAGCGTGTTATTGCTCGCATTGCTATCTGCTTATCTGGCCCTTTTCCCGGCTACATTTTCCCTGCTGGTCAGCCGCATGTGGCCAACAAAGCCCGGCTTACAACTCCTTGTCGCTGCACCTGTGTTCTGGATAGCCACCGAATGGTTACGTGGCTGGCTTTTTACCGGTTTACCCTGGTTATGGCTCGGTTACAGTCAGATCGATTCACCACTCGCCGGATATGCGCCTGTCGGGGGGGTCGAACTGCTGAACGCTATCGTTGCATTTCTGGCGGCGGGATTCGCGTATCTCTGGTTTACACGGAAGAGTATCGTCCTGATACCGGTTGCCGCAATCTGCGTTGGTGGTTACCTGCTCAATAACATCAACTGGGTAACACCAAAAGCCGGTTCGGAAACCAGACTGGCCCTGATTCAGGGCAATATCGCCCAGGAAAAAAAATGGCTTCCGTCCGAACGCTGGCCAACCATTGAGAAATACGCCCGTCTGTCGCAACAAAATTTTTCGGCCGATAGTGTCATCTGGCCTGAAGCCGCCATTCCGGCCTATGAATATGAATTACCCAATTTATTTCAGCTCCTCGATAAAATGGCAAAAAACACCAACACGGCGATCATTACCGGCGTATTAAACCGGGTGGATAACACCACGTTTTACAACAGTATTCTGGTCCTGGGGAAAAATGGTAAAAATGAGTATCAGCGCGATGTCCATTCGACCTATCACAAACATCATCTGCTGCCATTTGGTGAATTTGTCCCCTTTGAAGCGTGGCTAAGACCGCTGGCCCCGATTTTCAATTTACCTAATTCCGCGTTTACCCGCGGTGATTATATTCAGAAAAATATTTATGCGAACGGCCGCTATCTGGTTGCCGCGTTATGTTATGAAATTATTTTCGGTGAACAGTTGCGTGACAATCTGACCCCTCAAACGGACTTTATCCTCACCCTGTCAAATGACGCCTGGTTCGGTACCTCCATCGGCCCGCTTCAGCACATGGAAATTGCCCGGATGCGGGCACTTGAGTTGGGGAAACCGCTGATTCGTTCAACCAATAACGGGGTCACTGCCGTTACCGACGCAAAAGGCAAAATTGTCGCACAGATTCCGCAATTCGAAGTTGCCGTACTGACCACGACAATTAAGACAACAGCAGGCCAGACCCCTTATGCAAAATGGGGAAACCGGCCGGTTTATCTCTTCGCTTTCCTTGCACTGCTGATTGCCTGGTTCCTCGAAAGAAAATTCCGCCGCTAAGGCTTAATCGGTAAACGGCGGAACTGATTGTGCCCGCATTTAATGCAGTCAATCACTTCTGTCGGGTGATTATATTCTACCCGGTGACCGCATTTCTCACATCGTAATGTTCCCAGCCCGATAATATCTCCGGTCTGATAACTGCCCTGAGTTTCCAGTTCATGAAAAAACTCAGCCTGCTCAATAAATGTCTTATCGGATATATCTGCCAGCCCCTGCCAGATCGAATTTTCAATCATCAGATAAAACGGACCGCTTTTACCCTCCTCGTAGCTTTGTGCAAACTCATTTAAATCGGCCTGAACGTAGGTTGAGATAAGTGATAGCTCATCTTTGGTCATATCTGATGCTGCCTGCGCCACCTTTTCAGAGGTCTCGACCACATCAGACAAATTATTCTTATCAATTTTCAGTTTATTAATGACCGCCTCGAGTAAAGAAATGTATCTTGCTTTGCGTTTTGGCATAACTTACCTCCATCATTCTCGATTGGCTATTGTTGTGCACTGCTCCTTTAGGTATTCTATGCGGATCTATCAGTCGCTGTTCTAATTGAACTCACAAATTCCAAGATAACCGGATATCGTCGATGCAAGACCAATATAACCCACAAGAAATTGAACAATCGGTTCAAACACACTGGGACGAAAATAAAACCTTCGTAGTAAGTGAAGACCCAAATAAAGAAAAATTCTACTGTCTGTCCATGTTTCCTTACCCAAGCGGCCGACTACACATGGGACACGTGCGTAACTACACCATCGGTGACGTAATAGCGCGCTTCCAGCGTCTGCAGGGGAAAAATGTACTTCAGCCAATCGGCTGGGACGCATTTGGTCTTCCGGCAGAGAACGCGGCAGTGAAAAACAAAACGGCTCCGGCTCCCTGGACTTACGAAAACATCGAATATATGAAAAACCAGCTTAAACTGCTGGGTTTTGGCTACGACTGGAACCGTGAGTTTGCCACTTGTCGTCCTGAATACTACCGTTGGGAACAGGAATTCTTTACAAAACTGTACGAAAAAGGCCTGGTTTACAAAAAAACTTCTTCCGTAAACTGGTGCCCTAACGACCAGACCGTTCTGGCTAACGAACAGGTTGAAGACGGCTGCTGCTGGCGTTGTGACACGCCGGTAGAACAAAAAGAGATCCCTCAGTGGTTTATTAAAATTACCGCGTACGCTCAGGAACTGCTTGACGATTTAGACAATCTTGAAGGCTGGCCTGACATGGTTAAGACCATGCAACGCAACTGGATCGGCCGCTCCGAAGGTGTTGAACTTAAGTTTCAGGTGAAAGATCACAACGAACTTGAAGTGTATACCACCCGTCCGGACACCCTGATGGGCGTTACCTATGTCGGTATCGCTGCCGGTCACCCGCTTGCGACTCAGGCAGCTCAGAATAATCCTGAATTAGCGAAATTTATCGACGAATGTAAAAACACCAAAGTTGCTGAAGCTGAATTGGCAACGATGGAGAAAAAAGGGATGGCGACCGGCCTGACGGCAATTCACCCTCTCAACGGACGTGAAGTTCCGATTTATGTCGCTAACTTCGTACTGATGGATTACGGTACCGGCGCGGTAATGGCCGTACCGGCACACGACCAGCGCGACTACGAGTTCGCAACCAAATATGGTCTGGACATTATTCCGGTAATCAAACCACTTGACGGCAGCGATCTGGATATCTCAGAAGCAGCTTATACCGAAAAAGGCCAGCTATTTAACTCAGGTGAATTTGACGGACTTGAATTCCAGGCCGCATTTGATGCAATTTCCGCCAAACTGGAAAGTGAAGGTAAAGGCAACAAAACCGTAAATTTCCGTCTGCGCGACTGGGGTGTTTCCCGTCAGCGTTACTGGGGCGCACCAATTCCGATGGTAACCACTGAAGATGGTGAGGTTCATCCGGTTCCTGCTGATCAGCTTCCGGTTATCTTACCTGAAGATGTGGTAATGGATGGCGTAACCAGCCCGATTAAAGCCGATAAGACCTGGGCAGAAACGACATTCAATGGCGAGCCGGCACTACGCGAAACAGACACATTCGACACCTTTATGGAGTCATCCTGGTATTATGCCCGTTACTGTTCGCCACAGGCTGATGACATTCTTGATCCGGAAAAAGCCAACTACTGGCTACCGGTTGACCAATATGTCGGTGGTATCGAACACGCCTGTATGCACCTGCTTTACTCGCGTTTCTTCCATAAACTGCTGCGCGATGCAGGTTATGTAACTTCAGATGAACCATTCAAGCAACTGCTGTGTCAGGGCATGGTTCTGGCTGATGCTTTCTTCTATACCAATGAAAAAGGGACTAAAGAGTGGATCTCGCCAACCGAAGTTAAAGTAGAGCGTGACGGTAAAGGCAATATCACTTCAGCGATCGACGACCAGGGCCGTAGTGTTGAGCACTCAGGCATGATCAAAATGTCTAAGTCGAAAAACAACGGTATCGACCCTCAGGAGATGGTAGATAAGTATGGTGCAGACACCGTACGTCTGTTCATGATGTTCGCATCACCGGCTGATATGACCCTTGAATGGCAGGAATCCGGCGTAGAAGGGGCTAACCGCTTCCTGAAACGCGTATGGAAACTGGTGCGAGAGCACATTGAAAAAGGTTCAGTACCAGCTCTGGATAAAGCAAGCCTGACTGCGGATCAAAAAGCACTGCGCCGTGATGTTCACAAGACTATTGCAAAAGTAACGGATGATATCGCCCGTCGCCAGACATTCAACACCGCGATTGCAGCCGTCATGGAACTGATGAACAAGCTGACCAAAGCCTCTCAGGAAACTGAACAGGATCGTGCAATTCTTGATGAAGCAGCGAAAGCGATTGTCGTGATGCTATTCCCGATCACTCCGCATATCTGTTTTGAAATGTGGAAAGCACTGGATCAAAGTGATATCGATCATGCACAGTGGCCGGCTTATGATGAAGACGCCCTGGTTGAAGACGAAAAACTTATCGTGCTTCAGGTGAACGGTAAGCTACGCGGTAAACTGACTGTTGCCGCAGACGCGACTAAAGAACAGGTTGAAGCACTGGGCCTTGCTGACGAAAACGTACTTAAATTCACTGACGGACTGACTATCCGTAAAGTAATTTACGTACCGGGCAAACTTCTCAATATCGTAGCGAACTAATCGCGATTGTATTGGTCTCTGAACAGGGCCTTTGTGCCCTGTTTACTTATCTTAACACTTTCCCCGAGAGTGATTAAGCTAAGTCTCTTGACCATCAGACAGGAACACCATGTATTTTATTGCCCGCAACCACTATAAGATTGTCCTTATTTCTCTGCTTTCAATGCTTCTCTCTGCGTGTGGATTTCACCTGCGTGGTGATTACAACGTACCTGAACAGCTGAATACTCTGCCTGTCACCAGTTATGATCAGTACAGCAAATTAACCCGTATGATGAAAAATCAACTACGAATGAATGAAATCGTGCTGGTCAGTCCTGCGGAAAACATCCCGAATCTCAAACTGGTTAATGAAACCGAGTCGAGCCGTACGCTTTCTGTCTATCAGAATACCAGAGCCGCAGAGTTATCCATCACACTAACGGTAAATTATACCGTCACTATTCCGGGTATCGGGACAAAATCGCTGAAAACCAGCGTTACGCGCAGCTATCTGGATAACCCGTTAACCGCACTGGCCAAGTCAGTTGAAAAAGAAATGATCCTGGATGAAATGCGTCAGGTCACCACTTCACAAATCATCCGCCAGCTTGCCCGTCTGAAAACCGATTTTGATTCGGCAGATAACGATGAATCCTCCGTAAATAGCGACCAGATTACGACAACAGCAACCGCAGACAACCCGTAATCCCGACGGAGAAGAAGATGCGAATTTTTGCCGACAGACTGCCGGAACAATTAGCCAAAGGGCTGGCTCCTGCTTACCTTATTTTCGGTAATGAGCCTTTGCTCATCCAGGAATCTCTCAATTCAATCGAATATCAGGCAAAGTCGGAGGGATTTGAGGAAATACATCGTTATCAGGCAGACAATACCATCGACTGGGATAGCATCTATGATCAGTGCCGGGAATTAAGCTTATTTGCGTCCCGCCAGCTGATTGAAATTACCCTGCCGGAAAATGGTGCCAATGCCCAGGTTGCTGCTCATTTAATCGAAATCGGCCAGCAGATTAACCCGGATGTTATTTTAATCATCATCGGGCAAAAACTGACTAAAGCGCAAGAATCAACCAAATGGTTTAAAACTCTCTCGTCACTGGGGATCTGGGTTAACTGCTTATCTCCGGATTTAAACCGGTTACCACAATTTGTTGCCCAGCGATGTACAAAAGTCGGGCTGATACCAGACAAAGAAGCGGTACAAATGCTGGCTCAATGGCATGAGGGCAATCTGTTAGCCTTAGCTCAGAGCCTCGAAAAACTGGCACTGCTCTTTCCGGATGGCCGGCTGACTCTGATTCGTATTGAAGAGTCTCTGACACGCCATAACCATTTTACGGTTTTCCACTGGACCGATGCCCTCCTCGAAGGAAAATCTAACCGTTCACAACGGATTTTACGCCAGTTAAAAGCGGAAGGAATGGAACCCACTATCCTGCTCCGCAGCGTACAAAAGGAACTCTTACTGCTTTGGCAACTCAAAGTAAAACAGGAACAGGGGCAATTATCGGCTGAACTGGACAGGCTCCGGGTATGGAGCAGCAAACGCCCGATATACTCCGCCGCGCTGAACAGACTCAATCTGGATAATATTCAGTCACTTATAAAGCAACTAACCATAATAGAAAAACTGGTTAAGACTCAGTATAGTGACACGCCCTGGCAGTCGCTGGAGCAATTAAGTCTGGATATCAGTCAGCCGGCGGCTATTCGTAAGATATAGCACCTGCAGGACTGTAGGTAAGAGATACAGAAAAGCATGGTATACTCCGCATGCTTTTAAATAGATGCCCCACCCGACTGGAACCGAAATTTCAGATCTGACGGGTATTGAGACACACAAACCGAGGTAAAACTTTGCAACACGAAGAGTTAAAACTATTTCTGGCTGATAAGGCCGACGATATGAAAGCTGAAAATATCATCACCTTAGATGTAAAAGGTAAATCAAGCTTAACGGATTATCTGATTATCTGCACCGGTACTTCCAAGCGTCATGTTGCTTCCATTGCAACCCACGTCGCCATGGAAGCTAAAAAACTGGGCATTCCGCCACTTGGTATCGAAGGCGAAAATGAAGGTGAATGGGTTGTTCTCGACATGGGCTCAAGCATGTTGCATGTTATGCAGGAAGAATCCCGCAACACTTATCAATTAGAAAAACTCTGGAGCTAAGCGGGTGAAGATTCAGCTGGTTGCTGTCGGCACAAAAATGCCGAAATGGGTTGAGGAAGGATTCAAAGAATACCAACGCCGCTTCCCGTTTGATATGCCCCTTGAACTGATTGAAATTCCGGCAGGGAAACGGGGTAAAAACGCAGATATCGCCCGTATTCTGGATAAAGAAGGTGAAGCCATGCTGGCCGCCATCGCCAAGGGAAGCCGCATTGTCACTCTGGATATTCCCGGTAAACGCTGGGATAGCCATGAACTGGCTCAGCAGTTAGAAAACTGGAAACTCGACGGCAGAGACGTTGCTATATTGATCGGCGGACCGGAGGGCCTGGCTCCCGCGTGTAAACAAGCCGCAGAACAAAGCTGGTCACTCTCGCCACTCACACTGCCTCATCCTTTAGTTCGTATCGTCATGGCCGAAAGTCTGTACCGGGCATGGAGTATTACCACTAACCACCCATATCACCGGGAATAGCGGCCGATGTTGCGTAAGCGTAGCCCCATTCGTGATTATCAGGCGGAAGCACGGTTATTTCGTAACCGTGCCATCGTGTCATTCCTGGCGATTATGATCATGGTTGGAATTCTGATAGCCAACCTGTATAACATCCAAGTTAACCAGTTCCAGGATTACAAAACCCGTTCGAACGATAACCGGATAAAAATAGTTCCTATCGCCCCGAACCGAGGACTAATCTACGACAGAAACGGCACGCTTCTGGCCGAAAACCAACCCATTTTTAACCTGGAAATTGTTCCTGAACAGGTAAAAAACATGGACGACACTATTGTTCGTCTGCAGAAAATATTGCCGATCAATCAGGAACAGATAGACATTTTTGAAAGAGAACGCCGGCAAACCCGAAGATTTAACGCTGTCCCACTGCTCACTCAGCTAACCCAGGAGCAGGTGGCTATTTTTTCCGTCAATCAGCATAAGTTTCCGGGTGTTTCAGTCGGTGCGACTCTGCAACGACATTATCCTTACAATGAAGTATTAACCCATGTTATCGGCTATGTCTCTCGTATTAACGACAAAGATATGACCAGACTGGAGCGTGAAGGCAAAGCAGCACTTTATCAGGCAACCAGAAACATCGGTAAGCTGGGAATCGAACGCTACTACGAAGACATTCTGCATGGAATGCCGGGCTATGAAGAAGTTGAAGTTAACAGCCGCGGACGGGTTATCCGCACGCTGAAATATGTTCCGCCGGTTCCTGGTAAAGACCTGGTACTTAACCTCGACATCAACCTGCAGCAATATATAACCAGACTTCTTAATGGAAAAAGAGGCTCTGTGGTAGTACTCGATCCTAAAGATAATGGCGTACTGGCCATGGTATCCAGCCCAAGCTACGATCCGAATGCGTTTGTTCACGGAATTTCCGGCAAAGCCTATCGTGAATTGTTAAGTGACAAAGACCGTCCGCTGGTAAACCGGGCGACATTAGGGATCTACCCTCCGGCTTCGACAGTCAAACCGCTTATTGCCGTTGCAGCATTACAGGAAGGTGTCATTACACCGAACACTGTCCGGAATGATCCGGGCTACTGGCGAATTCCTAATTCCAAAACCCGCCCATTCCGGGACTGGTTGCGCTGGGGACACGGGAAAGTTAATGTCACCAAAGCCATCGAAGAATCGGTTGATACATTCTTCTATCAGGTCGCTTACGACTTAGGGATTGATCGCTTATCCACATGGATGGAAAAATTCGGTTACGGTGATTACACCGGAATTGATATTTTTGAAGAAAGCAAAGCCAATATGCCTACCCGGGAATGGAAAATGGCACGGCACAAAACCCCTTGGTATCAGGGCGACACAATTCCGGTCGGAATTGGTCAGGGTTACTGGACCGCCACACCAATGCAGATAGCAAAAGCCACTTCTGTACTGGTACATCGTGGTCAGGTTCTCGCACCTCATTTGCTACGTTCCACTATAGACAACGGCGAGCCTTTCGATAAGCAGACTCTGGCTGAAGTCGAATCTTTCCCGCCGATTACCGGCGTACCGGATCGCTACTGGGATATATCCATTAACGGTATGCATCTGGTTAACCACGGTAGCCGGGGTACGGCAAGAAATATCTTTAAAAATGACTCATTTGACAGTGCCGGTAAATCGGGAAGCGCTCAGGTATTTGGTCTGGCAGAAGATGAAGTCTACAACGCGGATGAGCTGGCCGAACATTTACGAGACCATGCTCTGTTCACCGGCTTTGCTCCGGTGAAAGATCCCAAAGTCATCGCATCTGTTGTGCTGGAAAATGCAGGCGGTGGCTCCAGCCACGGAGCCCCAATTGTGCGCGATATATTCTCCTATATTATTCTGGGCAACAAACCCCAAAAAGAATAGGCTGACAAGTAATGGAACTCGATCCGTCAACTGGCCGGAACCGCGCTATGTTTGAGCGTTTACATATAGATCTGCCTCTGTTACTTGGCGTTATGCTTGTCATGGCGTTTGGCCTGTTCGTAATGTACAGTGCCAGCGGGCAGAATATGGCCATGATGGACCGCCAGGCAATGCGTATGGTGCTCTCGCTAGCCGTAATGATATTTCTCGCTCAGCTTTCTCCCCGCACCTATGAAACACTGGCTCCATTTCTTTTTTTCTGTGGCATTACGTTGTTAGTCGGGGTTCTGTTATTCGGTTCGATATCGAAAGGAGCACAACGCTGGTTAGATCTCGGATTTGTCCGTTTTCAGCCATCTGAATTGCTGAAACTTGCCGTACCGCTGATGGTCGCCCGATACATTGGTAAGAATCAGCTGCCACCAAGTTTTAAGATTCTGTTGATCGCTTTGGCAATGGTATTTGTCCCGACAATATTAATTGCCAAACAACCCGATCTGGGAACCTCTATTCTGATTGCTGCATCGGGGATTTTTGTTATTTTCCTGGCCGGAATCAGTTGGCGGATTATTATCGCAGCAGCCTGTGCATTGGGAGGGTTTATTCCCGTTCTCTGGTTTTTCCTGATGCATGAATATCAGAAAACCCGGGTACGGACCCTGTTTAATCCCGAATCAGATCCTCTTGGAGCAGGCTACCATATTATTCAAAGTAAAATTGCGATTGGTTCCGGTGGCATTTCAGGTAAAGGCTGGCTGCACGGAACACAGTCACAACTGGAGTTTTTGCCAGAACGACATACCGATTTTATTTTTGCCGTTATTGCCGAAGAATGGGGACTGATCGGTATTATTGCGTTACTTTCTTTATATCTGTTTATTATCGGACGCGGGTTATATCTGGCAACCAATGCACAAACTGCTTTTGGTAAAATGATGGCGGGCAGTATCGTATTAAGTTTTTTTGTCTATGTTTTCGTGAATATCGGTATGGTAAGCGGAATTTTACCTGTTGTTGGCGTACCTCTTCCATTAATCAGTTATGGTGGGACCTCAATGGTAACACTGATGGCCGGGTTTGGTATTTTGATGTCGATCCATACTCACAGAAAAGCATTTTCCAAGGCGAATTAACTAAAATGAAAAACCGACACTTTATCTCGCTGACTTTAATTGTTAGTACGACAATAGTCTCCGGGTGTACAACCAAAAGCCGCTATGGTTTAAAAAATGATGTCGCACCGGATAATCCGATTACAATTGATCATATTGAAGATGCGCAACCAAAATATGAACCCTATAGCCGCGGTGGCAACAAAGACTACACACTGCGTGGTAGCCGATACGAGATAATAAAAGATCCGACCGGATTCACCGAACAGGGAATGGCATCCTGGTACGGCAAAAAATTCCATGGTCATATGACATCAAACGGTGAAATCTATGACATGTACTCAATGACGGCCGCACACAAAACCTTACCGCTGCCAAGTTATGTCAAAGTCACCAATTTAGACAACGGAAAAACGGCCATCGTCCGGGTGAATGACCGTGGACCATTTCATCCTGGCCGGGTAATTGACCTTAGCTATGCTGCCGCACAGAAACTTGGCGTTATCCAGACCGGCACCGCAAAAGTAAAAATTGAAGTCATCAAAATAGAGAAAACGGCTGCAGAAGGCACATCATCAGCCAAAGAGGAAGACTATGTCATTCAGGTTTCCTCTTCAAAACATCTTGATAGTACCCGAACT
>JBNKRC010000055.1:0-11104 GCA_050296215.1 Vibrio sp. | reverse complement strand
ATTGAAGTTGCATCTCGGTTAGTTTTTAATGTGACTTTACCCACCCTGCTTTTTTAAGCATAACTAGAGCGTGTTGATCTTTGCGGTATGAAAGGTAAGCAGCAAATGGGGCTGTTATAATGGTTTCGCCAAAAATCACAATAACTACTCCCCAAATGCCGAGACTAATGTTAACAGATGATAGCTGGAAGTTGCTATCAAGAATAATGTACTTAACTGGACGTATTTATAATAAATCCGAACACCGAATGACTCTTGAAGGTATCTTGTTCCGCATGAGAACGGGGATTCCTTGGCGAGATTTGCCTGGAGAATTCGGAGACTGGAATACAGTGTTCAGACGTTTTAATTTTTGGTCCAAAAAGGGAGTAATGACTGAAATTTTTCAGTTTCTTTCCCGTTTGAATGACCCTCAATGGCTGTTCATTGATGGCAGTATTGTTAAAACACATCAAGATGGAGCCAATGTTAAATCTCCATCAGAACAAGCCATAGGAAGAAGTCGAGGTGGTAATTCGACCAAAATACATCTCGCTGTAGATAGCAGAGGTCTTCCTGTTCATTTTGAATTGTCAGGAGGGCAAGTCCATGATGTGAGCTATGGAGAATCATTGATTCTCAGCTCACCAGAAGCCGAAGTCGTAGTTGCCGATAAAAGTTACGATAGCCAAGCTTTGCGAGATTTAATTAAAAGTCGTAATGCTCAACATGTGATACCAAGAAAAGGCAATAGCAAACAAGGTAATGACGATATTGACTGGTGTTTATATCGATATCGTCATCTGGTCGAAAATGCTTTTCTAAAGGTTAAGAAATATCGAGCGGTTGCCACTAGGTACGAAAAATTAGCCAGAAACTATGAAAGTGTGGTCGCTCTGGCATTTTCTCTTATTCTCTTATGTGGCTACCTATGTGGGTTGACTAATATATGCACAACAAAGATCAACACGCTCTAGTCAGCTACCTGGAAATAGTTACTCTTAATCAGAACCTGAGCCGAATACTGTTTGCGTAATACATCCAGCAGGTGGGTAACATGATCAGCAAGCTCAGCATAGGCACTTTCCTGAGATTCCGCTTTAAGACGGGCAAAATAGAAGTTGCTCCAGGTCGCCAGGTATTCACCAATCATCTCTTTGACGTGCTGCTCCTGTTCATCGTCAATCAGCATTCCCAGTACAATCAGCATCAGACCGATATGATCTTCAGGATCGCTGGCGGCTTCACGCAAACCTAATCCACAGTGCTCGACAAATTCGCAGTAATCTTTGTTAGCCTGTCCGAATAAAATTGACTCTTTATCCAGATACATAGATGACCAGGGTGGAGCCGGCATGGTTTCCTGCATAGAAAACAGACGCTGATGTTCGGCTTGTAATGCATCCCGATCACTGAATTTGAACGCATTTAATGCCCGGCTTACTTCATCGATAGGTGTTTCAACATCCTCATGATCCAGGTAAGTACTGATCGGAAGGTGCTCAAAATCTTTTGGCTGATAGTAAAACAACGTACCAAACAATTTGCATACGATAGCGAGGTCTGACTGAGGGAGATCTTTTAACTGCACAATACTGCCTTTTAAATCCGTTTACGAACTGCTAAACATACCGGATCCTGACCAAATAATCGACCAAAACTGTAAGTGATTATAGGGCTGATAGCATTTCCATCTTGACCCCACCACATCAAATTATCATTATGCTTAATGTTGAATATACACATCTGAACATTTAACCATGATAAGGAAAACATAATGAATCAGGACAAAAACATTCCGTTTCAGACTATTGACTGGTCTACAGTAAAGAAAACCACACATCAAGGTGAAACAGGATATGCGTACTGGCAGACAATGCAATACCCCGATCTGAGAATCCGAATCGTTGAATATTCACCAGGATATGTTGCCGATCACTGGTGCGAAAAAGGACACATCGTATATTGCCTTGAAGGTGAGGTTGTAAACGAACTCAAAGATGGCACTAAAAATACCCTGACTCCAGGTATGTCTTATGTTGTGTCGGATGATCTCAGTTCTCATCGTTCAATAACAACCGAAGGCGTGAGATTACTGATTATTGATGGTTCTTTTCTTTCACTGAAATAATCAAGACATAGCTGGCAAATGCTTCTGGCACAACCAGGTAGAGAAGAGGAGAAATAAAAAACATTTGACCTTGTGGCTGCCTACAAGGTTTATACTGTAGTCAGGACCGTCCAAAGACAGAGGCAAGATGAATTTACTCACCCGGGGCCAACTCGCTAAAAAGTTAGGCATCACTGCCGAAGCAATACGGTTTTATGAACAGCAGGGGCTGATTGAACCTCAACGCGCGGATAATGGTTATCGTCAATATGACCACGAATGTGTTGAACGAATGGAATTTATTCTGCATGCAAAGAAAGTCGGACTGTCCCTGAACGATATCCAGGAACTCCTTTCGATTCAAATCGAACCGGACGAACACACCTGTCAGGAGGTCAAAGATATCACTCAGGCAAAATTAACTGAAATAGAACAGCGTATAACTCAGTTACGGCATATGCACCAGGCTTTAACCATGATTAATCAACGATGCTGCGGCGGCAATCATTCAGCCAAACACTGCACGATTCTCACCGCACTGTCCGAAACACAACCCAGGGAGATTTAGTATGGACACTATTTCTACATTTTTTACCACACTGCTGGATCTATGGCTGGATGCCGCCTTCTGGCTTATCGCCGGACTTGTCGTTGCCGGACTCCTGAAAACCACCCTGAGCAGTGACAAATTAGGCAGTCAGCTTACCGGGAAAGGCCCCTGGCCTGCGGTGAAAGCTGCCATTATTGGCATGCCGCTGCCGTTATGCTCTTGTGGCGTTATTCCGGCCGCCGTCGGTCTGAGAAGGGCCGGCGCCTCTAAAAGTGCCACCACCGCCTTTATGATCTCAACCCCGGAAACCGGCGTTGACTCTATCTCCGTCTCCTACGCGCTGTTGGGACCATTTATGGCCATTATTCGTCCGATTGCTGCGACAACCTCAGCAATTGCGGCAGCCATGCTGGTGCTAATCACAGATAAGGACGAGCCGGTCGAACAAACAGTCCCTGAAGAGAAGGAATCCACTTCATGTTGTACAAGTAACTGCTGTAGCAGCCAAGAAGCCGAAACACCGAAAGAAAAACAATCCTCCCGGGTGAGCAAATTATGGCAGGGTCAGCGCTACGCCTTCAGCGAATTAATTGAAGATTTGTCACTATGGCTGATCGCCGGATTAGTCATATCGGCTCTGGTCGTTACCTTTGTGCCTTCCGAAGCATTAGCGAACATCAGCCGAGGCCCTTGGGCGATGTTATTAATGGCAGCGGTTGGTGTCCCCATGTATATCTGCGCTTCGGCCTCTACTCCTCTCGCTGCGGGTTTAATGCTTGCTGGCGTATCACCGGGAGCAGTACTGGTCTTTTTATTGGCCGGACCGGCCACCAACATCGCCACTCTCGGAATTGTACGCAAGGAACTTGGTATGCGCTCACTAATCAGTTATCTGATCGGTGTGGTTGGTGTCGCGATACTGTTTGGTTATCTGACCAATTTCCTGGTGGATAATTTTACGATTGATATTCAGGCCCAGCTTGCCAGCAGTAACGAACTGATTCCACCAGCTATCTCCTGGATGGGCGGCATCGTTCTGGCAGTCATTATCGGCAACGACCTCTGGAAACGATTCCGCCCAAAAGCCGAATGTACCAGTTGCTGCCACTAGAATGTCACGGTTCCCGCCGCCTTGCGGCGGGGGCTCTTCATCACCTTACCTGAATCCGGCACATCACCTCGCTTCTTCATAACCAATATGAGATCGCTAACACTTTTGGTCTTACACATTCACTCGTTGATGATAATCCTCACATAATCTGTGCTGGCAATTTGAACAGAGCGCTTATTTAATGAAAAATTGCAAACGTTCCCAATAATGCGGAGAAGCTGTCGACCTGAGACACAACAAACCCGTATTCATTGAGAGTATCTTTGCTATTTCTAAGAAACCGGACATCCTATTATGACACCAGATCAATTCATCGCCATCGGTGGCGGAAAAGAAAATATACGCAGAATACTGCGCTTCAAAAATAACGTTATCATAGAATTGATCAATTCGGAGCTTAGACTGAAAACGTCTGATGATTTAATCTTTAACGCCGAACTCTCCCAGTTAGCCTGGCACCCGGAAAAATCACTGACCGAAGAACAATGGCGGGATCTGGGAAAAATCGTGGAAAACAACCAGCGCCGGCTACTGGAAAATGCAGCTCAAGCCATTCCATCCATCTACCGTCCCACATGGCACCACGCGCCAAAACAGGGATTTCTCAACGATCCGAATGGTTTCATCTATCATCAGGGAGAATATCACCTTTTCCATGGGCTCGATCTGCTGATTCCCGGTGATAAAAACCGCTACTGGGCTCACTACTCCAGCCGTGATCTGGTGCACTGGGATGAAAAACCGGTCGCACTTCTGCCCTCGGACTGGTTCGACTGTCATGGCGTCTATTCAGGCTATGCCGTTTCTACCGACAAAGAACTGATGTTGTTCTACACCGGGAATGTGCGTATCGGCGAAAATCGGGATCGGATTACCACACAATGCCTGGCAACCTCAGCTGATGGAATACACTTTACTAAATCGGGTCCGGTGATCAGCGAACTTCCGCCGGGGGTCACCCCTCACTGCCGTGATCCTAAGCTGTTCCGCAACGGAGATCACTGGCTGATGCTACTGGGAGCACAGCTGAAAACAGCCGATGAGAAACTCTTAGGCCGTATGGCGATCTATCGATCTGAAGACTTACATAACTGGTCATATGTCGGCCTTTCCGGTGACGATATGGGGGATTTCGGCTATATGTGGGAATGTCCGGATTTATTTATGTTGGACGGCCAGTTGCTAAGCGTGTTCTGCCCTCAGGGAATCACATCAGAAAGCCGACTGCATACGATTCCCCATCACTGCGGTTACGTCAGAGCGGAACTGAATGCCAATGATCAGTTATCAATGACGGATTACCGGCAACTGGATTACGGGTTCGACTTCTATGCGCCGCAAACCGCAGAAACGCCTGACGGACGACGGCTGATGATTGCATGGATGGGCATGCCAGATGAGATGCAACAGCCGAGCTTACAGGATCAGTGGATTCATCAGCTTACCTGTCTGCGAGAGCTGCAATGGAAAAACGGGAAAATATACCAAACCCCGGCCAGGGAACTGCAAACACTGCGGGGTAAAATACAGCAGACGGAATTCAGCGAACCGGCCTTAGAGCACAACCTGAGACTGACTGACAATAGTTTTGAACTGCACACTCACTTAGCCTGGCCTGAACACGGAACTATGACAGTGAGACTGATGGACAACGGTGAATACTACTGCGATTTTATCCTTGATGCAGAGAATCAGCGGATATTGCTGGACCGAAGCCATACCCTACCTACCGACGGAGAACGCCAACGGGAAATTGCGTGGCCACACGGTCAGGATGTAAACCTACAGGTTTTAGCGGACTCCTCCTCACTGGAAATTTTTATCAATGATGGCGAGTACGTCATGACCGCCCGGATATTTGTCCCGGAAGACGCAACAACGATCCGATTTATCAGCGACGTAGTCTGTCGCTGGAACCCCGTGACTTATTGGGCTCTGGAATAAATCACGAAAAACAGAGTCGTCGTGGCCCTTTGCTATCGAAGGGCCCGTTAAATCAATTATGAGACTACCCTTTGATTCGTAATGATAAGCTCTGATTCCCGTTTGAATAGTCAACATGATGCCCATATCATCCTTAAACACAACGTTTATAAAATGAGCCGGGTTTATCAATATGACATCAAAACCATTATTTTTCACAATGTTAGCCTTAACCGGCGTAACCGGATCTGTCCTTGCTGATGACGATTATTTTTCAGCAGGTATTTCATCGCTGCGGGTAAGCGGCGAACAGGAGATCGGTGGAGGATTTACTGCCGCCAAAATTAATGATGGTAATCAGTGGGGAGTAGTCAGTTCATTTGATTATTCAAAGAAAAATGACGCCAGTATCTATGACTTTATGGCCGGCCCGATCTATCAGCCCAAAAGTGAATCATGGCTGCGGATTTACCCGTTAGTCGGATTCGGGTATTTTTATCTGAATGGTAATGTAACACTTGATGGTGGTCACTATATAGGAGTCCATTATGATCGGCCCGGGGTCGCTTATGGTATCGGCTTACAGGCATCCTTTCCGGATTCACGATTCTATGCAGAGCTAAACTATAAAAAACTGCAATTACCCAATGAATTGAGCGATTTTGACTTCGAGATTACTTATCTCGGCGTGGGATGTAATTTCTGACAGAAATTATTCAGAGGAAACAGACGTGAACATTTTCCGTCTGTTTTCAAAAAAAATAAATCGGTAAAACGTGCCCTACCTCTTACCCTCCGCCCATTATATTTGTCATATCCCCGTTTACTTGCTAGATTCGCAACGTCTTGGCAAAACAGAATTTTTTGAGCAAGCTCTATGGATAATCGGAATAACAAACCTATTTTAGTAGTAGATGATGAACCTGATGTTCGTGAACTCGTTTCAGAAGTACTCACTCAGGCAGGTTACCCGTGCGATACCGTTGCTGACGGATATGCATGTATCGCAAAAATGACACAGGTCAATTACCATCTTTTAATCATCGACTTACGTCTGAAAAATGAAGATGGATTAGAACTTGCCCGCCGTATACGCGAAACGAGTATGGTGCCAATCCTGATGCTGACCGGGAAAGGAAGTGAATCAGACCGGATTATCAGTCTTGAGCTGGCAGCCGATGATTTCCTGATGAAACCATTTAATATTCGCGAACTGGTCGCCCGGGTTAATGCCTTAATCCGCCGCTCCTCTTTTATCCAGCAAACTCAGGAAGTCAGCCTCAGCGAACAGTATGACTGTCTTTTTTTTGAAGGATGGACACTCAACCTGTCTACCCGTCAGTTACAAAATAGGGACGGCGATTATATTGCCCTTACTTTTGGTGAATTTACCCTGCTCGAAACGTTAGTTAAACATCCCAAACGGGTTATGTCCCGGGAGCAATTACTGGTCGCACTGCGCGGTGTAGGGGCGGAAGCTTATGATCGTACGGTGGATGTGCTGATATCCCGTTTACGTAATAAACTCGAACCCAATCCTAAGACACCTCACTTCATTCGCACTGAACGTGGCATCGGCTATAGCTTCGCCCAGTCCGTTGCTCATCATCAGGAACACGCCTGACCGTTTCTTAACGGTGGTCATAAATTCCGGACTGTCTTCCGTCATTTCCCTATCCGCCTGCAGTAAATCTAACAACCTCCCGCTCGGCTTTATTGATGAAGAGAAGCAGAAGACGCCGAGTAAAAAGCCCGGGTAACTCGGTCCAGAACCCGGGAGCGTACCGCCGCATGTTGCCAGAATAACGGCTCCTCAAGCCATACACCGGGAGCAAGATTAATCACTTTACCACTTTTAAATGCCTCTTCTGACAGCCCCTCTGCGGCGACGCACCACCCCATATGCTGTACAGCAGCCTCCACTAACTGAACTGAGTTGGGCAGGTAATGGATATTGTCCGGTATAATTGTCTTTTGCGTCATGGCTTGCATAAAACGTGTTTGTAACGGATCTTTTCTGTTATAGGTAATCACAGGCGCCTGTTGAAATGCCCTGGCAGTCAAACCCTCGCTAAAATACTTATCGGCAAACTGCGGAGACGCAATTGCGCAGTATCTCATTTTGCCCAATGGATGAACCGAGCACCCTTGTAGCGGGGTTGCTTCCGACGTCATAGCTCCGATAACAGTACCATTTTTCAGATACTCCAGCGTAAAATCCTGATCATCGACACAGATATCGAACAGATAACCATAACCGTTATATAAGTCAGATAATGCACTTAAAAACCAGGTCGAGAGCGAATCCTCATTCACCGCAATCGACAATGTATTCACATGATGCGACGCTTGCCGATCCGGCAGAAAATCCTCCATGACCTCGGCTTCCAGTAACGACATCGGTTTAACCCGGCTCAGAAGCCGTTCTCCGGCGGGTGTCGGTTTACACGGAGATTGCCGGATAATCAGTAACTGCCCGATCCGGTCTTCCAGTGTTTTAATTCTCTGTGACACCGCCGATGTCGATACCGATAATCGTTTTGCCGCCCGCTCAAAACTTTGTTCTTCTATAACCGCAATAAATGCCACGATTTGTGGCGACAACAGGCTCATAATTAATCCAAACTGTTTAGATATTCTTAATCATATTAAGTTTATATCATTTTTCTAATAGCAAAACAGCAAGCATACTCATCTCTCAGTTAAGGATATTCATCGTCAGGATTGTTTATGTTCACGTCATCTGTTGCTACAGGATTTACTACCGGAGCCGGATTAATCGTTTGTATTGGTTCGCAAAATGCCTTTGTCCTTCGTCAGGGCTTACTTCGCCGTCATACCGGCACCATCGCTTTAGTGTGTATTGTGAGTGATATTCTGCTGATACTGGCCGGAATTTCCGGTCTGGGTTTTATCGTAAATACCTTCCCGGGGATGATTGAATTTATCCGCTATTCAGGCGCCCTTTTTCTCGGTGTAAACGCCGTAATGGCCATACAACGGGTGTGGCACAGCAAAGAAACACTCGCTCCCTCGTCAACCACTCCCCACTCACGACGTAAAATCATAGCGACAAGTCTGGGCTACACCTGGCTTAATCCGCATGTTTATCTTGATACCGTATTTATGCTGGGAAGTTTGTCGATGAGTTACCAGGGGATGGGAAAATGGCAGTTTGGCATCGGAGCGATGCTGGCCAGTGTAGTGTGGTTTATCTCTATATCTTATGGCGCCAGGCTGCTGATTCCCATGTTTTCCAACAGAAACGCATGGCGCATTCTGGATGCTCTGATCGCCGTCATCATGAGCTATTTTTGTATATCGCTGCTGATGATACCCAATGCCTTGTAGGCCGGGACAGAAAAAAGCCGATACGTTGCATCGGCTTTTATTAAAAGCAATTATGTCGTTATGTTAGATATTTGCCATGACGACATTGTAATAAGCTTCAGGATTAGACTGATCCGCAGCAACTTTAGGTGCAATTTCTGCGCGAATAGCGGCAACCACTTCTGGTTGTTGTGCAGAATCCACACCAAGCATATCCAGCATTGCGGCTAAATGCTCACCAGTACCACGAGATGTTTCCTCGATAACCTGATTGTAGTTATCCTGGATAAACTGAGCAGTCTGAGCTTTTACACCTTCACATGATTCTTCAGAAGAGATTTTTGACGAAACCGCGGTAGTACCCAAGTCCCAGATAATATTTGAGATCGCAGCAGCGACACCATTCTCATCAAAGATGATCGCACCGATACCACATTGTTTCCAAGGGTTGATACTGGTTGATTTTGTCTCAGCAAAAGCCGAATTTGCCAAAAGAACGGTTGACGCCACTGCACTTAAGATTATTTTTTTCATAATAAGTTACCAATATGTTGATAAATTAATAGCGTATTCGTAATTATCACCGTCGAAGTTTACAGATGTTCTCACATCAAAATCTTGATGATGCAAGAATCTTTGCTCCCAGGACAGGTAATCTCTGTGTTCCGCTACATCATTAAGGTTAAAGCGACGGCCTGTTTTTATCACCGTCGCCCAGTTCGGGGTGATATTGAACACCCCTCCAATCTCCGGTCCCGCTTCTAATAAAACATCGGAAGAGGATGGGAATTGAATCTGTTCAGCCAGCGATAAATACATAGCTGAGTTATCGTTAAAACCTAAACTTTCACCATAAAACCCACCAACATACGGCGCCGCACAATCTGTGCAGGAGAGATTTTCTGGTTTATACCCTAACACTAATGACCACGCCGGAGAGTGATCCTGAGGCAGCGAGGTTTGAGAAACATTAAGGTTGGTCACGTTCAACAGGGTAAAAGACCGAATCTCTAAATCGTGTTCTCTGGTTTTATAAACGCTTAAATCAAAAGATGACAATTCGGAAAATGGAATTCTGGCGTCGTTAACATTTAATAAGTCGTAGTAACTCGCCCGAAAACGTAAAGCGACTCCCGATCCCATAGCATCATTATAAAATGGTGAAACCTGAAAAAGTGTGGAGTATTGCCCGGAATGAGGAGGCGTTTTGACCGTTTGATCCCAGTCAGATAAACCGGGCGAAAGAATAAAACGCTCGGTAAGAATCAGTTGCCGCTTTATTTTTTGCTCTTCGGTTAATTCAGAATTTTTCACACTAAGAAAGGCAAAATAATCATACAATGTATCAATGACGCGCTTTTCGGAATCCGGATCGGATTGCCGCAACGTCTTCACCGTCATATCTGATGGTTGTTCAACAATATCTTTAACACGCTTTTTTTCATCTGCACTGAGCTGCCGGAAATGCTCATATAAATCTTCCTGACGGGAGCCGTGATATATCACGTCACTGACGTATTTTTTCGTTTCATCACGATTCAGCATCATGACAATATCAAATGGGATTACCCACGTTTTCCCTGAAGGCAGCAATGGTTCATCAATAACGACATTCAGGAGCTTGGCTAACTGATAGGCACAATTTTCCCTGAAAAAATAGTACGTAATATCTGTTCGCTCCAGTTCCCACAAATGCGCTAACAATAATTCGATTTGGTAGTGGGTTAAATTAAGCTTATATTCCCATAAATCACGAAGTTCAGATTCATTATAACGCAGTGCCTGCTGGTGAAATTTCTGATTGGCAAAACGACCTTGATATCCGCCGGTCACGCCTTTAAATATGTAAGTTAATTTATTATCACCGTCATCCGACTTTGCCCCATAACTGAACGTATTATTGAGTAAATCATTATTAGTTCCATCACCATTAAATTTTAGTAGTACATGACCATACATGGATGCCGGATTACCAAGATATCCACTGGCATAAATGACGCTGACACTATCCGATGCAAAAGCATGGATGTATTCGGAATACGCTTCACAACTTATATTCGGCAACTCCAGATTGGGAATAACATGTTGTAACCAAAGTTTA
>JBNKRC010000054.1:0-11286 GCA_050296215.1 Vibrio sp. | reverse complement strand
CATGATGCCTCTGCGCAAAAGTCCTCAGCAGCATTAGCCGTGAATGTCGGTCATTTCGATGATCCGCTTGATCGCGAAGGATTAGCCCACTACCTTGAGCATATGCTCTTTCTGGGCACAGAAACATATCCCAAAACCGGCGAATTTCAAAATTTTATTAATCAGCATGGCGGTACTCACAACGCATGGACCGGCACCGAACACAGCTGCTTCTTTTTTGATATTTCACCTAATGCCTATGAACAGGGACTTGACCGCTTTGCCCGGTTCTTTTTTGAACCTTTATTTAATGAAGAAGCACTCGACAAAGAACGTCAGGCCATCGAGTCTGAATACAAGCTGAAACTTACCGATGATACCCGGCGCCTCTATCAGGTCCATAAAGAAACCATCAATCCTGCGCACCCCTTTGCCAAGTTTTCAGTCGGTAACACACAGACTCTGGAAGACCGTAACGGGAAAAGTATTCGTGATGAAATACTGGCCTTTTATCAGAAGAACTATTCCGCTGATTTAATGACCCTTGCCTTAGTCAGCCATCATTCTCTAGATGAATTAGAAACTATCATTACGCCATTATTCGAGCAGGTAACAAATCAGAACCTAGCAGGAAAGACCGTTGATATTCCGTTTGTTACTGAAAAGCAGCAGTCGGTTTATATTCAGGTTGAACCGCTGAAAGAGATTCGCAAGCTGACTCTGAGTTTTCCTTTGCCCTGTATGACTCATTATTACCGCTCTAAACCACTCTCCTATTTCGCCCATCTTCTGGGCTATGAAGGCGAAGGCAGCCTGATGCTGGCGCTAAAAGAAAAAGGCTGGGTGACCGGTTTATCCGCCGGTGGCGGTGCGAGCGGCAGTAATTACCGTGAATTCAATGTGAGTTTACAGCTAACTGAAGAAGGACTGGATTACGTTCAGGAAATTGTCCGGTCGGTCTTTCAGTATATTGAGTTAATCCGGACTGAAGGGCTGAATGAATGGCGTTATGCGGAAAAACGTGCCGTACTTGAATCGGCATTCCGCTATCAGGAACCAACCCGTTCTTTAGATATGGTCTCTCATTTGGTTATCAATATGCAGCACTATCAGGCTCAGGATATCGTCTGTGGTGACTACATGATGGAGAACTATGATGAAACGGTACTGCGCGATATTCTGACTTATTTTACTCCGCAGAATCTCAGAGCGACTCTCGTTGCGAAGGATGGCGAATACGATAAAACGGCTCTTTGGTATTACACTCCCTATTCCATCCGTAAACTGTCCGACCAAGAGCTGGCGGAGTTACTGACACCATTGGACGATATTGATATTTTCCTGCCGGAGCAAAACCCGTTTATCAATTATGATTTAGCCCTCAAACCGCTGGAAGCTGAACTCGATACCCCCCAGATCATCAAAGAAAATTCCGGCTTCCGGTTATGGCATATGCAGGATAATGAATACCGAGTTCCTAAGGGGGTCATTTACATTGCCATTGATAGTCCTCATGCCGTCGCCAACACTCGTGCGATAGTTATGACGCGGCTTTGTGTGGAGATCTTTTTAGATTCATTAGTAAAAGAAACCTATCAGGCCGAAATAGCCGGGATGGGGTATAATATGTACGCCCATCAGGGTGGTGTAACCTTAACATTAAGCGGATTCAGCCCTAAGCAACCCGAGCTGCTGAAACTCATCCTGAAAAAATTCGCCAACCGGGAATTCAGTAAAAATCGTTTTGGCACCGTAAAGACCCAGCTTGAGCGTAGCTGGCGTAACGCCTCACATGACCGTCCTATTTCACAACTTTTTAATGCATTAACCGGTCTGCTACAGCCGAACAATCCACCTTTCTCAGAATTAATTGATGCACTGGAAACCATAAAAGTAGAAGACCTGCGTCCGTTCGTTGACAATATTCTGACACTGCTTCATATCGAGATGTTTGTCTACGGTGACTGGACCAAAGACGATGCCCTAGCGATTGGTGAGTCACTGACTCAGGCGATGCATGTTAAAGATCAGAAATACGAAGAATCACTACGCCCGTTAATTATGCTTGGCTCTCAGGGCACACTCCAGAGAGAGGTTGAGTGCGGTCAGGAAGATTCTGCCGTCGTCGTTTACTATCAGTGCGACGATATATCACCGCAGAACATTGCACTTTACTCGTTAGCCAATCACTTAATGTCGGCCACGTTCTTTAATGAAATCCGTACCAAACAACAACTGGGCTATATGGTCGGTACCGGAAATTTACCGCTTAACCGCCATCCGGGAATCGTACTGTATGTACAGTCACCAAATGCGGCACCATCGGATCTGATGCAATCGATCGATGAATTCCTGAACGCATTTTATATGGTGCTGTTAGAGCTGAACGAATACCAGTGGCACAGTAGTAAAAAAGGATTGTGGAATCAGATATCAACGCCGGATCCTTCACTGCGCAGCCGGGCCCAGCGCTTATGGGTCGCAATCGGTAATAAAGATAACGAATTTAGCCAGCGTGACCAGGTATTAGCCGAGCTTAAAGCGCTGTCCCGCTCCGATATGATTCGGTTCGTCGTCAATCAGCTTAAACCGAGAACGGCAAACCGGCTTATTATGCATACTCAGGGAAATGCGCATCCCGATGCCAGTCCTCTTGATCTTGGCCAGCCGATTACTTCTCTGGAAGAGTTTCAGACCCGCCCTAAAGACTGTAATTTAGGCTAATGCATTAATCGTGTGATTGTTCCGATGCAATCACATCGATCAGGGAATGCGGATGAAGTTTCACACAGACATGATTCCACTTAAATGCGAGGGTCGGGTTAGCCAGACGCTCCCCCTCGCCCTGAGGGGACGAAACTTTCACCGCCACTCCCGATGAGGCTAATGTTGTCCAGCGTTCGGCCAGTTCGGGAAATGCCTGTTTGACCGCATCAACCAGCTCATCACCGGTCCCGGCTTCGACCGGGATAACAAACTCCACATGCTCCCAGCCCTGCTGCGAGTAAGCTTTACCTGGTAGCGGATAAGGGAGTTCAATACATGATGTCGTCCAGATTCCGATATTAACCGGGTGATCTAATTTGATGACAACAATCGGGCGCCCGTTGATCTGCGCTTTTGAAATAACAGTACCGCATTCACTCCATAACAGCTCAGCCAGTTCAGCCGCTTCCGGATGATTAATCCGCATTGCAATATGGTCCGCTTCTAGATGAGTTGCATCCAGGCCAAGCAGTTGGCACAGCTCGGCAATTTTTTGTGCAAACAGAGGCAATTCTGAACACAACTGAGCCGGGAAAAAAAGACAATTCTGAGACTGACGGGACATGCTGAGTAATCCAAATGAGAATGAAAGCAGCCCATGTTAGCAGGAGTGGATTGAAAAGTGGAAAATTACCTCATTCAGCTCTGTAAGAGAGGAGAGAAAATTGCTACTATGTGCGCCAATTTTTGAACAGAATCGAGATGTATGTCACCAATTTTCGGTGAATTCGATGTATCACTTACTATTTCGTTAGATCGAAGGACAAGCGTGTGAATATCCAGGCACTAATAAACGATAAAGTATCACAAGCACTTGAAGCAGCAGGCGCACCAACAGGTAGTCCGGCTGCGGTACGCCAGTCAGCTAAACCACAGTTTGGCGACTATCAGGCAAATGGCGTTATGGGTGTAGCTAAAAAATTGGGTATCAACCCACGTGAATTTGCCCAAAAAGTCTTGGATGTTCTGGACCTGGATGGAATCGCAAGCAAAACTGAAATTGCCGGCCCTGGTTTTATCAACATTTTTCTGAGCAATGAATTTTTAGCTACTCAGGCAGAATCTGCATTAGCTGACTCTCGTCTTGGTGTGGCTCAGGAAGCTCCGCAAACGATCGTGGCTGACTATTCCGCGCCAAACGTTGCAAAAGAGATGCACGTTGGTCACTTACGTTCAACCATCATCGGTGATGCCGTTGTCCGCACCCTGGAATTCTTAGGCCATAAAGTAATCCGCGCCAACCATATCGGTGACTGGGGTACTCAGTTCGGTATGCTGATTGCCAACCTGGAACGTGTTCAGCAAGATTCAGGCGAAGTTTCGATGGAGCTTTCCGATCTTGAAGCGTTTTACCGTGAGTCGAAAAAACTCTACGATGAAGACGAAGCCTTTGCTGAAAAAGCACGTGGTTACGTGGTAAAACTACAGGGCGGTGACGAATACTGCGCTGAAATGTGGAAAAAACTGGTCGACATTACCATGCAACAGAACCAGCGTAACTACGATCGCCTTAACGTATCGCTGACTCGTGATGATGTGATGGGTGAAAGCATGTATAACGACATGCTGCCAAAGATTGTTGCCGATCTGAAAGCGCAGGGTCTGGCACAGGAAGATGATGGTGCACAGGTCGTCTTTTTGGATGAATTCAAAAACAAAGACGGCGAAGCAATGGGCGTTATCGTGCAAAAACGTGATGGTGGCTTCCTATACACCACTACTGACATTGCCTGTGCAAAATATCGCTATGAGACACTGGGCGCAAACCGCGTGCTTTACTTCATCGATTCTCGCCAGCACCAGCACCTGATGCAGGCATGGACCATTGTCCGCAAAGCCGGCTACATCCCTGATGATGTCTCACTTGAGCACCATGCATTCGGAATGATGTTAGGTAAAGACGGACGCCCGTTCAAAACTCGCGCCGGCGGTACGGTTCGTCTTGCTGATTTGCTGGATGAAGCAGAAGAACGCGCTAACAAACTGATTGAAAGTAAAAACCCGGAACTGGCGGCCGCAGAAAAAGCCAATATTGCAAAAACCGTAGCCATGGCTGCCGTAAAATATGCTGACCTTTCAAAACACCGCACCACAGACTACGTGTTTGACTGGGATAACATGCTGGCATTTGAAGGCAACACTGCACCATATATGCAGTATGCTTATACCCGGGTTTCTTCTATTTTCCAAAAAGCGGGCATCGCGATGGATAATCTGGAAGGCGAAATTCAGGTAACAGAAGATAAAGAAAAAGCACTGATTGCCAAACTACTTCAGTTCGAAGAAGCCGTTCAGAGTGTTGCCCGAGAAGGTCAGCCTCATATCATGTGTGGTTACCTGTTCGAACTGGCCGGTCAGTTCTCCAGCTTCTATGAAGCATGCCCGGTACTGAACGCAACCGATGATGCTATCAAACAGAGCCGCCTGAAACTGGCTGCACTGACTGCCAAAACGATCAAACAAGGTCTTGAGCTACTTGGTATTGAGACTCTGGACAGAATGTAAGTTTCAACTTAACAGCAAAAACTCGGCAACTGCCGAGTTTTTTATTAATCAAAGCAAGAGATGCGGATATGACGTTCACACTTCACCCACAACTAAAAAAAGATACAACGTATATTGGTGAGTTTCCTCTCTGTATGGTTCTTTTACATCGGGATAGCTCGGTTCCCTGGCTTATTCTGGTACCGAAAATTGAAAACCTGAAAGAGTTTCATCACATGACGATGGAACAGCAACAACAATTTTTGCGCGAATCTCAGATGATCAGCGAACTTCTCGAACTGGAGTTTAAGCCGAATAAAATCAACCTGGGTGCGTTAGGCAATCTGGTCCCTCAGTTGCATTATCACCATATTGCCCGCTTTAAAAATGATATTGCCTGGCCGGGGCCGATTTGGGGAAACACTTCAGGAACATGGCGGAGTGAAGAAGAACAGTCGGAATTAACCGATAAAATCCGCTCACAATTAATCCATGATGCTTTGTTCTCTGCGATGTGATTTATAGAGGTTTACGCTATTGAACAGGATGGAATCTCCATCGCATAAGGAAGCCGCTCAACTAAGCGGCTTTGTATTACATAATCACATTAAGCGAAAGCGAATCCGGTTTCTGAATATTGTACCTGATACGCATAATGTGATTGGTCGCGTTTGTATCAACGGTCCGGGATAATACGCCCTTGTTGATCCACACACCAAGCATAGCATCCACCCCATCTTCACTCATATGAAATTGCCGGGCCAACTGAGTACGGGATACCGGGCCATTCTCTTCGATATACTGTTTGAGTTGCTGCAATATCATAAAATTTGCGCCTCCAGCTGACGTTGTTTATACCCCTTAACCGTCAACCACCGATACACGGCACCCAAAGCAACGATAATTGATCCAATCCAGGCGATGCTCTGTTGCGGATGAACCGCCAGATTAGAAGCCTGATAAAACAGAGTAGAACTGATATAAGCCAGACCGAACGTCCACGAAGCAATAAAGCGCGCATATTTTGCACCAAATTCACGGACATAAGCTCCCATCGCGGCAACACATGGTGTATAAAGCAGAATAAAAATGAGATATGAGAATGCTGCACCACCGGTCAAAAATTGCTTTTGAATATTACTGAAGATAGAAGAATCTACCTGTTGTGCTTCTGCGGCAACCTGTGTATTGGTCAAATCACCGACTTCAATCCCCAGGGGATCACTAAAACTTAATCCCATCAAATTTTGCGGAACCGACATAACCGCGTCTTTAAGACTACCCCATAAATCATACTCGCCGCCTGTCTGATCGGCGTTGGTATAAAGATTGTTGAGTGTTCCCACCACCGCTTCTTTTGCGAAAAGCCCGGTAATAATGCCTACCGTTGCAGGCCAATTATCTTCTTTAACCCCGATTGGAGCAAATACCGGAGTAATCGCCTGAGATGCCTGAGATAAGACAGATTTTTCAGTACCTTCATTACCAAAACTGCCATCGGTACCGACAGAGTTGAGGAAACTCAGAATAGCCACAACCACGACGATCGTCTTACCGGCTCCCCACACAAAACGATTCAGTTTCTGCCAGGTTTTAAGCACAACGTTCTGCATTGTGGGTAATTCATAATCCGGTAGTTCCATAATAAATGAATCACTCGAGCCCGGATATAATGTGTGTCTGAGGACAAGGCCGGTCAGTACGGCAGCCGCAACACCCAGAATATAAAGAGCAAAAACGACATTCTGACCATTGTCAGGGAAGAATGCGGCAGCAAACAATGCATAAACCGGAAGACGGGCACCACAGGACATAAATGGAGCCATTGAGGCAGCCAGTTTACGTTCACGTTCCTGATCCAGCGTTCGTGTCGCCATAATGGCCGGAACATTACAACCAAAACCGAGAATTAACGGCACGAACGCCTTACCCGGCAGAACGATTTTCTGCATCACTTTATCCAGAACAAATGCCGCTCTAGACATATAACCTGAGCTTTCCAGTATCGCCATAAACATATAAAGACAGGAAATAACCGGGATAAACGTCGCAACCGTCTGAATACCACCTCCGATACCATCGGCCAGAACCGTTACCAGCCAGACGGGAAGGTGATTATCGAACAAATGGTGAGTACCATCGACCAACAGGGCACCAATGGCGATGTCAAAGAAATCAATAAATGCGCTTCCCACATTAATTGAGAACATAAACATCAGGTACATCACAACAAAAAAGAATGGCACTCCTATCCATTTGTTAAGAATAACGGTGTCGAGTTTTTCAGTGAGGCTGTGACTCAGCTTACCCTGAGTACGGCGAAGGCGCTGGCATTGTTCATGTAAAAACGTGTATTTGGTATCCGCAACATGCAGATCGATATCAACGCCACAAGCATCCTGCTGCTGCCTTACCAGTTGACGGTCAGGTTCCGATAACTGATTAATGATCAAACGATCGCTTTCCAGAGCACGAATCGCTAGTGCCCGGGGTGTTACATCATGCTGTTTCTCAAATAAAGGCGCTATTTTCTCTATTGCAGATTCAAACTGAGCATCATAATCAAGGGTAAGTTCTTTTAATACAACGCCCTGCACCAGTGCCTTGTGCAACTGTTCTTTAAACTGTTTCACCTGATGCTTATCATGCGCGGATATATTGAAAACCGGACATCCCAGTACTTCTTCAAGTAACTTAACATCCAGAACCTGGCGCTCACGTTTCAAGACATCCATTTTGTTGAGCACCACAACCATCGGGCGCCCCAGCTCACGCAGTTGTAAAGTCATATATAAGCTGCGTTCCAGACACGTTACATCAACTACGTTAATAATCAGATCGGCAGGATGAGTTAATACCGCACGAGACGCAATGGATTCATCGAGACTATTACTGTCATTGCCGCTATCCAGAGCATAAATTCCGGGTAAATCGGTTAATGAAAACAGATCCCCGGCTTGAGTATAACGACCGGTTTTCTTTTCTACCGTCACCCCGGCCCAGTTACCAACCTGTTGCTTAGAACCGGTCAGTCCGTTAAACAACGTGGTTTTTCCGCTATTCGGGTTGCCCACAGTAAGAATCTGGTATTCCATTACGCCACCTCCACTTCGATCGATGCCGCAATTTTCTCGCGAACAGCCAAAGACACGCCTCTCACCATAACCTGGAGCGGATCTCCCATCGGAGCTCGGCGAACTAAAGTCACCGGAGTATTAGGTAACAGTCCCATTACCATCAAACGTTTTCGCACTTCATTATCAAGGTTGATAAATGCTGTGATATCAGCACTATCCCCTTCCTTTAATTCATTTAACCGCATAAACGCCACCCTTACCAAAAACTCAAATGAGAAACATTATTATTAACGATTACTATAATAACTGCAAACGACAGGTATAATTTTGAGCAAAATCAATTTTAGTTGTTAATATAACGTTAATTTTGATGGTTTTTTACACAAAATTTAATCGATTTAGCAAAAAGTGTGTTGTTAACTAATAAATCAATAGGCGGTCTTGGATATGAGACAGAATCACTGAAAAAACAGTGTTAGTATTGCCTTGGCTTATCTTATTTGGGCACCTTAATGCGGATGCGGAGGGGTGTTTATTGTTGAGATTAGCCTGTCTACTTATCTTTTTGGCCGAAGAGATATCCCTCTCTCGGCACGAAAGCCGGCAAGCTGATAATTATCAATTTAACGGCATTCGGTATCGGCGGTTTTCGCCCGTGGTATAGCCTCCCCCGCTATACCACGCCCATTTTCACTCAGATCATTTTCTTTATTTTACTTCACTGACTGCGAAAACATTGTTCAAAACTGTTCGCGAGCTGAGTCAAAAACTCGAAATAACTACCATCACGCACGTCAATATCACTGGCTAACGGATCGAGTATCCCCAGTCTGGCATGAGTTCCGCGCATGACACTCTCAATCACCGCAGGTTGAAACTGAGGCTCAGCAAAGACACAAACCTGCTCATCCTTTGCCAGCGCCTTACGTATCTTAATAAGCGTTTTTGCCCCCGGCTTTCTTTCTGGCGACACGGTAAAAAAACCCTGATTACTTAATTGATAGTGTTCTTCAAAGTATCCGTAAGCGTCATGAAAAACATAGTAAGGGAATGCCTGATAAGGCGTTAACCGGGATGAAATCTGTTGATCAGTCTCATCCAGCTTGTGCAGAAATTGCTCAAGGTTGCTCTGGTAATGGCGACTGTTTTCTTTATCTATCGCAATTAAACGCCGAGTAATATGTTGTGCTACGACCTTCACCGTATCGGCACCAAGCCAGAAGTGCGGATCCTGTGTACCATGGTGGTGCCCGTCATCATCATGCTCATCGTCATGATGAAGCTCACCAAAATGGCGGAATGGAACCTGATCCAACGAGCTGATCGTTAATACCTTTTTCTGGTCGGTATGAGCCAGCATCTTGGTCAGAAACGGTTCCAGCCCTTCACCAAACCAGATGATTAAATCAGCCGAACTGATTTTCCTCAGATCCGACGGGCGTAAAGCATAATCGTGTGGCGACGCGTTGTTTTCTAATAACACATCAACCCGCCCTGTATCCTTTACCAGTTCATGAGTGATCATTTCTATTGGCTTTACTGACGTCAGTACCGTAACTGCCAGTGATGATGAAGCAAAAAAAGTGCAAAAAGTGATTAAAAGCAAACGTTGCCAAACCATGAAATGTTACCCCTGATATCTAGCTAAAATAGTGGCTAAATGTTACATTATAACATTCACTATTGTAAATGAGTTCCATTCATGTCGAAACTGATCGAGCTTCAGAATATTTGCGTTAACTTTGCTCAACGTAAAGTCCTCGACAATATCTCACTGGTCCTGGAAAGGGGGAAAATTACCACGCTGATTGGCCCCAATGGCGCTGGTAAATCCACTCTGGTAAAAGTGATTCTAGGCCTTCAGCCGGTTGATTCAGGCAGCATAACCAAACAGCCCAGAACCCGTATCGGCTATGTGCCGCAAAAACTGAAATTAAACGACTCACTGCCACTGAACGTCTTTCGCTTTTTACGTTTAGCCGGAAAGTTCAGTCATCAGGAGATGACGGAAGCACTTGAAATGGTCGGCGCACCGCACCTTGCCTCAAGCAATATGCACACATTATCAGGAGGAGAAAGCCAGCGGGTATTACTGGCAAGGGCACTACTGACTCACCCTGATGTACTGGTACTGGACGAACCTGCCCAGGGAGTAGATCTGCAGGGACAAATTGACTTATACGAACTGATCGATAGATTACGGATGCGTTTTAACTGCGCCATTCTGATGGTATCGCACGACTTGCATTTAGTAATGGCAAAAACCGATCATGTTATTTGTCTGCAACATCATGTCTGCTGTTCAGGTAAACCGCAGGATGTAAAAAATCACCCTAAGTATATTGCTATGTTTGGTCATCGCACCAAAGAAGCGCTTGTGTTCTATTCACACCAACATCAGCATCTCCACGACCTTTCCGGATATCCGGTCGAAGACAACGATGCAGAGTCCGGCCAATGTCACAACCATGGATCTCATCATGATTGAGTTTTTACTTCCTTCCATTTTTGCCGGTCTCGGTATCGCTATTATCTCCGGTCCGCTCGGCTCTTTTATCGTCTGGCGCAAAATGGCTTATTTCGGAGATACACTGGCTCACGCTTCATTAATGGGACTTGCTCTGGGCTTTCTGCTTGAGGTTAATATTAATATTGCCCTGATTTGTACCAGTTTGATCCTTGCTGCCGCCTTAGTCCTGTTTCAGCGGCAATCGGTCATCGCCACCGATACCCTGCTGGGCATTCTGGCCCACAGCTCATTATCGATAGGTTTAATCGCCGTGAGTTTCTTATCCGATGTGCGGATTGATCTAATGGGTTACCTGTTTGGTGATCTTCTGTCCGTGACCCCTCAGGATCTGATTTTTATCTGGATTGGGGTCTTTGCCATCCTGGGATTACTGTACCTGTTCTGGCATCCGCTCCTTTCAGCAAGCGTCAACGAAGAGCTGGCCAGTGTCGAAGGAATTAATGTCGAACT
>JBNKRC010000053.1:0-11307 GCA_050296215.1 Vibrio sp. | reverse complement strand
ATTACGCCCGAGCGTTGTCGTCAGCCAGTCGTTGGAAAACAGATGAACTAATGATGAAGTCATCGCCATAGTTGCATCACGATCTTGTTGTCTGCGGCACTGATATTGATAAAGTAATGCATATTCGCCGGGATCAACTGCCCCTCCGGAAACTAGGGTACCGGATAAAGATTCAACCAGACTAATGACATCTCGAATTCCGAGATTAAACCCCTGCCCGGCAATCGGATGGAGTGTCTGAGCCGCGTTACCGACTGCAACAAAACGATGGGAGATGGTTTGCGGACGTGAACGCATAATCAGTGGGTAGCAAACCCGCTCACCAACTTTGTTCAATTTACCTAAGCGCCAGCCAAACTGACCTTGCAGTTGTTCAAGAAAATCACTGTCACTTGTCAGCAAAAGCTGCTCAGTCCGCTCTGGAGATACACACCAGACTAATGACATACGGTTATCACTCATCGGCAATAATGCCAAAGGTCCGGAAGTGGTAAACCGTTCAAAAGCCTGCCCGTTATGTGGTTGTGATATACCGATATTGGCAATCAGCGCAACCTGATTAAAATCGTGTTCTTCAAGAGCTAACCCAATCTGGCGGCTGCATTCAGACAATGCACCATCAGCGGCAACCAGCAATCTGGCCCGCAGTTGATCTCCGTCTTTGAGCCCGATATCAACACTGTCGACTGAACGCTCAATATGTTCGATTTTTGCCGGGCAAAATAAGGTAATCGAATCACATTGCTGCAACATCGCGCTATAAATACGTCCTATATCTGCCAGTTCGACAACATAACCCAATGCATCGATCTTTTCTTGAACCGCATGAATATCGGTCATACCAGCATGTCCCTGATCGGTCACACTGATATGTTTGATTGGCGTAGCAACCCGCGATATCTCCGACCATAATCCATAGTGTTTCAGGATTTGCACCGTACCATACGAAAGTGCAATTGAACGCGAGTCAAATCCGGGATGAGTCCGTTCATCACTCTCAAACGCTTCCACTACTGCGATTGAAAGCGACCCGGTGAAAGCCAGGTCTAATATCAGCGCCAGTGTTGCCCCGGTCATTGCACCACCGGCAATGACCACATCAAATGGTGTTGCTGAACTGCTGTTCATTTGATCTAGCAATGTCCCCCCTCCTCAACTCAATGAACGGTTGGCTTGCTCTCTGCCGCATTACCTTTAAAGCCACATTCTGCATGCAGAGTCAGAATACAGACTTTAACATGTTCAATGACCTGTTCGAGAAGCAAGGCCTGCTCCTGCAAATCATCGTCTTCATCCAGACCTAACCGGGCAATTTCTTCCAGGTCGGTTAACGATTCTTTGGCATCGCTTGATAAGCGTCGTACATCCAGGGCAATCAACCCCAGTCCGGAGATAAAATGATTGACCAGCTCTGCCAGCGCATCAGCACGGTCAAATAAGTCACTTTCCCCTTCTCCCTCAGGCAGAAGCAGAGAAAGGCTCATACTCACGTTTGACATCTCCTGCTGAGCAAAAGCAATTAGCTGCTCAGTTTTAGTCAGTACAGCAACCGGCCACCCCATACCATCATTCGTATAATCGAACAGCAACGGCTGCCAGCTTTTATCATTAACATTAAGCCCGCCGGCCAGCATACCCAACACCAACCCCTGAACCTCAGCTGGTGTTACAGCCAGGCTGGCTGCTTTTAGATCATTAGCAAACGGAATATACTCTGGAAGCTGTTTTTCGCTCATTTCTGACTCTGTATTTTGAAAAATGACTTCAATCCTATCATTGTTAAATGATCGCCGAAATGCTCTGACCAACAAATATGCTGCCAGACTAAACGAATTGTCCAAGTTTTGAGTAATTGCTATGCCAATTAACTTTGTAGTGAGGGAAACACTTGAAACTTGTCAGGCCTTTACCTATAGTTTCCTCATTAAGAATGGCCTGTATGTCATTGCTGAAACATAGACATTACTACGTTGGTTAACTCATGAGCACTCAAGCGGTAGAAGTTGAAATCTTAGGAAAAATCACGCGGGTTAATTGTCCTTCAGGGCAAGAGGAGTCGCTGATTAATGCAGCAAAAGATTTAAACCAACGTTTACAAGAGATGTCAGACAGGACCAAAGTGAATAATGAATTAAAGCTACTGACTATCATGGCTTTAAATATCAGCTACGAACTGCAGACACTCAAAGGTGAAAAAGAGACTAATCAATCTCATTTTTCCGAACGGATAGAACAGCTAACGGCTTCCTTGGATGAAGCCTTAAAGCAAGTTAATACCAAACAGCAGGCGTAGTTAATTCAGTAAACATCAAATTTACCCTGGGGTGTTCGTCAGAGGGTTAACGTCCCCGAGCCGATAAGCAACACCAAAGGGTTAGTACCTGGTCACTATTGTGCAAGCTCGGCATGTACCGAGAAGCCTGCGGTGCTCAATGCTGACCCGCCTTGAACTAGCTGGTTCAAGGGCCATCGATCTTCAACGGCACTCTGGGGTATTCCTAATGCAAACATTGCAAAGCAGACAAGACTTCCGAAAATTCGTTCGCCAGAAACGTCAGCAACTCTCCGATGAATTTCAGCAACAGGCAGCGCATCATCTGGTCACTCAGGTAACAAGCCTGCCTGAACTGGCCAAAGCACAACACATCGCACTCTATCTGTCATCCGATGGCGAACTGAATACATTTCCACTGATCGAACAGCTATGGCAATTGGGCAAGTCGGTCTACCTGCCGGTGATTCACCCTTTCTCTGAAGGCCAGTTGTTGTTTTTAGATTACCGGCGCGATACTGAAATGACATTAAATCGCTATAAGATTGCCGAACCACGACTGAAAAAAGATCTGATTATCCCCGCCGCAAAACTCGATATTATTTTCACTCCACTCGTCGCTTTTGATAATAAGGGGCAACGTCTTGGTATGGGTGGCGGTTATTATGACCGAACACTTTCAGCCTGGTTCAGTACAGGTAAGGGAGCTACCCCTATCGGTTTGGCCCATGATTGTCAGCACGTTGACCAATTGCCGAGCGAAGTCTGGGATATCCCACTTCCGAAAATCGTCACACCAGGCAAAATCTGGACTTGGGATTAACCATTAAATAGCGCTATAATCGCGGCGAAATTTAACTCAGGTAATCGATTGCGGAGATTGATATGACACAAGATGAAATGAAAAAAGAAGCTGGTTGGGCAGCACTTAAGTATGTAGTTAAAGGCGGCATTATCGGCGTCGGCACAGGCTCAACAGTTAATCATTTTATCGATGCGCTCGCTTCGATTAAAGACGACATTAAAGGTGCTGTATCCAGCTCTGTCGCTTCGACTGAGAAGTTACAGGAATTAGGCATTACCATTTACGATTGCAACGACGTAGAAAAACTGGATGTCTACGTTGATGGCGCTGACGAAATTAACCCGACCCGCGATATGATCAAAGGCGGTGGCGCAGCATTAACCCGTGAAAAAATCGTTGCTGCTATCTCTGATAAATTCGTTTGTATTGTTGATGGTACTAAAGCAGTTGACGTATTGGGTAAATTTCCACTACCGGTAGAAGTAATTCCAATGGCACGTGAACAGGTATCGCGTAAGCTGGCTGCTCTTGGCGGCAATCCGGTCTACCGTGAAGGCGTGATCACCGACAATGGTAATATCATAATTGATGTACACGGCCTGCAGATTACCGAACCCAAGGCATTGGAAGTCGAATTAAATAATATTCCGGGAGTCGTAACCAACGGGTTATTCGCTCACCGTGGCGCTGACGTTGTCATCACCGGAACGCCTGAAGGGGCAAAAATCGAAGAATAACTCGATTTTATGTATCAATTAACGTAATTTCTTAACAAACGGTACCCATAGGTGCCGTTTGATGTTTTTTTAACAAAAAAATTATTCCTTATTACGTAATTTTCTTACCCAAAATGATTTTTTTTTGTTAGTTTATTCCCAGAAGACGCATGAGGAAAACGTTTGCGTGTTGCAAAAATGCTAAATTTTCCCCAAAAGCACCCCGTGCGCCTCGTTTGCCCACCTTTGCATAGTTAAGGACGAGAATAATGGCCAAAATTTCACTGGAAAAAGATAAAATCAAGATTCTGCTACTAGAAGGCCTTCACAGCTCAGCTGTCGAAACGCTAAAAGCAGCTGGCTATACCAACATCGAATATCACAAAGGCTCATTAGATGAAGAGCATCTACTTGAAGCAATCTCCGATGCCCACTTTGTCGGAATCCGTTCGCGTACCAATCTGACAGAAGAAGTGATTGCTGCCGCGAAGAAACTTGTCGGTATTGGCTGTTTCTGTATTGGTACCAACCAGGTCGATCTTAATGCTGCAGCAAAACGCGGCATTCCAGTGTTCAATGCACCATTCTCAAACACTCGTAGTGTGGCTGAACTTGTGCTTGGTGAAATTTTGTTACTGCTTCGTGGCGTACCGGAACGTAGTGCACTGGCTCACCGTGGCATCTGGAAAAAAAGTGCAGATCACAGTTTCGAAGCACGTGGTAAAAACCTGGGTATCATCGGTTACGGTCATATCGGTACTCAATTGGGTATTATTGCTGAAAACCTGGGTATGCGCGTTTACTACTACGATATTGAAAACAAACTGTCACTGGGTAATGCGGTTCAGGTAGCAACAATGGATGAACTGCTAAATATGTCTGACGTAGTATCTCTGCACGTCCCTGAGACCCCGGATACCAAAGATATGATGGGCAAAGAGCAGTTTGCAGCCATGAAACCAGGAGCAATTTTCATAAATGCCGCTCGCGGTACAGTAGTTGATATTGAAGCCCTGTGTCATTCGCTTGAGACTGGTCATGTTTCTGGTGCGGCAATTGACGTATTCCCGACTGAACCAAAAACGAATGCTGACCCATTTGTATCTCCGCTAATTAAGTTCGACAACGTAATCTTAACGCCTCACGTGGGTGGTTCAACTCAGGAAGCACAAGAAAACATTGGTATCGAAGTTGCCGGTAAGCTGGCCAAATATTCAGATAACGGTTCAACCCTATCAAGTGTTAACTTCCCTGAAGTATCACTGCCAGAACTTCGCGAATGTTCTCGTCTGCTACATATTCATGAAAACCGCCCAGGTGTTCTGAATAAGATTAACACTATTTTCGCAGAAGAAGGCATCAACATCGCGGCACAATATCTACAAACAACTATCAACATCGGCTATGTAGTTATTGATGTTGAAACTGCCCGCTCTGAAGAAGCACTGGAAAAACTAAAAGAGATCGAAGGTACTATCCGTGCCCGTATCCTTCACTAATTTTTAGTGTTGAACATTCTTCTGAAGCCATCCGAAAGGATGGCTTTTTTATGGATAGAAAAAAGCCCCGATCTAAGACAACGATTGGAGCTTTGCTTTTTACGGACTGGAGTGGGTGACCAGCTATCCCATTACTTTATTTGGTAACCAGGTGACAAGATCCGGGAAGATCATACAAATAATGAGTACGACTAACTGAACCGTAATAAATGGCATAACCGCTTTATAAAGATCCATCATCGTTACACCTTTAGGTGCAATACCTTTCAGGTAGAACAGTGCGAATCCATAAGGTGGAGTTTGCACCGCAATAACGATATTTAGGATCATCAGTACACCAAACCAGATCGGATCATAGCCAAGAGATACCGCGACCGGAGTAAAGATTGGAGCACACATCAATACAATAATGAACTCATCAATGATAAATCCAAGCAGTAACATAATAACCTGGAACATCATAATAATAACGATTGGTGGCAAATCCAGGCTACGGGTAAAGTCTGATACTAGACCCTGAATCCCCATCAACAGGTGGAAGTTACTAAATACCGAAGCGCCAAGAATAATCCACATTGCGACACTAACCAGCATCGCAGTTTGCATGCCGGATTTCATAATCATTGCTGGTTTAAATCGTTTGAACAGGATTGAAAGAATAATCGCACCAACCACTCCAAGCGCACCGGATTCGGTCGGCGTTGCGATACCCGCAATAATACTGCCTAACACTACCACAATAAGAGCAAGTGAAGATGCTCCATCTCGAATGGTCTTAAATAACTCATACCCCTTCGGAATCTCAATATCGTTATCAGAATCAAGCGGAGCCCTGTGTGGATTAAATTTACAGGAGATAATGACATAGCTGATCAGCATAATAACGGTGATCAGCGCCGGAGTCATTGCGCCTAAGAACACCTTACCGACAGAGTTATGCGTTGCCGATGCAAACATGATCATCGGAATACTTGGTGGGATCAGGATACCCAGCGATCCACCAGCCATGATCACACCTAAGGCTAATTTTTTATCATAACCACGATCTAACATCGGCTTTAGTGCAATACTGCTCGAAGTCATAATACCCGCGCCAATGATCCCGACCATAGCACCGATCATTGAACAGACTCCAATCACGCTGATCGCCAGAGATCCACGTAAGCGACCAATCGCCAGTTGGCTGGCATTAAACATCGCATCGCCAATTCCGGAACGGGTTAAAATTTGTCCCATGTAAATATAGAGAGGAATGGCAAGCAGAATGAAATTAAAAAATGTGCTCTCTACTGTCGTTGGTACAATATTAAACAGATCGGCCCCCCAAACTAGGTAGCCGACACCCATGGCAATACCGCCTAAGGCCAGACCAACCTGAGCCCCAAGAACAAAGGCCGCAAGAATACATACCAATAAGACTATGGTTAACATCTCAATTCCCATTTGGATTCTCCTTGCTAGAAGCTGGTGTAGCTAACTGATGGCTATCTACTTTGAACGGCTGATCTTCAAGCTCACTATGTGCATCTTTGTCAGCAAATAAGTCTCGCTTAGTAATCAGATGGAATAAATTACAGATAAATTCGGTTGAATATTGCAGAGCAAAGATCGTTGATGCCACCGTGGTCATTAACCAGAAATGGTGCATGGGCGGAGCCCATTCACTTTGAGTTTTGTAATGGAACTGCAGGCTTTCCATAAACATATCGAAACAGGTTTTTGCCATGACAAGCAGAAAACCAATCGCCAGAATTGCACTGATAAGATCAAAAACCCGACGAACATTGTCCGACACCTTTCCATAAACAATATCGACGTTAATGTGTGCATCTTTATGCTGGGCCCGGGCTCCACCAAGTGCCGCAATATAACCAAATAAAAATAGTGACGAGTCATAGGCCCAGATAGTTGGTTTATCCAAAACATAACGGGCAAAAACTTCAAAGGCGACGATAGCGGCTAATACAGGCATAAGATAAGCAACTGAACGACCGATGAAGTCCACTCCATACCTGATGCTTTTACAGTATCCTCGTAAAATCGATTCAATCATATAAACTCCAAACGAAATAAGGTGAACATAAGTTCACCTTATTTATTCCGTGTTATTGTTTCTCTAAGATCTCTACAAGTTCTTTAGAATAGGGATCTTCACTCGCGTATTCCTTCGCAAGAGACAGGCCAGCTTGTTTCCATGCTGCTTTATCAGCAGCTGACGGTTCCTGGCTCCATAGAAGACCTTTAGCTTCCATATCGGCCACAGCCTGAGATTCCCAAAGTCTGGATTTAGTTAACTGTTCCTGAGCATGAATAGCAGTTGCACCACGTACAATTGCTTGCAGATCTCCAGGCAACTTTTTCCAGGCTTTCTGGTTAACAATGATCGGAAGTACCTGTGCACCAGCCAGTGGTAGTGGGTACATGTATTTCGCTACTTCAACGTGGTTACCATCACGGTGGTCAATCATGTTTGAACCAATTGAGCCATCGATAACACCAGTAGCCAATGAGGTGTAAATTTCACTCCAGGCCAGAGAAACCGGTGAAGCACCTAAGTTACGCAGAAACTTACCATATGCACCCGGTGCACGGATTTTCTTACCCTGAAAATCGGCAATCGAATTAATTGGCTCTTTAGTGATGATATAAACTGGTGGCTGAATATATGGTTCCAACCATACCAAGCCTTGAGATGCGTACGCTTTTTTCAATACGTCACCCCAGCCCTTTTCGTGGAATAAGGTTGAAAGCTCAGTCGCATCTGATGTACCACCAGGCAAACCGACTTCAACCACACCTGCCGGAAATTCACCCGCATGCATTGGCTGGAACGGTGCGCCCATGGTAATAAGACCAGATTTAACCGCATTCAGGATACCACTGGTACCAACACCTTCACCAGAATAGAGCACTTGCACTGAAATGCGTCCGTTAGACATGGTTTCAATATTCTTTGCCAGGTCTTCATAAACTTCGCCAAACGCAGTTCCGCGGCCATATAAGTTCGCAAAACGCCAGTTATATTCTGCGGCATATGTTGCTGCAGAGCTTGCTAAGGCACTGATACCTAAGGTTGCTGCCAGTAAAGTTTTAGCAAGTTTCTTTCCCTTTAAACTGAACATAGAAATTCCTCTTCCTGTGTCGTTACTTGTTTGTTACCAATTTGTTTCGCAATCTAATATGAAGAAAGCGTAACAAATTCGACAGAACCAGTAACAAGGTTCCGATGGTACCAGTGATGAATCCTGCTCTGGTACCACGAATTTAAAGCATCTGGTACTTAAATAGATCCAGCCATTGGATCTAACATTCTTGCAACAGCTAACAAAAGAGACACAATGATGGACCATATTGTTAACAAAACATTATTAAATGCGACGTGCGATGCATGTGACGATGCTATCGCTGTGTTAAACCCTGCAACGGATGAAGTAGTGGCATACATTCCTTCAACCTCGACCAGCGATATCCTTTCACTGATTGAAAAATCCAAAGTTGCACAAAAAGAGTGGCAGGCAAAAGCAGCCTCTGAACGGTGTACAATTTTACGTCGCTGGTACGATTTGGTTATCGAAAACAGCGATGACCTAGCAAGAATCATGACACTTGAGCAAGGAAAGCCGTTAGCTGAAGCAAAAGGTGAAGTGTTATACGGAGCGTCATTTATTCAATGGTTTGCAGAAGAAGGTAAACGTACTTACGGTGATACCATCCCTGCTCCGGCGACCAATAAGCGCCTGGTAACCATTAAACAACCGGTTGGTGTAGCCGCGGCGATCACACCATGGAACTTCCCGATTGCGATGATTACCCGTAAAGCAGCTCCGGCATTAGCTGTGGGTTGTAGCTTTATCGTAAAACCTGCTAACCAGACCCCGCTGTGTGCCTATGCTATGGCAGAACTGGCCTATCAGGCCGGGCTTCCTAAAGAGCTACTGGCAGTAGTAAACAATCACTCTTCAGTGGCTGTCGGCGATATTTTGTGTAGCCATGATGATATTAAAAAGCTGTCATTCACTGGCTCAACTCAGGTTGGCAGCCAACTGATCAAACAGTGTGCTGAAACCATCAAACGAACTTCTATGGAACTGGGTGGTAATGCTCCGTTTATCGTATTCGATGATGCCAATATTGACGAAGCTGTAAAAGGCGCGATGGCATCTAAGTTCCGCAACGCGGGACAAACCTGTGTCTGTGCCAACCGCTTCTATGTTCAGGATGGCGTATATGACGAGTTCGTCAGCAAGTTCACTAAAGCCGTCAGTGAATTGAAAGTGGGCAACGGTATCGAACCTGGCGTCAACATTGGTCCGCTTATCGATATCAAAGCCAAAGATAGTGTAATGAGCCACATCCAGCGCGCGGTAGAGCAAGGAGCAAACGTCGCACTTGGTGGTAAGTCTCTGGATGGCCTGTTCGTCGAACCAACCGTATTAACTGAAGTTACTCAGGATATGGATATTGTTCAGACCGAACTGTTTGGTCCGATTGCCCCTGTCGTACGATTCTCTGATGACGCAGAGTTAGTCGTAAAAGCCAATGACACTATTTATGGTCTGGCTAGCTATTTCTACACCGAATCTCTACACCGTGCCTTTAACATTGCTGAAAAGCTTGAATTTGGCATGGTTGGAATCAACGAAGGTATTATCTCCAACGAAGTAGCACCGTTTGGTGGTGTGAAACAATCCGGCTTTGGTCGCGAAGGAGCTAAAGAAGGCATTGAAGAATACCTCAACATTAAATACCTATGCTTTGGTGGTTTTTAATCCAAATAAAATCAAAGTATTAACAACTATCAAAGACACAAAGGAAAAATCATAGGAGTAAACGGAATGTTAAAAGATCAGTTACCTCAAATAAGCGTTGCCATTCCAGGCCCAAAAACTCAGGCACTTAAGGAAAGAAGAAGCAAAGCTAATCCAAGTGCTATTCGCTGCATTTATCCAGTTGCAATGAAAAGAGCACAAGGTGCAATTATTGAGGATTTGGATGGCAACTATATTCTTGACTGGATTGGTGGTGTTGGTGTGCTAAACATCGGCCACTGTCACCCAGAAGTCGTTGAAGCAGTGAAGGAACAATCTGAAAAATATTTCCACGGAATGTTCAATATTGTCACTCATGAAGGCTATGTAGCTCTGGCTGAGAAATTAAATCAAATTGTTCCGGTAAAAGGTAACGAAAAGAAAACTTTCTTTGCTAACAGTGGCGCAGAAGCTGACGAGAATGCGGTAAAACTTGCAAGAGCTTACACTAAACGATCTAACATTATCGTTTTCTCTGGTGCTTTCCATGGCAGAACACTGCTTACCATGTCTATGACAGCAAAAAAAGCGTATGCAAAAGGCATGGGGCCATTACCTGGCGGTATATTCCGCGCTGAATTTCCTTATTTGTATCGTGCTGAAGCAGAAATGAATGAAGAGCAGATGCTGGCTTACTACAAACAAAAAATTGAAAAAGTGTTTGAAGAAGCCTCTCCGGCTAGCGAAGTTGCAGCGATTGTTTTAGAACCACTTCAGGGTGAAGGCGGTTTTATTCCGGCCCCTATCGCATGGGTTAAAATGCTGAGAGAAATCTGTGATAAAGAAGGTATCCTGCTTATTGCTGATGAAGTTCAGACAGGTTTTGGCAGAACTGGTCGAATGTTTGCAACCAATTACTGGGCTGAAGCCGGGGCTTACCCAGATATCGTAACGACTGCAAAATCGATTGCCGGCGGTCTTCCCTTGAGTGCGATTACAGCCAGTGCTGAAATTATGGAATCAGCTCCAGCAGGAACCATTGGCGGCACCTACGGTGGTAACGCACTTGCCTGTGCCGCATCACTAAAAGTTATCGAAATCATGGAACGAGATAACCTGGCATACCGTGCTCAGGAAATTGGTTCAACCGTTATGGAGCGTTACTCTAAATGGATGAACGAAAACCCATACATTGGTGATATCCGAGGCATGGGCGCCATGATTGGTATCGAATTCGTAAAAGATAAGACCACCAAAGAACCTTATC